>DASXYS010000234.1:0-9678 GCA_036502365.1 Amycolatopsis sp.
CCGGAGATCACGACCATCGCCGTCACCAGCCCGGCTTTCCACCAGGTGTAGGGCCGGGCGACGACGGCCAGCACCCACAACGCGAGCGCCATCACGGTGATCAGCGCGGTCGTGCTCGCCTGGACCTGGTCGGTCGTGCCGGAATGCACCAGGATGTACGCGGTGAAGGAGGCGGCCCCGATCACGATCCCGGCCGGCACCGCCGTCCGGAGCACCCGGCCCACGAAACCGCCGCGGGCCCGGTCGTTGTTCGGCGCCAGCGACAACACGAACGCGGGCAGGCCGATGGTGAACCAGCCGACGATGGTGACGTGCCGGGGCAGGAACGGGTACGGCAACGCGTCGTAGCCGATCAGGCCGGGGACGCCCACGATCAGGGCCAGCAGCACCGAATAAACCGTCTTGGTGAGGAACAGGCTGGCGACCCGCTCGATGTTGCCGATCACCCGCCGTCCTTCGCCTACGACGTAGGGCAACGTCGCGAAAGCGTTGTCCAGCAAGACGATCTGTGCCACCGAGCGGGTGGCCGGGCTCCCCGCGCCCATCGCCACCCCGACGTCGGCGTCCTTGAGCGCGAGGACGTCGTTGACGCCGTCCCCGGTCATCGCGACCGTGTGCCCCCGCGATTGCAGGGCCGCGACCATGGCCCGTTTCTGGGCCGGCGTGACCCGCCCGAACACGGCGGCGCCCTCGAGTTCCTCGGCCAGCCGCTCGGGGTCTTCGGGCAGCGTCCGGGCGTCCACCGGCGCGTCGGCACCCGGCAGCGCCAGCGTCCGAGCGACCGCGCCGACGGAAACGGCGTTGTCACCGGAGATCACCTTGACCGCGACGCCCTGCGCGGCGAAGTAGTCCAACGTCTCGCGCGCGTCATCGCGGATCTTCTGTTCCAGCACCACCAGTGCCACCGGAGTCACGCCGCCCGGCGCCCCCGGCGCGTCGACCGCCTGCCCAGCACGGCCGAGCAACAGCACCCGCAGCCCCTGCGCGCCGATCCGCTCCGCCTCCGCGCGCTCCTCCGAGCCCGCGTCCAGCAGCACGTCGGGCGCGCCGAGCACCCAGTCGCCGTGCTCGCCGAAACTCGCGCCGCTCCATTTGCGCGCGGAGGAGAACGGGGTCACGGAACCGGCGGTCCAGCCGGGCGCGGGCGGGCTCGCCTCCGCGATCGCCAGCAGGCTGGCGTTCGGCCGGGGATCCGCGGCGGCCAGCGCGGCCAGCACGGTCTCGGGTGCGACGTCCGGCTCGCCGAGCGGCCGCACCTCCGCCAGCCGCATCGCGTTCTCCGTGAGCGTGCCGGTCTTGTCGGCGCACACGACGTCCACCCGCGCCAGCCCCTCGATCGCGGGCAGCTCGTTGACCAGGCACTGCCGCCCGCCCAGCCGGACGACGCCGACCGCGAACGCGACGGAGGTCAGCAGGATCAGGCCCTCCGGCACCATCGGGACGAGCGCGGCCACCATTCCGCGCAGCGCGTCGGGCAGGGCCTGCGAGCCGGAAAGCTGGTTGTAGATCGACAACGCGCCGGCCGGCACCAGCACGTAGGTGACGACCTTCAGGATCTTGTCGATCCCCCGGCGCAGCTCGGAATCGACCAGGGTGAACTGCCCGGCCTCCTCGGCCAGCCGCACGGCGTAGGACTCCCGGCCCACCTTCGTCGCCCGGTACGCCCCGCTGCCCGCCACCACGAAGCTGCCCGACATGACCTCCTCGCCCGGGTGCTTCAGGACCGGGTCCGACTCGCCGGTGAGCAGCGACTCGTCCACTTCGAGGGCTTCCGCCGCCAGCACCGCGCCGTCCACCACGATCTGGTCCCCCGCGCCGACCTCGACCACGTCGTCGACGACCAGCTCCCCGGGCGGCACCTCCCGGCTCACGCCGTCCCGCCGCACCGTCGGCCGCACCTGCCCGACGATCACCAGCCGGTCCAGCGTCCGCTTCGCCCGCAGCTCCTGCACGATCCCGACCACGCTGTTGGCCACGATCAGCCCGGCGAACAGCCCGTCGAGCAGGTACCCGGTGGAGAAGATGATCACCGCCAGCACCCCGAAGATCGCGTTGATCCGGGTGAACACATTCGCCCGGACGATCTCCCAGCTGCCGCGGCTCACCCGCGAGGGAACATCGTTGGTCCGCCCCGCGGCGATCCGCTCCGCCACCTCGGCGGCGGTCAGCCCTTGCGTGACACCCGCGGTGAGCAGGCCTTCGTCCCCTGGCATGAGCCCGACTCTACGCACGGTCCGGGCCGGGCCGCCTGTTCTGAAGGGCGGGCGGGGAAGCCATTCACACCACGATCGTGGGACTGGGGCGGTCTCAGTCCGGGCTACCGCCGAGGGCGTTTTTCCTTGACTCCGAGGGAGAAAGCCCATACTCGGCCCGGAAAGCCCGAGAAAGCCAAGACTGGTCCGCGACCCCATGACGGGCAGCCAGCGCAGCGATGCTCCGGTCCCCCAGCACCGGGTCGGCCAGGTCGCGGCGGATGGCTTCGAGGCGGGAGCGGCGGACGTAACGGCTGAAGGTGTCGTCCTCGTCCTCGAACAGGCGGTGCAGGGAGCGCGCGGACATGTGCAGCGCCCCCGCGACCGTCGCAGGGGACAGCGACGGGTCGTGCAGGTGGTGGCGGACGTACTCGGCGACCCGGTGGCGTTGCAGCAACGCCGCCCGGTCGCGACCCGGCCGCAGCTGGCCGCTGAGTGCGACGGTCAGCAACGCGACGGCGGCTTCGCCGAGGCGGTCGCCGGTTCCGGCGCCCAGCTCGTCGCGCTGGTCGAGAGTGCCGCGCAGGTACGAGGCGAACAGGTGACCGGGCCCGGCGGCGGTGGCGACGGCGTGCTCCATGGACCCCGAAAGCGCGGCCCCGGGAAGCCCCAGTGTCCGCCGTGGCACGGTCATCACCGCGCAGCGCCACGGCCCGTTCAGCACCAGCTCGTACGGCCGGCCGGTGTCGTAGACGGCCAGCTCGCCCCGGTCCAGCGCCACGTGGTGGCGGTCCTGGTCGACGGTGGCGGTGCCCTCCAGCATCAGGCAGACCTTGAGCAGGTCCAGCGGCTCCCGGCGGGTGGTGCGCAGCGACCGGCGGACCCGCTGGGTGCTGCCCCGGATGTCGTAGACACCGACGTCGCCGAGTGCGGTGCCGGCCAGCCGCCCGTCGGGCAGCCCGGAGTCGTACGTCTCGGCCCGCAGATCGGCGAACGAGCGCGCCAGCTCGTGGCGCCAGGCGTCACTGCGCTGGGCCTCGGCGACAGACATCGCGAACCTCTCCGTCGGCCTTGACGGTCCTCCCGAAAGTACCGCTCTGTCGCTCAGCGTCAAAGCTTCTGGCGCGCGAGGACAACCTCCCGGCGCCGCGGACGATGACAATGGGAACGATTCGCCCGCGCCGGAAAGGATTCCCCATGACGCTGCTCGATCACACGGACTGGAGCACCCGGATCTTCAGCGGCGGCTGGGTCCCGGCCGAAGGCGGCACTCTGGTCACGGTGGAGCCCGCCACCGGGGAGAAGCTCGCCGAGGTCGGCCTGGCCAACAAGGCCGACGTCGCCGCGGCCGCGGTGCGCGCCCGCGAAGCGCAGCCCGCGTGGGCGGCGACGCCGGGGCCCGAACGCGCCGCGCTGCTGCGCCGCGTCGCCCGGTTGCTGGAGGACAATCACGAGGAGTTCGAAACCTGGCTGATCCGCGAGGGCGGCGGGATCCCCGGCAAGGCCGCGTTCGAGGTGCAGCTGGTCCTCGGCGAGCTGTGGGAGGCGGCGGCGCTGCCGACCCAGCCGTGGGGCCACCTGCTCCCGGCCAGCGAGGCGGGCCGCGAGTCGATCGCCCGCCGGGTGCCGCTCGGGGTGGTCGGCGTGATCAGCCCGTGGAACTTCCCGCAGATCCTTTCGGTGCGGGCGGTCGCGCCGGCGCTGGCGCTCGGCAACGCCGTGATCCTCAAGCCCGACGTCCAGACGCCGGTGGCCGGCGGCGTCCTGATCGCGCGGCTGTTCGAGGAGGCCGGCCTGCCCGAAGGGCTGCTGCACGTCCTGCCCGGCGACGCCGAAGCCGGTTCCGCGCTGACTTCCGACCCGAACGTCGCGATGATCTCGTTCACCGGATCGACCGCGGTCGGCCGCGAGGTCGGCGCCGCGGCGGGGCGCTCGCTCAAGCGCGTTTCCCTTGAGCTGGGCGGAAACAACGCGTTGATCATCCTCGACGACGCCGACCTCGACATCGCCAGCTCGTCCGGTGCCTGGGGCGCTTTCCTGCACCAGGGCCAGGTCTGCATGACCGCGGGGCGGCACATCGTGGTCGAGTCCGTGGCCGACGAATACCTCGAACGGCTTTCGCGGCGCGCCGCCGCGCTGCCGGTCGGCAACCCGCACACCGAGCAGGTGGCGCTGGGCCCGCTGATCAACGAGCGGCAGCTGGCCAACGTCGACCGCATCGTCAGCACCACGGTCGCGGCGGGCGCGGAGGTCCGCGCGGGCGGCACCCACGAGAAGCTGTTCTACTCGCCGACCGTGCTGGCCGGGGTGACCGCGGCGATGCCCGCGTTCCGCGAGGAGATCTTCGGCCCGGTCGCCCCGGTGGTAGTCGTGCGGGACGACGCCGAAGCGGCCTCGGTCGCCAACGACACCGAGTACGGCCTGGTCGCCGCCATCCAGACCGGCTCCGCCGACCGCGGCCGGGCGCTGGCCGACCAGCTGCGCACCGGGATCGTCCACATCAACGACCAGACGCTCAACAACGACGCCTACGCCCCGTTCGGCGGCACCGGCGCCTCCGGCAACGGCGCCCGGTTCGGCTCGCAGAGCAGCTGGGACGAGTTCACCCAGTGGCAGTGGCTGACCGTCCGCGAGCAGGCGCACGGCTTCCCGTTCTGAGGGTCATCCGCACCGCCCGGCCGTAATTCCGCACCTGCGGATTTTTCACCACTGGGATCGGCTCACTGATCGCGGGCGGCCTCCCGCCTCAGGATCACGAGTCCCGCGATCGCCCGCGGGATGAGCGTCAGGGAGCACACCAGCGCGACCCCGAACGGGACACTGGTCTGCCAGCGCCCGTCGTAGTTGGCGATGAACGACAAGGCGATGCAGCCGGCCGCGGCGAAGGCCAGCGCGACGTTCAACCAGGCCCGGCCGACCGTTCGCGGCACCAGGCGATTCCAGGACACTTCGGGTTTGTCACGCAGCAGACGGGACATGGGGTGGACCTCCTTCATCTTGTGCACTCAGTCTCCGCGTCCGGCCGCCGGCGGTGATCAGCCTCGAGGACGAACTCGCGGGCCCGGCCTCGACCGCGCGAACGAGGGACCCCTCGACCGTGAACGACTCGCCCAGTCATGCAAGTCTGCTCTCATCGTCGGAGTCGACACGCTAAACTGGGTGCGGACGGAAGGGGCGAGCGATGACCGAGCAGACCACCAGCGGTCGCGTGAACCAGAAGCTGCGCACGCACCGGGCGATCGTGGCGGCCGCGGCGGAGCTGAGCCGGACGGGGCGCGAGGTGACCATGCCCGAGATCGCCAAGGCGGCCCTGGTTTCCGAAGCGACCGCCTACCGCTATTTCCCGGACCTGGCCAGCCTGCTGAAAGAGGCGATCGCCGGGCAGCTGCCCACGCCGGCCGAAGCACTGAAATCGGTCGAGGGCTCCGAAGACCCGGTCGAACGGGTGGCGGCCGCGGCCGAGTTCCTGCTGCGGCACGTGCTCGCCCGGCAGGGGGTGGTGCGCGCGATGATCGCCGCCACCGTCGCCCGGCCGGGCCCCGCCGCCCGCCCGGGCCTGCGGTTCGGCCTGATCGAAGACGCACTGGCCCCGCTGGCCGAAACCCACGACCCGGACAGCCCCGCGCTGACGCAGTTGCACCGCAGCCTGGCCGTGGTCGTCAGCGCCGAGGCGCTGTTCACCCTGATCGACCTGGCCGGGCTCGACCCGGAGGACGCGATCGCCAGCGCCGTCAGCACGGCGGCCACGCTCACCCGGGCCTTCGTCCAGGAGAACCCCGGACGGCGCAAGCGAAAGAAGTGAAGCCTCGGGCCACGGCTTCCGTGCCCAGACACGAAAACGCCGCGCCGGCGGCTTCACAGCCCCCGACGCGGCGAGATGGGTGATCAGGCGTTCTCGTCCGGCTTCACCACAGTGTCAACAAAATCGCCGATGGCGCCGAGGGTGGCGCCCAGCTGCTCGATCTGCGGGAAGTGCCCGGCGCCCTCGACCGGCACGAAGCGGCTGTTCGGGAACGCGCCGGCGTACGTGCGGCCGTAACGGGCACTGAAGATGCCGTCCTGCTCGCCCCAGACGACCAGCACCGGGACGGTGACGCGGTGCAGGCGCCGGCGGATCTTCGGGTCGTAGAGGAAGTTCTCCCCGGCGTAGACGGCCTGGGTCTTCTGGTTGGCGGCCATGCCGGCCCGCTGCTCGTCGGTCAGCTTCGTCATATCCGGCCGGAACGCCGCGTTGGCGAAGGACAGCCCGCCGATTTCGAGCGGCGGGATGGTCCGGATGTCGAGGATGTCACCCTCGTCGTCGGGCTGCGGGCCGGAAGCGTTGAGCAGAACCAGGCAGCCCACGCGGCCGCGGGTGTCGCGCAGCGCCATCTCGGTGGCGATCTGGCCGCCGAGCGAGTTGCCGATCACCATGACCCCGTTCAGGTCGAGCTGGTCGAGCAGGTCCAGGTAGGCCCAGGCCAGTTCCTCGTAGCTGTCGGTCCATTCCGGCCGCGGCGTGCCGTCGAAGCCGGGGTGGATCGGGGCGACGGTGTACACGTGCTCGGACATCGCGGTCGCGAGACCGGCCACCGAGCGGGGCCCGGCGCCGCCGTGCAGCAGGAGCACAGCCTGCCCGTCGGTGTTTTCGCCGAACTCGTTGACGGTGACGGACAAACCGTCAGCCAGGTAGAGGGTCCGGGTGCGGCTGGTGGTGGCTGAGGCGGTCATGGGTAAATCTCCTTCGTAAGAGCTGACTCGCATGACTGTAGACGACTCGCGTGCGTTCATGCAAGTGCACTCTCACGAAGACTTTCGGATCGCCCGTGCCCCGCCGTTCGTCCAGGGCCCCCAACGCGGAGATCCCGCTGCCGGTCGGCAGCGGGATCTCGGTGGTGCAGCTGGGAAACTGGGCGGTCAGGCCTTCTGCTGGCCGGAGTCGGCCGGAGCGGGGTCGGGCCCGGCCGGGTCCGGGTGCTGCTCGCGCCACTGCTTGTCCGAATCCGCCCAGGCGGCGTCCGCCTGCATCTGGATGTCGGTGAGCGCCTTGTCGATGTTCACGAAGTCCTTGCCGACCCAGCCGACGAAGTTCTTACTGCTCTTGGCGTCCGACAGGCCCTTGAGCACCGGGTAGTACTGCTGGAGCTTCGGGTTGTTCTTGAACTGGTTCTCGACCCACTTGACCTTGTCCCAGCTCGCGCCCTTCAGCCAGTCCTCGTGCGCCTTCATCTTCTTGATTTCCCACGGCTTGAGCGGCGACTGCGGCTCCGGGGGCTTCGCCGGCGGGGTGTCGGTGTGGTCCCCGGCGGTGTTCGTGCCCTCGTCGTGCGGGGCCGGCGTGTCGTCGTGGGGAGTCGGCGCATCGTCGTGCGGGGTCGGCGCGTCGTCGTGCGTGCTGGAAGTGTCGTCGTGGGGGTTCGGCGCGTCTTCGTGCGGCGGGTTGTGCTGACCCTGCGGCGGGCCGTTGAAGTGGTTGTCCGCGTTCACCCAGTCGTTCAGCACATCGTCTTCGTTGTTGTGCGGGGTGCCCGGCGGAGTCTCATCGTGCGGGGTCGGCGGCGGCGTCTCGTCGTGCGGCGTCGGCGGCGGCGTCTCGTTGTGCGGCGTCGGCGTCCCCGGCGGAGTCTCGGTGTGCGGCGTGCCCGTGCCACCCGTGTGCGGCGTGATCGAGGTCAGCTCATGCCCCGCCCCGCTGGTCTTCGGGACCGGCTTGATCGAAGCGGCAAGCTTGACCAGCCGCGCGACGGTGCGCTCCCCCAGGCCCATCAGCTTGGCCAGCTTCGCGGCGAACGACACCGCCTGCGCCGCCGCCAGCGCCACGCTCGTGCCGACCGCCGCGACCAGCGACGCGCCGAAGGTGAACGCGGCCATCGCCAGCCCGACCAGCACCGTGGCGATGATGTCGCCCAGCACCGTGGTGATCAGGTCGCGCAGCAGCGAGCGCACCGCGGTGACCAGCGCCATCGTCGTCTCGACCACGTACCCGGCGATGTCGACGGAGTGGCCTGAGTCGTCGATCTGCCCGCGCCGGGTCTCGACCTCCTTCTTGAAGGCCTCGTATCCGTCGCCCTTCCAGTTGGTGACCTGGGCGGCGAGCGTGGCGTCCAGGTCCTTCGCCGCGTTGCGGAGCGTCTCGCCGATCTTGTGCAGCTCGTCGGCCAGCTTCTTGATCTCCGCCGGGTCGCCGGCCACCTGGTCCAGCGGCTCCTTGAGGAAGGAGATGTGCTCGATCAGCCAGCCGAGGCCGGCCGACACCAGCTTCGCCAGCGGGTCCAGCACCAGCGCGGCGGTGTCGGCGATCGCGCCGATCACCGTCACGCCGATCTCGACGCCGATCGCCGCCGCGTCCGCCCCGTGCGCGGTCTTGATCTCGGTGATCGCCGAGGCCACGCTGTGCCAGCTGTCGATCGCGCCGGCCCCGCTCGTCGAGTTCGAGGACGTGATAGGGACTGTCATTGTTTCAGTTCCGCCTTGAAGGTCCCGAGCCCTTTCGAAGCGGCCTCGTCCTGGTTGGTGTAGGCCTCCGCGGCCTTTTTCGTGGCGTCCGCCGTCGCGTTGACGTCGTCCGAGATCTTGTCCAGGTTGCCGGCGACGACCCCCATCGCGATCCGTGCCGGGACGGCGAGGATCTGCGCGAGGAGGATGCCGAACGCCTGGTTGTCGAAGCCGTTCGCGCCGTGCACGCCGCCGGCGGCTTCCTTCACCGCGGGCGCGGTGGTGCCGGTGAGGTACCCGCTGAATTTGTGCAGCTCGTCCGGGATGACCGTGAAACCGTTGCCTGCCACCGGTTTTGCCTTTCTACCAAGGATTGTTGTCGAGGTCGTCCTCGACCGGGGCCGACCGGGGCGGACGGCGCGGTGAAGGCGACGGGGGGCTCTCCTGCTGATGGGGCGGCGCGGGCGGTGGCGGCGGCTGGTGCTGGTGCGGCGGCTGCTGGTGCGGCGGAGGTGGCGGCGGCGCGGCCGCGGGGGGCGCCGGCTCGTCCTCCTCCTCGTCCGGCTGGGGCAGGAACTCCTGCAGGATCGACATCGCCTCGGAGCCCTCACCGCCGACCAGTCCGCCGAACGCGCCATAGACCTCCGCCGACACCTGCTTCTGCGCGGTCGCGATCAGCTGCATCACCATCGCGGAGAGCGCCTCCGGCGGCCGGTGATAAGCCTTTGCGCCGAACGTGATCCCCTGCAGGACCCCGGCCGCGCCGACGGTCACGGACACGGCGCCGTCCGGCGTCCGGGCCGTCCCGGTGGCGGTGCGCAGCCGCTCGGTCATCTCCTCGGCCTTGGCTCTGATGTCCTCGACCTCGGCGGTGAACGAGGCCAGCGGGTCACCATCCCCGCCTTGTGCGAATTGTGTCACTTCGTCCTCTACGAGCCGGCCGGTCAGGAACACCGATCAGTCGACCAGCACCGCCTGAACCCCAGACGACGCCGGAGGGGACGGGAGTTGAACTCGCCCGGTTGCTGCCCTGACAGCTCCGCGCTTCTGCCCGAACCACCCTCCGGCCCGG
>DASXYS010000235.1:0-3450 GCA_036502365.1 Amycolatopsis sp.
GTAAGCGCTGAACTGCCCCGCCGCGTAGACCGGCCGGGCCTGAATCGCCAGCACCTCCCGGACCTGGGCCGCCGACGCCGCCGACGTACCCGATCCGTCAGCCGAAGCGGCAGCCTCAGCCGACCGGGCGCCTCGCCCGCCGAGCGACGGATCCCCGGCTCCCGCAACCGTTCCGGCCGGCAGGCTCACCCCGTACCCCGGCCCGGCCCCGAGTTCCGGCAGCACCTCGACGATCGCCGTCCCCAGCTCGCCGCTCCGGATCCCGCTCAACGCGATCGTCTGCGAGGGCTGCACGGCCAGCACCCCGGACCGCCCGCGCACCGCGGCCACCGCCCGGAACGGCACCTCCGCCGTCATGTCCACCAGCGCTTCACAGGCCACGAACCGCTCGGCGCCGTCCAGCAACCGCAGCCGGTTCTCCAGTGCCGGATCCAGTGCGGCCCCGTCGAACAGCCCGCGCTCGCCGAGGTTCCGGTAGACCTCGGCCCGGATCAGCGCGCGTTCGTCCTCAGTGGACCCGACACTGCGCACGGCCAGCGGCACCGGCGGCCGCCCGAGCCCGAGGTCGGTCCACAGCACGTCGAACGCCGACGCGGAGACCCGGATCAAGCCGGCCCCAGCTCCGGGGCCACCGGGAACACCACCCGCGGCACGAGGCCGTGCAACGCGGTGTCCCGGGTGTGCAGCACGTCGATCGCCTTCTGCCGCGCCGCTTCGGCTTCCGCGCGGCGGGCGTCCATCACGGCCGACAGCCCGGCGAGCGCCAGCACGTTGCCGCTCGCCGCGGCCGAGCGGAGCATCCCCGCCGGGTCGTACTCCACCGGCGGCGGCATGTCCGCGCGCGCCCGCGCCGCGACCTCGGCCTGGCCCGCCACGGACTCGCCGACCACACCCGCCACCGCGGCCGAGTCGCCGAGCCAGTTCGCGGCCCGGCCCAGCACCGCGCGCATCGCGTCACCGGCCTCGCCCTGCCACGATTCCTGGCTGCCGGCGACCAATGAGGTCAGCTCGGCGGTGGAGTCGCGGAACCGGCGGGACAACTCGGTCCAGCGGGCGCCGGTCTCGCCGGCCGACACCGGGTCGTTGCCCTGCTCGACCTGGGCGGCCAGGGCTTCGTGGCTGTAGGACTCGTACCGGGCCGTCGGCTCCGGGACGGCCGGCTCTGCAGCGGACACGGCACCTTCCGTTTCTCGGGACAGCGGGATCAGCGGGTCAGGGCAGCTTGGGCTCCACCAGCCCGGCCACGGTGGTGGCCCGCCGGCAGGCGAGGGTGCTGTCGGAGAAGGTCGAGTTGCTGACGTCGACCTGCACGCTCGCGGAGCCGCCGACGCCGAGCAGCACCGCGCACGTGCCGTCGGTGGCCTTGCGGTCCACCAGCTGCACCGCCTGGTGCGTGCCCACCTTCTTCTTGGTGCGGGTGCCCTGTGAGACGTCGAGGTTGGCCAGCCCGGCGTTCTCGTCGAGCGTGACGGTGACGCCGAAGGTGGCCGGCACGGTCCAGTCACAGGCCCGTGCTTCGCCGATCGTCTTCGGCTTGCCCAGCTGAGTCAGCCCGGCCGTCGAGCGGTCCGAAGGCGAAAGCAGCGCACACGGGTCGAGCTGGGCAAGCGACGTCGGGGCGGCAGTAGTGGTGGTCTGGGGTGCCGCACCTTCGGGCGAGGGCGACGCGTGGGCGGCCATCGCGTTCTGGCTCGCGGGCATCCGGGCACCGCAGGCGGAGAGCACGAGCAGCGCGGGAACCAGCAGGAGGAACGTCTTGCGCTCAGCCACCGGAGCAGTCCACCCCGCCGGCCGCGTCCTGGTCCTGGTCCTGGTACTTGGCCAGTGCGCCGGCGATCCGCCGCTTGAGGCCTTCGAGTTCCTTGCCGAACGACGTGAGCTGCTCGACGGCCGAGCCCTCACCGCCGCTCATGCCGTACTTCGCCATGAAGTCGCCGACCTCACTCGCGTAGCCACTGCCGAGCGGCACCGAGCGGCCGAGCACCTTGGCCTCGCGCACCATCTCGCCGACCACGTCCTGCAGCGCGCCGAGCTTCGCGTACGTGTCGGCGGCCAGTTCCGGGGCCACGGCGAAGCCGCCGCGGCCGGAGCCGGTCAAGCCCGGCACGTCGGGCAGCGGTGCGGCCCCCACCTCGCTCATGTGCGGTTACGCCTCTCCGTAGTCGAGCGACCTCGGTTCCGGAGCATACGTCAGAGCGGTGCGTCAGCGGGAGCACCCGAAATCGCGCTACTGCTCACCCGAACGGCGCAACCAAGGCCGTGGCAGAGTGTTACCAATCCGGCCAAAAGCAGGCGGAGCGGGTGGCGACGGCCTGTGCGCGGCCGATGCCGCCGTGACTGTGTCCGGATTGGTAACCATAGGCCGCAGTATCGGGAGGTGTTCGCGGGGTTGCGCCGCCGAGTTCGCCCAGGTTTGACACACTGAGGACAAGGCTGATCGCTGCGTGGACAGCGAGCGACCCGGCGGAGCCGGTGAAACCCGCACAGCCATGCGCCACCAGGAGGACGAGTGACGTCGAGAATCCAGTCCGCTTCCCCCGCCGGAACACCGGGTGAGGCGACCGGGCAGCCCGCCTATCCGGCGGCGGACGCCCCGATCGGGCGACAGAACGGCTACGCACCGAGAGCCTCCCTCGACGAGCTGCACGACACGGCCCGCCGGATCGCGGCGAACGTCGAGCGGGTGCTGGTCGGCAAGCCCGACGTCATCCGGATCGCGCTGGTGACGCTGCTGGCCGAGGGCCACCTGCTCGTCGAAGACGTGCCGGGCGTCGGCAAGACCTCGCTGGCGAAGGCACTCGCCCGGTCGATCGACTGCACCGTGAGCCGCGTCCAGTTCACCCCGGACCTGCTGCCCAGCGACGTCACCGGTGTCTCCATCTACAACCGGCAGACCGGCGAGTTCGAGTTCCGCCCCGGCCCGGTGTTCGCGAACATCGTGGTCGGCGACGAGATCAACCGCGCGTCCCCGAAGACCCAGTCCGCGCTGCTGGAATGTATGGAGGAACGGCACGTCACGGTCGACGGCGCCGAGTACCAGATGGATGCGCCGTTCATGGTGATCGCCACCCAGAACCCGATCGAGATGGAAGGCACCTATCCCCTTCCCGAGGCGCAGCGCGACAGGTTCACCGCCCGGGTCGCCATGGGCTACCCCGAGCCGTCGGCCGAGCTGGAGATGCTCGACGTGCACGGCGGCACCCCGCCGCTCGACAAGCTGGAGCCGGTGGCCACGACGTCCGAGGTGCGCGCGCTGATCGACGCGGTGCGCGGCGTCTACGTCTCGCAGGCGGTCAAGAAGTACGCCATCGACCTGGTGGCGGCCACCCGCCACTCCCCCGACCTCCGGCTCGGCGCCTCGCCCCGGTCGACGCTGCAACTGGTCAGGGCGGCCAGGGCGCACGCCGCGCTGACCGGGCGCGACTACGTCATCCCCGACGACCTGCAGGA
>DASXYS010000236.1:0-19519 GCA_036502365.1 Amycolatopsis sp.
CCGGGGCCGCTGGCCGAGGCCGTCCGCGACCGGCTGACCGGGCTGGGCGCGGAGGCGGAGATCGCCGAGGACGTCCGGCCCGGGTTCGACGGCGTCCTGCACCTGCCGGAACCGGCGGCCGGGCCGGTGCTGCCGGAGGCCTTCCCGGCCTACCGCGCCGCGCTCGCCGGGGACCTCCGCTGGCTGCTGACCGCGGGGCCGGGCGAGGGCCTGCGCGGGTTCTACCGCAGCGTCGCCCGCGAGTACCCGGACGCGCTGGCCCGCGTCGTGGAACACCCGCCGGGCACGGAGATCGGCGAGGTCGCCGCCGGGCTGGTCGCCGAGCTGTCCACTGTGGATCGTGAGCCGGTGGTGCTGCGCGGCGGCACCCGGCGCGGTCTCCGGATGACGCCGGAGAGCCTGGGCCTGCTCGGCAGCAGCGGCGCGGGACCGGCCGGGGACGGCGCGGCCGAGGCCACCGCCGCCGGGCTGGACCGCGGCTCCGTCGTCCTGCTGGTCGGTGGGGCGAAGGGGATCACCGCGCGCTTCGCCACGACGCTGGCCGCCGCGGCACGCTGCCGGATCGAGCTGCTCGGCCGGACGCCGGTGCCTCCCGCCGAGGACGAGTACCCCGCGGCGAAGGATGCCAAGGAACTCCGGGCCGCCCTGATCGCGGACGGGCTGAAGGTCCCGGCCGAGATCGAACGCGCGGTGCGGCGCATCCTCGGCGAACGCGAGGTCCGCGGCACCCTCGAGCGGCTCGAAGCGCTCGGCAGCCCGGTGCGGTACCAGTCCGTCGACATGCTGGACGCCGAGGCCGTGCACCGCGCGGTCAAGGAGATCCACGCCGAGCACGGCCGTCTCGACGGCATCGTCTACGCGGCCGGCGTGATCGAGGACAAGCTGATCGCGCAGAAGTCCCCGGAATCGTTCGACCGGGTGTACGGCACGAAGGTCGACGGCGCGCGGACGCTGCTGGAGGCGACCGCGGATCTGCCGGGGGAGCCCAAATTCGTGGTGCTCTTCGGCAGTATCGCGGCGACCCTGGGCAACCGCGGTCAATCGGACTACGCCGCGGCGAACGACGCGCTGGAGACGCTCGGGCGCGACTGGCCCGCCGGCCGCGCGGTGACCGTCCACTGGGGACCGTGGGCCCCGACCGGCACCAACGACGGCATGGTCACGCCCGAGCTGATGCGCGACTACGGCCGCCGCGGCATCAAGCTGATCGACCCGGAGGAGGGCACCCTCGGCCTGCTGCGCGAGCTGGCCTGGGGCCGGCCGGACGCCACCGCCGTCGTCTACACCGCGTCGGGCTGGTGACGTCCGTGCGTCAAACCCAGCGGCAGGAGCGGGTCGCGATCGTCGGCATGTCGGTGCTTTTCCCCGGCGCGCCCGACCTCGACGCGTACTGGCAGAACCTGCTCGGCGGCGTCGACGCGATCACCGAGGTGCCGCCGGAAAAGTGGGACAGCGCGTACTACGCGCCCGAAGCGGACCGGCGAGCTGACCGCGTGTACTGCCGGCGCGGCGGTTTTGTCGACGAGCTGGCCGAAGTGGACGTCACCGGGTTCGGGATCATGCCGAACTCGGTGCCCGCCACCGAGCCCGACCAGCTGATCGCGCTGCGGGTCTCGGCGCAGGCGCTCGCGGACGCGGGCGGCGCGGACCGGCTGCCCGCCGACCGCGCCCGGGTCGGGGTCATCCTCGGCCGCGGCGGGTACCTCACCCCGGGCCTGGCGCGGCTCGACCAGCGGGTCCGCACCGCGAGCCAGCTCGTCCGCACCCTCGGCGAGCTGCTGCCGGACCTCGATCAAACGCGGCTCGAGACGGTCCGGCAGGCGTTCACCGACCAGCTCGGCCCGGAGGCGCCCGAGTCCGCCATCGGGCTGGTGCCCAACCTCGCCGCGTCCCGGCTGGCCAACCGGCTCGACCTGCGTGGTCCGGCGTACACAGTGGACGCTGCCTGCGCGTCCTCGCTGATCGCCGTCGACCATGCGGTGCGGGAGCTTGAATCAGATCGCTGCGACGTCGTGCTCGCCGGCGGGGTGCACCACTGCCACGACATCACGTTCTGGAGTGTGTTCAGCCAGCTCGGCGCCCTTTCGCCGTCCGAGCGGATCCGGCCGTTCCACCGGGACGCCGACGGGGTGCTGATCGGCGAGGGCACCGGGGTGGTGGTGCTCAAGCGGCTGGCCGACGCCGAACGGGACGGCGACCGCGTTTACGCCGTGATCGCCGGGACCGGGGTCGCCTCGGACGGCCGGACCGCGAGCCTGGTCAGCCCGGACTCCGGCGGTCAGGTCCGGGCGGTGCGCCAGGCCTGGGCCGCGGCCGGGGTGGACCCGGCCGACCCGGATTCGATCGGCCTGCTGGAGGCGCACGGCACGGCGACGCCGGCCGGGGACGGCGCCGAACTCGCCACCCTCGCCGAGGTTTTCGGCGCCGCGGGCAGCGCGGTGCTGGGCTCGGTCAAGTCGATGATCGGGCACACCATGCCCGCGGCCGGGATCGCCGGGCTGATCAAGGCCGCGCTGGCCGTGCACCATGGAAAACTGCTGCCCACCCTGCACTGCGAAGACCCCCACCCCGCCCTCGCGAAGACCCGGTTCGCCACGCTCGACGTGGCGAAGCCGTGGGACGCGCCGATGCGCCGGGCCGCGGTCAACGCGTTCGGGTTCGGCGGGATCAACGCCCACGTGGTGCTCGAACAGGCCCCGCGCCCGGCGGCGCCGGTGATCGTGCACGAGGCCGAACGCGTGCTGCGGCTGGCCGCCCCGACCGTGGCCGCGCTGCGGGAAACGCTGTCCGGCGCGGATCCGGCGGTGCTGGCCGCGCCCGAAGGCGAAGGCCCGGTGCGGCTCGGCATCGTCGACCCGACGGAGAAACGGCTCGCGCTGGCCCGCAAGGCCGTCGGCCGGGGAAAGCCGTGGCGGGGGCGCAACGACGTCTGGTTCGCCGACCGGCCGCTGCTCGGCCCGGGCGGCGGGCGGCTCGCGTTCGTCTTCCCCGGGCTGGAGTCCGAGCTGACGCTGAACTGCGGGGACGTCGCGCGCCACTTCGGCTTGCCCTGGCGGCACCGGGATGTCGTGGTCGGCGACGTCGGACGGCAGGGCACCGCGGTGTTCGAGCTGGGACGGCTGCTCGACGCGGCGCTGGCCCGGATCGGCGTCGTCCCCGACGCGCTGGCGGGCCACAGCCTCGGGGAGTGGACCGCGATGGCCGCGGCCGGGCTGCACGCCGCCGACGAGGTGGACGCGTTCCTGGCCGGGTTCGACCCGGACGCGCTGGTCGTGCCCGGCCTGGCCTTCGCCGTGGTCGGCGCGCCCGCCGCCCGGGTCCTCGACGAGCTGGGCGGGCGCGAGGACGTGGTGCTGTCCCACGACAACTCGCCCAACCAGTCGATGATCTGCGGACCGGCCGGCGAGGTCGGCGAGCTGGTCACGCGCTTTCGTGCCGCGGGAATCATCACGCAGGTGCTGCCGTTCCGCACCGGCTTCCACACCCCGATGCTGAGCCCCTACCTCGGCCCGATCCGCGCCGCGGCCGAGCGGTACACGTTGCATCCGGCCAAGCTGCCGGTCTGGTCGGCGACCACGGCGTCGGAGTACCCGGCCGATCGGGAGGAGATCCGGGACCTGTTCGTGCGGCACCTGCTGGAGCCGGTGCGGTTCCGGCCCACGGTCGAGGCGATGTACGCGGCCGGGTTCCGCGCGTTCGTCCAGCTCGGCGCCGGGCAGCTCGGCTCGCTGATCGGCGACACCCTGCACGGCAGCGAGCACCTGGTCGTTTCGGCGCACTCCGCGCACCGGCCGGGGCTGGCCCAGCTGCGCCGGGTCGCGACCGCGCTGTGGGTCGACGGCGCGGCGGTCGACGTCGCGGCGCTGCCGGGGCAAGCGCGGGCCGCGGCGCCGCGGACGGCGGTCAAGCTCGACCTCGGCGGACGGCTGGTCTCCCTCGACGGCCGGACGCGCGCACAGGTCGGCGCTGCGCTCAAAACATCCACAGTGGACGGATTGAGCGCGCTGGCCGACGGGCCTCCGCTGGCGGCCGAATTCGCCGCCCTGCTCAAGGACACCGCCGACCTCGCGTCCACAGTGCTCGGTGCGCAGTCGCGCCGGCTCCCGCCGCCGAAGGAGCTACGGACCACGCTGGCGGTGTCGGTCGAGTCGATGCCCTACCTGCTCGACCACTGTTTCTTCAAGCAGCCGCCGCAGGCGGAGGTGGCCGACCGCTGGCCGATCGTGCCGGCCACGACGGTGATCCACCATCTGATGGGCTTCGCGGAGCAGGCCGCGCCCGGCCGTCACGCGGTCGCGGTGCACGACGTCCGGCTGAACCAGTGGATCACCGCGACGCCCGCGGTCTCGGTGCCGGTGCGGGTCCTGCCGCAGAGCCGGGGCCGGGTGCTCGCGTCGCTGGGTGGCTACTCACAGGCCGTCGTCGAGCTGGCCCCGGCCTACCCGGCGGACTCACCCGCGCCCTGGCAGTTCCCCGCCTCGGCCGAGCAGGCGCCGACAACAACCGCCGCCGAACTGTACGAAGACCGCTGGATGTTCCACGGCCCGCGGTTCCAGGGGGTCACCGAACTCACCGCGATCGGTGAACGCCATGTGCGGGCCCGGCTGACCACCCCGCCCGCCCCCGGCGCGCTGCTGGACAACGTCGGGCAGGTGCTGGGCTACTGGATCATGGCCCGGCTGCCCGAGCGCACCACCGTTTTCCCGGTCGCCATGCGCGAGATCCGGTTCCACGGCGCGCATCCGGCGCCGGGGGAGCGGCTCGAGTGCCTGGTGCGGATCACCTCGCTCACCGAGGAGTTCCTCGAAGCCGACATGCAGCTCGTCCACAATGGACGGGTCTGGGCGGAGTTCGCCGGCTGGCGCGACCGGCGGTTCGACAGCAACCCCGAGACCCGCCGGGCCGACCGGACCCCGGAACGCGCGACGCTTTCGAAGGCGCAGCCCGGCGGCTGGGTCCTGGTGCACGAGCAGTGGCCGGACCTGGCCACGCGCGAGCTGATCATGCGCAACTACCTCGCGGGCGCCGAACGCGAAGCGTACGACAGCCGTCCGCCCCGCGGGCGCCGGCAGTGGCTGCTCGGCCGGATCGCGGCGAAAGACGCCGTGCGCCGATTCCTGTGGGCGCAGGGCGAGAGCGAGATGTTCCCGGCCGAGCTGCGCATCGGCAACGACGAGGCGGGCCGTCCCCAGGTGAGCGGCGCGTACGGGCGTAAGCTGCCGCCGTTGACGATATCGGTGGCCCACCGGGCCGAAGCCGGTGTCGCGATCGCCCGGTTCGGGCCGTGCGGCATCGACGTCGAAGAGGTCAAGCCGCGTGCTGAATCCACTGTGGACGCGGCGTTGGGCGCCGGCGAGCGGGCGCTGCTGGAGGCTCAGGACGGCGAGCGGGACCGCTGGTTCGCGCGGTTCTGGACCGCCAAGGAAGCGGTGGCGAAGCTGCTGGGCACCGGGTTGCGGGGCGAGCCGCGGGACTTCGAGGTCGTGACGGTCTCACCGGACGAGCTGACCGTGCGCGCGGCCGGGCGCGATCATCACGTGCACAGCGCCGACGTCACGAATCTGCCCGGGAGACCTGAGCGAAAGTACGTCGTGGCCTGGACCGAAGAGAAGAAGGAGACGGGAAAATGAGCATCGAGACCACGGCCGTGGACGAGGTGACCGTGCTCGCGCGGCTCAGCGAGATGCTGCGGGTGCTGCTGGAGGAGTACGGCCTCGACGTAGAGGACACCGGGGAGATCACCATGGACACCACCTTCCACGACGATCTCGAGCTGGAGAGCGTCGACCTGGTGGCGCTGTCCGGGCAGCTGCGCGAGCACTACGGCGACCGCGTCAACTTCGCCGCCTTCATCGCCGAACGCGACCTCGACGAGATCATCGCGCTGACCATCGGCGAGCTGGTCCGCTACATCGTCGAGTCCCTGCGGGACACGCCGTGAGCCGGATCCGGGCGGGTGAGCTGGATGTGCACGTCCAGCGGCTGACCCCGGAAACCCCACTGCACGGAGATGCGCCGATCGTGGTCTGCGTCCACGGGCTGCTCACCGACAGCCTGGCCAGCTACTACTTCACTCTCGGCCCGGCCTTCGCCGAACGCGGCCTCGACGTGCTGATGTACGACCTGCGCGGGCACGGCCGGACCACCCGGCCGCCGAGCGGGTACCGGCTGGAGCAGTTCATCGGCGACCTGGTCGCGCTGCTCGAGGCCGAGGGCATCACGCGTCCGGTGTACGTGGTGGGCAACTCCTTCGGCGGCTCGGTGGCGTACGGCCTCGCGGCCGCGCGGCCCGACCTGGTCGCGGGGGTCGTGGCGATCGAGGCCGAGCCCCCGACCCGCGAGTGGATCCAGCACATGGCCGACGGCCTCGCCGACGCGAAAACGCGGCTGGCGCTGGACGAGGTGATCGGCTGGATCAAGGAGCACCACGGCGCGCACACCGCCCGGCTGTCCAAGGGGGCGGGCAAGATCCTCCAGGTCACCACGATGGCCGAGGACATCCCGCGCAGCGCCACGATCGAGGACGACCTGTCGGCGGTCCGCTGCCCGGTGCTCGCGATCTTCGGCGCGGACTCCGGGCTTTCCGCGCAGGTGCCGCACCTGCACGAGAGCCTGGCGCAGTGCCGGATCGAGGTGCTGCCCGACCAGGGACACTCGGTGCTGGTCGAGCGGACGGCCGAAACGATCGAGCTGATCTTCGACTGGGTCCGCGAGACCTCGCGGGTCCCGGCGCGGGCGCGCTAGTGGCCCGCTTCCTGTTCGTGGTGCCGCCCCTGGTCGGGCACGTCAACCCGGCCACCGGCGTCGCGGGCGAGCTGGCCGCGCGCGGGCACGAGGTCGCCTGGGCCGGCCACGACGAGCTGCTGCGGCGGCTGGCCGGCGCGGACGCGCGGGTGTATCCGTGCGCGGTGCCGCCGGAGACGGCCCGGCCGCCCGGGCTCAAGGGCCCCGCGGCGCTGCAATTCCTCTGGCAGGACTTCCTGATCCCGCTCGCCGACGCGATGGCCCCCGGGGTGCACGCGGCGATCGACGCGTTCGAGCCGGACGTGGTGATCGCCGACCAGCAGGCGCTGGCGGGCGGTTTGATCGCCGAAGCCCGCGGACTGCCGTGGGTGACTTCGGCGACGACGTCGGCCGAACTGCTCGACCCGCTCGCGAGCATGCCGAAAGTCCAGGCCTGGGTCGGTGAACTGCTGACGGCGTTGCGTTCGAGACTGGTCGACGGCCGCGCCGGAGCGGATCCCCGGTTCTCCCCGTACGGCGTGCTGGCGTTCACCACCCGCGAGCTGCTCGGCGCGGCCGACGTGGCGGAGCCGGTCTGGCTGGTCGGCCCCTCGATCACCGCCCGTCCGTCCACATCGGAATTCCCGTGGGAGTGGCTCGACGCGCCGCGGCCGACCGTGCTGGTGTCGCTCGGCACGGCGAACACCGATGCGGGCGCGGCCTTCCTGGCCACGGTGGCCGACGCCTTCGCCGGGCTGGGCGACCGGGCGCGCGCGGTGATCGTCGACCCGGGCTGGGTGCTCGGCGAGGTCGCGCCGAACGTCCTGGTCCGCCCCGAGGTGCCGCAGCTGCCGTTGCTGGCGCGGGTCGACGCCGTGCTCTGCCACGCGGGGCACAACACCGTCTGCGAGGCACTCTGGCACGGGCTTCCGCTGGTGGTCGCGCCGATCCGCGACGATCAGCCGATCGTCGCCGGCCAGGTCGTCGACGCGGGTGCCGGCGTCCGCCTGCGCTTCGGCCGGGCGGATGCACAACGGATCACCACGGCCGTCGGCGCGGTGCTGACCGATCCCGCGTACCGCGCCGCCGCCCGGAAGATCGCGGCTTCCTTCCACGAGGCGGGGGGCAGTCCGGCCGCCGCGGACCACCTGGAGAGCCTCGCACTGGAACGGCTGCCCTCGCAGCTCTGACCGGGTCAGCTCAGCCGTCGCTCCGCGGACACCGAATAGGCGTGCGGGCGGAAGGCCAGCACGGTGTCGTCGGACAGCTCGACGCCGGGCGTGACCCGGGTCGGATCGAAGACCTGGCGTTCCCAGTCCGCCGACTCCGGGGACAGCCGCTCGATCCGGATCTCCCCGGCGGACAGCAGCGGGCGCTGCTCGGGCCAGGCGATCGACGGGTCGTGGGTGGGGTCGCCCGGCTCGCCGAGCTGGACCACGAGGGTGAACGACACCGGTCCGCCGTCCAGCCGCCGGTCGAGGTCCGGGAGCAGGAAGTCCCGCTTCAGCTTGGTGGTGTCCGCGTCGAGGTCCACCTCGCCGAGCTGGGGGACGAGCCGGTAGCGGAATGCCGTGCGGGTGCCTTCGGCGTCGGTGAAGTGGAACGCGTGCAGCCCGTCGTAGCGGGTGGTGGCGAAACTCGCCGGCGCGCGCCGGGAGACAAACGCCTTGATCCCGGCGTGGCTTTCCTTGTGCTGGAACAGGAATCCGGCGAGCTTGCCGCCACCGGCGAGCTTCTCCTTCAGGCCGGCCTCGCCGGTCGCGGCCAGCGCTTCCACCAGATCGACGAACCCCTCGGGCGTACTGCTCGGGAACACCCGGAAGTTCGCGGCGACCAGGTCGTGCACGCCGTTGCCCTCGCCGTCGAGGAACTTGACGGCCATCCCGCGGATGCCGCGAGCCCGGTCGTCGGCGTCGTACTGCGGTGAGCCGTTGGAGAAGCGGACCACCGCGGAAGTCTCCGTGGTCAGGTGCGCGGCCGAGGTCAGGTGCGCGATCCGTCCACTCGGGACGAACTTGGCCTCATAGACGGCGCCGCGAGCGTGCAGCCGGCGGTCGTGGGGGCGCGGGTGGCCCGCGGCCTCGATGCGGTTGATGGCTTGTTCGGCGGTCATCCCGTCCGGCGTGGTCACGCGGGCGATCGTACAAGCCCGATGGCCGCCGGAGCGTCCGTGACGCCCGGACGGGTGCGCCCGACTATTGCATCCTACGAGAGTTAGATGCTATAACTATCGCAACAGCAACGAACGGAGTGACCATGAACCACACCGGCAACGCCCAGCTCACCCAGGTGGTCCTGCCCGGCAAGGTCGACGTCGAAGGCTTCCGGGTCGAGCGCGGCCCGGTCCCGTCGCCGGGCGCCGGCCAGGTGCTCGTCGACACGGAGGCGTCCGGCATCTCGTTCGCCGAGCAGCAGATGCGCCGCGCCAAGTACTACGACCAGCCGCCGTTCCCCTTCGTGCCGGGCTACGACCTGGTCGGCACCGTGCTGGCCCTCGGCGAGGGCACCGACCCGGAGCTGCTCGGGCAGCGGGTGGCGGCGCTGGTGAAGGTCGGCGGCTGGGCCAGCCACGTGGTCCTCGACGCGGACAAGCTGATCCCGGTCCCGGACGGCATCAGCGCCGTCGACGCCGAGACCGTGGTGGTCAACGGCATCACCGCGTGGCAGATGCTGCACCGCAAGGCCCGCGTGCAGGCCGACCAGACGATCCTGGTGCACGGGGCGAACGGGGGAGTCGGCTCGACGCTCGTGCAGCTCGCCCGGGCCGCGGGGGTCAAGGTGATCGGCACGGCGTCCGCTCGCCATCACGAGGCGCTGATGGAGCAGGGCGTGGTGCCGATCGACTACCGCACCGAGGACGTGCCCGCCCGGGTGCGGGAACTCGCGCCGGACGGTGTGCACGCGGTGTTCGACCACATCGGCGGCCGCAGTGTCGTCGACTCGTGGAAGCTGCTCGCCAAGGGCGGGACGCTGGTTTCCTACGGCAGCGCGTCGACCAAGGACAACAGCGGGTCCAAGCAGTGGCCGGTGATCAAGATCGTCGCCCGCCTGGCGGTGTGGAACGTGGCGCCGAACGGCCGCAGCGCGTCCTTCTACAACATCTGGACCGGGGTGAAGAACTCCGGCGCCTACTACGGCCGGCTGCGTGAGGACCTGGCCGAGGTCTTTGCCCTGATGAGCGCCGGCGAGCTGACCGCCAAGACCGTCGCGGTGCTGCCGTTCGAGCGCATCACCGAAGCGATGCAGCTGGCGGAATCCGGCACGGTGGCCGGGAAAGTCGTGCTGATCCCCTGAAACCCCGCCTCAGCCGGTGATCTGATCCGACGGCACCTCCAGCTCGGTGATCCGGAGGAAGCCGGTGGCCGTGTCCGGCGCCGGGCTGGTCAGGTCGAGCCGGATCGACGTGGTGAACACGGACGGAAGTGCCTCACTGTGTCGAAAAGGCAGGTATAGCTCGCCAGGATAATAGTGATCCACGCTTCGAAGAGAACGCGGAGGAAATTGATGAGAATCGACGGAAGGGCTCGGATCGCGCCCGGCCCGAGCCCTTGGCGGAGTGGCGCCGCCGTGGTGCTCACCGCGCTGGTCGCGGTGTGGCTGGCCCCCGGCCCGCCGGCGATGGCCGGCCCGCCCTCGGACGGGCCGCGGGCCGAGCTGCGCGGGCTGGTGGAGAATGTCCAGGGGGCCACCGCCCGCCGTTACCAGGTGAAGGACAGCGCGGGCCGGAGCATGGACGCGGCCAAGGTGATCCAGTCCGGTGCGGGGAGTTATCTCGCCGTCTACCACACCCTCCGTGCCGACGGCCGGTTCCACGCGGCGCTGGCCACCTCGTCCGATCTGCTGAACTGGACCTTCACCACCGACTTCGGCGCCGGGAGTTCGCAGCCCACCATCAAGGCGGCACCCGGCGGCGGCTACGTCGTCGCGTGGGAGCAGGATCCCGGCAACCACATCGCCGTGCGTTATTTCCCTGACCTGCAACGGTTACGGGCCGGGGCGGCCGAGCGCTCCTTCGACGCGCCCCGCCCGTTGTCCTCCTGCGCCGAGGGAACCCCGAACATCTACTCGATCCGCTTCGAGCCGGACGCCGCCCACTCGGTCATCGACCTCGGCGGCCACTACTACTCCGGCTGCGACGTGGACCGGCAGCAGCGCGCGACCTTGACGAACTTCTCCACCTGGCACGCGGCGGCCCAGCCCCAGGTCGACAACGCGATGCTCTACTGGGGAGTGCAGGGCAACATCGGCGACCGCGACGACGTCGTGTTCAAGACCTTCCCGTACGGCCTGTTCGAGGGCCAGTTCGTGAAGGGGGACTTCGGCAGCTGGCGGACCTTCCTCTATGACTACAGCACCGGCAATGCCGACCAGCTGAGCGTGCGGACCGACCACGGCAGCGCCGCGTTCGCCAACCCGTCGATCACGATGCTGACCGCGCCGGACGGACGGCCCGCCGTCGTGGTCTCGCTCTTCCTTCCTTCGGAGGGCGCCGGGCCGGGGGAGCCGGGACAACTGTTGTACTACCGGACACTGTAGGAACGGGTCAGCTGTCGAACCCGGCCATCCCCTTGCTCAGTGCGGGTCTTCGCCGCGTTTCCGGAGCAGGCCGGCGAGTTTCTTGGTGGCCACGGAGTCACCGGCGTCGGCGGCTTTGCGGTACCAGTGCTCGGCCCCGGAGTTGTCACCGCGACGTTCGAGCAATGCGCCGAGGCGTTCCATGCCCCCGGCGAACCCGGCGTCGGCGGCCTTGCGATACCAGCGTTCGGCTTCGCCGGGCTGGTTCCGGTCCTCGTACAGACTGCCGAGGTTGGCCAGCGCGGGGCGCACGCCGGCGTCGATCGCCTTGCGGTACCAGCGTTCCGCCTCGTCGAGTTCGCCCCGTTCGTGGTGCAGGAGGCCGAGGTTGCTCAGCGCGCCGATCGAGCCGGCGTCCGCGGCCTTGCGGTACCAGTGCGCGGCTTCTTCGTAGTCCTTGCGGCGCCTCAGCGCACTGCCCAGCTCGACCATGGCCGCGACGTCGCCGCTCTTCGCGCCCTTGCGGTGCTTGGCTTCGCCGGGGCTGCTTGGTCCGACCGGGCGCGACTCCACGTCTGCCGGCGGGCTTTTCGGTGCGGCGTCCAGCACTTCGGCGGGCGCGCCGCCGGAGATCAGGCGCTGGAGGATCTCGTGCGCCGTCGGCCGTTGCCCGGGTGATTTCGCCAGTGCCGCCCGCACCTGGTCGCGCAGCGCACCGTCCAGCCCGTCCAGCCCGGGTTCCTCGGTGAGGGTCCGGTGGATCACTGCCGGGTCCCCGCCGAACGGCGGTTCGCCCCGCGCGGCGAACGCGACCACCGCGCCCCAGGCGAACACGTCGGCGGCCGCCGTGACCGGCTCGGCCCGCAGCTGCTCCGGGGCCATGAACGCGGGCGTGCCCAGCATCGCGCCGTCCACGCTGAGCCGGGTCAGGCCGGTCACCCGGGCGATCCCGAAGTCGATCACCCGCGGTCCGAACGGCGAAAGCAGCACGTTCGCGGGCTTCAGATCGCGGTGCACCACCCCGGCGTCGTGGATCGCGGTCAGCGCGGCCACCACACCGACGGCCAGCGCCTCCAGATCGGCGCCGCGCAGTGGTCCGGAGCCGGTGACGAGGTCGTGGAGGTCGGGGCCGTTGATGAACTCGGTGACCAGGTACGGCGGGTCGGCGCCGGGGTCCGCGTCGAGGATCGGGGCGGTGCAGAACCGCCGGACCCGCCGGGCGGCTTCGACTTCGTGGTGGAACCGCGCGCGAAACGCCGGGTCGGCGGCGTGCTCGGCGCGGATCACCTTGACCGCCACCGGCCGGCCGTCCTTGCCTGCGCCCAGGTAGACCGTGCCCATGCCGCCCGCGCCGAGCCTCCGCAGCACGCGGTAGCCCCCGATCTTCCGCGGGCCATCCTTCCGCGGGTCACCGTGCCGTTCGGGGGCTTCGGTCCGCAACCCCGCGACGCCGCCCTTACGGCGGAGCCGACGCCAGCCCTTGCCCACCCGTGATCCTCCTGCCGCCCGGGTGCGAAACCCTCCTCCCGGCCAGCCTCCCACACCGCCGCCGGGAGGGGTCCCTCCGGCGAATCCGCACCGCCGTTTCGACGGCACTCGCCCGGGCACGATTCTTACCTCTTTTACCCTTTGCTTCCCCGGTGGTGGCAAGCCGCATTCGCTGCTCTCCGATGGTGATCCGGTAATGTGTCCCCGGCCGGACCGGGTGTCCGGCCTGTGACTTCTGGAGGGCACCGAACGATGGCGCAAAAGATCCTGGTGGCGATGGTCGACGATCTCGATGGCGGCACCGCCACGCAGACTGTCCCTTTCGGTCTGGACGGCGTGCAGTACGAGATCGACCTGTCGGACGAGAACGCCGACGACTTGCGGGACGCGCTGGCCCGCTTCATCTCCTACGCCCGCCGGGTCGGCGGCCGTAGGGTGCGGCTCGCGGTCGGCGAGTCGGCGGCCGAGCGCAAGGCCCCGACCGGGGCGGAGCGGGAGCGCAACCGCGAGATCCGCCAGTGGGCCCAGGAGAACGGGTTCGCCGTCGCCGATCGCGGCCGGCTGCCGTCGGACGTCGAGAAGGCCTACGAAGAGGCTCAGCGCCAGCCGGTGGTCACCGCGAAGACGACCGCCGCCGCCAGCAAGCGCGCGCCGCGCAAGAAGGCCGTCGCCAAGGTTTGATTTCCCGGGCGTGAGGTGGGCGGGCGCTGCCGCACGGGCGGAACCCGCCCACCTCACGGTCTTTGCGCCCATCGGCAACGCGGGCAGCAGCCTGGTCGGCAAACGGCGGATCGACCTCTCTCTTCTCCCTGAAACGCGAGAAATACGACAACGGAAATTCGTGCTCGAGTGAGCAGATGAGCGGAAAGCGGGCGCCGGAGCCCGCCCGCGATCTCGGTTTTCACCACGAAATGGCCGGAGCCGGGGGAGATCTCCCCGATCTTCTGGACCGCGCCGTCGGTCAGGTCCAGGCATTCCGGCACGTCGGTGGTCCAGGTGTAGGTGCCCCGGTCGGGATCGGCCCCCAGCAGTTTTCGCCCGGGTGCGGCGGTGTCCGTTTCATCCGGAGTTCATCGGTGCTGGTTAACCTCGCGCGAAGCCAAGCCCGCCAACGAAAAGGGAGCCCCGGTGCAGACGTTGCCCAGACCGTCCAGGTGGTCGTTCAAGTGGTCGCTGACCGCGGCGGGCGCCGCAGTCGTCCTGACGACGGTGGCGCCCTCGGCGGGCGCAGACCCCGCGCCGCACACCGCGACGCAGGACGCGGTGACGCAGTACCAGATCACCAACGAGGCTCCCGGAGCCGGCATCACCGTCCGCGACCACGCCGCGCTGTGGAGCGTGGCCAGCGGCAGCGGGGTGATCGGCCAGGCCCGGCCGATCGGCCGGGGCACCCGCGCGCACATCGGCAGCCTGACCAAGACCTACACCGCGGCGATGGTGCTGCAACTGGTGGCCGAGGGCCGGGTCGCGCTGGACACCTCGGTCGAGACCTACCTGCCGGGCGTGGTGGACGGCAACGGCTACGACGGCAGCAAGATCACCGTCCGCCAGTTGCTGAACCACACCAGCGGGATCGCCGACTACATGACCGTCGGCGGCGGGTTCAACCCGGTCAACCAGCTGCACCCGCACACCCTGGCCGAGGTGGCTTCCTGGGGCCTGGCCGAAAAGCCGCTGTTCGCGCCCGGCACGAGCACGCAGTACTCGGACACCAACGCCATCCTCGCCGGCATGATCATCGAGAAGGTCACCGGCCACTCCTACGCGCAGGAACTCGCCACCCGGATCACCACCCCGCTCGGCCTGGCCGACACCTATCTGCCCACCCCCGGCGACAAGACCATGCCGGCCGGCAGCGAGCGCGGGTACCTGACCAAGAAGGTGCTGGGGTCGCTGTTCTTCGTCGACGTCACCGAGGTCGCCGAGCCGAGCGTGGGCGGGTCCGGCGGCGGCCTGGTCTCCAGCGGGGCCGACCAGACCCGGTTCCTGCAGGCGCTGCTGGCCGGCCAGGTCGTGCCGCCGGCCCAGCTGGCCGAGATGCTCACGGTCGCGCCGGTCCCGGACAAGCTTTCCGGGGACTACTTCGGCCTCGGCCTGGTCCGGTTCACCCTGCCCTGCGGCGGGCAGGCCTGGGGCCACTACGGCGAGTGGCCCGGCTACACCTCGATCGCCGCGGCCACCACCGGCGGCCGGTCCGCCTTCGCCACCCTCAACGTGACGCCGACCGCCGGTTCGAGCGCGGGCAGCGGCAGCGGCGGGCCCGGCATGGGCGAGCGGGTACCGATGAACACCGCCCTGTGCGACCAGGGCTGACCGGCGATCCGGGAGCCACGGTTGCCGTGACGACCGGAAACCCGTGAATCACGGGCTCGCGGTTCCGTATGGATGGCGGACCGACGGAATCGCGAGCCGGTAGCGCTCAAACCCCTTGCAGCACAGCCCGTCGAGCCCCGCGCAGCACCTCGCCCGGTTGCACGCCCAGGTCGTCGGCCAGGCGGCGGCGGGTGCGGGCGAACACGGCCAGCGCGTCGGCCGGGCGGCCGGCGCGGTGCAGGGCCCGCATCAGCAACGCGGCCAGCGGCTCGCTGTGCGGGTGTTCCGGGGCCAGCGTCCACAGCTCCCCGACGGCGTCGGCGTGGCGGCCCAGCCGCAGCTGCCACTCCGCCTTCTGCTGGGACAGGACCATCCGGCGCTCGGTCAGCCGCAGCCGTTCCAGCTCGGCGAACGGCCCGGGCAGCCCTGCCAGCGGCTCGCCCCGGAACAGCTCCAGCGCCCGGCCGTACCCGGCCACCGCCGCGGACAGGTCGCCGGCGTGGCGGGCCGCATTCGCCTCCGCCACGAGTTCCTCCAGCCGCGACGAGTCGAGCCGGATCCCGCGCCCGGCGAACCGGTAGCCGGCGCCGTCCCGGGTGATCAGGTCGCCCGGCGGCAGGCACTTGCGCAGGCGGTACACGTACACCGGCACGACGTTGCCGGCCGGCGGCTCCAGCCCCCACACCCGGTCGAGCAGCTCCCGCCGGCTGACGGTCACGTCCGGGCGCAGCACGAGCGCCGCCAGCAGCGCCTGCTGACGGACCGGCCCGACGGCCACCGGCTCCGCACCCGAGGACACCTGCACCGGGCCGAGCACCGAGATCCGCAGCCGCGCACCGGGCGCCGGAATCTGACGGGGAGTGACGATGCCGTGGTCGAACGCGTAGACGATGGCGGCGGCCCGGTCGCGTAACCCGAGCCGGGTGAGGAGCTGCCCGACGTCGCCGTCCACGGCCGTCTCGGAGGTCGCCAGCGCCGCGGCGATCTCGGAGTTGGTCAGGCCGCGCCCGAGGGCGCTGAGCACGTCGCGCTCCCGGCCGGTGACCGGCGCGCGTACCGGGTCGTCGATTGTGGTCGCCACCATGGTGGACCCCCCGTGGTCGATCAGCTGATGGAGCCGCCGATGGTGGCGTTGCGGCTGCTCAGGGGGCCAGGCCAGGGAACCGGCCGTTTCTGGCCGGTGGCCGCGATAGAGTCGTGACCTGCGAAGCCCTGTCCAGACCGAAAGGCGCCGGCTTGACGACTCGGTTCGGCGTGTTGCTGCGGCAGTTGCGGCGGCAGGCGGGGATGACGCAGGAGCAGCTGGCGGAGCGCTCCGGGGTCGGCGTGCGGACCATCCGCGGGTTCGAGACCGGCGAGCGGGCGGACCCCCGCGTGGCGACGGTGCGGCTGCTGGCCGACGCGGTTGATCTCGCCCCGGCCGACCGGGACGAACTGCTGCTGGCCGCGGCGGCCGGCCGGGCCCCGCAAGCCGACCGGCCGGACCCGGCGGAGCGGGGCGGGACCGAGCCGTCCGTGACACCCGGTGACCGGCCCGGCCCGGTGCCGGACGCGCTGGCCGAGACCGCCGATCAGCTCGCCCGGGCGGTCACCGGCCGCTGGCGGCGCGAGGCCGAGCAGCGCCAGCTCGCGGACCCGCTCCCGCTGCCGGTCGGCTGGCGGCCGATGCCGGAGAGCCTGACCGACCACTGGGCCAACATCCGCCGCGCCCCGGCCGGGGCGGACCCGGGACCGCTGGACCTGACCGGCGAGCCGGAGCAGGTCGTGGACGTCTACCGGCGGATCCCGTCGGGCCGGCTGGTGGTGCTGGGCCGGGCCGGCTCGGGCAAGACCGTGCTGACCCTGCGCTTCGTCCTGGGCCTGCTGGCCGGCCGGGCCCGGGACGGCGCCGTGCCGGTGATCTTCGGCCTCGGCTCGTGGAATCCCGCCACCACACCGTTGCGCGAGTGGCTGACCGGCCGGTTGTTACGCGACTTCCCCGGCCTGGCCGCGCCCGGCCCGAGCGGGTCGACCCTGGCCGCCGCGCTGGTCGAGGCCGACGGGATCCTGCCGGTGCTGGACGGGTTCGACGAGATCGCCGACGGCCTGCACCGCGCCGCGCTGGAGGCGCTCAACACCACCACCCTGCCGCTGCTGCTCACCAGCCGCCCGGCCGAGTACGCCGCGGCCGTCGCGGGAACCGACGTGCTGACCTCCGCGGCCGGGGTCGAACTGACCGACCTGACCCGCACCGACGTGGTCAACTACCTGCCGCGCACCGCCCGCAAGGACGCATCGGGAACGGTGTGGGATCCCGTGCTGGCCGAGCTGCGGGCGGATCGGCCAAGCCCGGCCGGGGCCAGCCTCGGCGCCGTGCTCACGACCCCGCTCATGGTCATGCTCGCCCGCACCAGCTACAGCAACACCCCCGGCCGGGACCCGGCGGAGCTGCTGGACACCGAGCGGTTCGCCACCCCGGAGGCGATCGAGGACCACCTGCTCGACAGCTTCATCCCGACGGTTTACCGCTACCAGCCCGACAACCGGCCGACCGGGCGGCGACGGCGCTGGGAGCTGGACCGCGTCCAGCACTGGCTGGGCTACCTCGCCACGCACCTCGACCGGCTCGGCACGCGTGACCTCGCCTGGTGGCAGCTGAACAGCACGCTGCGCCGCTCGTCGCGGGTGCTGGCGGTCGGGATCGTGGCCGCGCTGGCCATCGGGCTAGTGGACTCCCTTGTGGACGGACTGCTGGACGGGGTCGGGGGCGGCCTGCTGTCCGGCCTCGTGAACGGGTTCATCGTCGGGCCGGCCTTCGCGCTCGTGCACGGGATCCTGGTGGTGTCCGGCCGCACGGCCATCGAGCCGTCCCGGGTGCGCCTGCGGCTGCTGCGCGGGACCGGCGACGTCCGGGCGAGGTTCCTGCCCCGGTTCACCGCCGGGCTGCTGGGCGGACTGCTCTTCGGCTTCGGCGACGGACTGGTGACCGGGCTGCTGAACGGGCTCTTCTTCGATTTCGGCGACGGGCTGGTGAGCGGCCTGATCGACGGGCTGGTGTCCGGGCCGGTGTTCGGGCTCGCGGCGGGGCTGGTGTTCGGGTTCGTGTCCTGGCTCGAGTCGCCGCTGGACATCGGCTCCGCGGCGAGCCCGGCGGGCCTGCTGAACACCAACCGCACGACCGTCGTCTTCCAGCTGCTGCTGTGGGTGCCGGTGTTCGGCGTCGCGGTCGGGCTCGGGATGATCTCCGTGATCGGGCTGGCGCAGGGTTTCTTGGGGCCCTTCGTGTTCGGGCTCGACAACGCGCTCACCGTCGGGCTGGCCAGCGGGCTCGGCGGCGGGCTCGGCTACGCGCTCAGCTTCACCGCCTGGGGCCAGTGGGTGGTCTTCTCCCGGTTGTGGCTGCCGCTGACCGGGCAGCTGCCGTGGGCCGTGATGGCCTTCCTCGACGACGCCTACCAGCGAGGGGTGCTGCGTCAGTCCGGTGCGGTCTACCAGTTCCGGCACGCGCGCCTGCAGGATCGCCTGTCCCAGCTTTTCGAGGCGCGCGAGGCGGATGTGGTGGTGCCGAGCCGCGTCACGCAATCCTGATGTGCCTGCTCAGCACAGCACCGCGACGACGGTGCTGCCGGGCGCGAAGGTGCCGGTCCTGATCCGCTGGACCAGGCCGTACATCATCTTGGCCTCGTAGACCCAGTCGAGGGTGACGCCGTGGCGGGCCCGGAAGTCCGCGATGAAGGCGTCCAGTTCGGCGGTGCGCTTGGCGTAGCCGCCGAAGGGGAAACCGCCGTCCAGCGACCAGTTTCGGGTCTCCGCGCCGAACGCTTCGTGTTGCAGACGGCGCACTTCGCGCTCGAGGAACTCGCCTTTGAGGACGGCGAACCCGAGTGCGCGCTGCCCCGGGCGGAGGCCGGCGGCGAGGCCGGCCAAGGTGGCGCCGGTCCCGCAGGCGCAGCAGATCACGTCGAAGACTTCGGTGATCTCGGCGGGCAGCTCGGCGCACCCGCGGGCGGCGAGCCCGTTGCTGCCGCCTTCCGGTAGCACGTAACAAGGTCCGAACCGATCGGCCAGCCCGGCGAGCACGTCCGGCTCGGTCTTCCGGCGGTACGTCGCGCGGTCCAGGTACGTGAGCTGCATGCCTTGACGCTCGGCGTAGGCCAGGGATTCGTTGAGCGGGCGGTGTTCCTCGCCCCGGACCACGCCGACCGTGCCGAAGCCGAAGTACCTCCCGGCCGCCGCCGTCGCGCGCAGGTGGTTGGAGTAGGCGCCGCCGAACGTCAGCAGGCGCCGGTGTCCCTGTTTTCCGGCGGCGGCCAGGTTGTTCTTGAGCTTGCGCCACTTGTTGCCCGGCACGTCGGGATGGAGGAGGTCGTCCCGCTTGAGCAGCAGCCGGACCCCGGCCGCGGCGACCCGCTCGTCGTGCAGCCGGACGAGCGGCGAGGGCAGCTGGACCGCGAACTCCGAGGTGATCGGCACGCCGGCAGCCTATGATCCGGCTTGGGGC
>DASXYS010000237.1:0-9302 GCA_036502365.1 Amycolatopsis sp.
CGCTGTGCGCGGCTGGCTCGGCCTCGTACCGCGCTGCGGAGACAACGCCCGAAGGCTGTTCTTCGCCGAAGCGCCCGGCGCCGAATTCCTCGGCGCCGGGCGATCCGGTGTCCTGCTGGCCGTCGGCGGGAGTGCCCGCTACGTCCGATCCGGGCTGTTCCGGTGCGTTGTGCTCCGCACCGTCCCCGTGGTCGTTCACGTGCCTTGCTCCTGCCGTCGGCTCCGCTTGTTCCCCTCAGTCTGCCGACGCAGGTGTATCAGACGTTGCGGAGGGGCGGCGACGACGGCGCCGGCGGGCCGGACGCTCCCCGTTGTCACCGGAGTCCTTCTCGGCCGGGCCGGCGGGGCCGGTGGCTTCGGGGCTCGAGTTCGCGGTGCCGCGCGTGCGACGGCGGGAGCGGGCGCGCTCGCCGCCCTCGGCGGTGTCGGAGTCAGCCGGGGCCGAACCCGAAGTCGAAGCTGCGGCGTCGGCGGCCTCCACGGCCTCGGCCGCGCGCGAGCCGCCGCGGGTCCGCTTGCGCGGGCTGCGGTTGCGCTTGCGCGGCGCGTCCTCGGAGTCGGCGGAGGGGCCGTTACCGCGACCGGGGCCACTACGGCCACGGCGCTTGCCGCCCAGGTCCTCTTCCTCCTCGGCGGCCAGACCGGCGCGGGTGCGCTTGGCCAGCGGCAGCCGTCCGGTGGTGCCCTCCGGGATGCCCAGGTCGCTGAACAGGTGCTTCGACGAGGAGTACGTCTCCACCGGCTCCGGCTTGTCCAGGCCGAGCGTGTCGGAGATCAGCTTCCAGCGCGGCATCTCGTCCCAGTCGACCAACGTGACGGCGACGCCCGTGCGCCCCGCGCGGCCGGTGCGGCCGATGCGGTGCACGTAGGTCTTCTCGTCGTCCGGGCACTGGTAGTTGATCACGTGCGTGACGTCGTCGATGTCGATGCCGCGGGCGGCCACGTCGGTCGCGACCAGCACGTCGACCTTGCCCGACCGGAACGCGCGCAGCGCCTGCTCCCGTGCGCCCTGGCCGAGGTCACCGTGCACGGCGGCGGCCGCGAAGCCGCGCTCCACCAGGTCGTCGGCCACCTTCTGCGCGGTGCGCTTGGTGCGGCTGAAGATCATCGTCAGCCCACGGTCCTGCGCCTGCAGGATGCGGGCGATCACCTCGGGCTTGTCCATCGAGTGCGCCCGGTAGACGAACTGGGTGGTGCGCTCGTGGATCGCGCTCGCGTCGTTCTCCTCGGCGCGGATGTGCGTCGGCTGACGCAGGAAGGTGCGGGCCAGCGTGATGATCGGGCCGGGCATGGTGGCCGAGAACAGCATGGTCTGCCGCTCGTCCGGCACCATCCGCAGGATGCGCTCGATGTCGGGCAGGAAGCCGAGGTCGAGCATCTCGTCGGCCTCGTCGAGCACCAGCCCGCGGACCTTGCCGAGCACCAGGTCCTGCCGCTCGGCCAGGTCGAGCAGCCGGCCCGGGGTGCCGATCACGACGTCGACGCCCTTGCGCAGCGCGTCGATCTGCTGCTCGTAGGGGCGGCCGCCGTAGATGGCCAGCGTGCGGATGCCGAGGTGCTTGCCGGCGCCCTTCAGGTCGTTCGCGACCTGGACGCACAGCTCACGGGTCGGGACCACGACCAGCACCTGCGGGGTGCCGTCGCCGGGAACCTGGACGCGGTGCAGCAGCGGGACGCCGAAGCCGAGGGTCTTGCCCATGCCCGTACGGGCCTGGCCGATCAGGTCGTCGCCGGCCATGGCCAGCGGGAGGGTGAGCTCCTGGATGGCGAACGTGCGCTCGATGCCGGCCTCGGCCAGCGCCCGCACGATCTCCGGCTTGACGCCGAACTCGGCGAAGGTGGGCGCCTCCGGGGTCACCGGGGCCCCGGCCTGCAGCGGGTGCGAGGTGTCGAGTGCGGCCGGGCCGTTCTCGCTGTGCTCGAGGGCCACCGCGGCGGTTTTTTCGGTGGTGGAAATTTCTGCGGTCAGGGTGATCGCCTCTCTCGTGACCAGCGCGCACAGGCCGGTTTGTCACTCGACACTCGACCGGGGGCTCGGGCTCGCACCGTCTGGCGATGTCGGAGCCGTCCACCCGGGAATGCCGCTGGAGGCGTGCACGCACAATTTGCGGCGAACCCCGGCAGCCCTGGTGGCGCCGGTCGCCCGCCTGGTTCCCGCAGCCCGATGGCGTGCGGAAGCTTTGTCAATCTCTTCGGCAGTGTACCTGGTCAGGAGTTTTTCAACAGTACCGGGCGCGGCGGGGCCGGGTGGGATCGGTCTCTTCCCGACGGCCGCGGCCGGTTCGGCGATACTCTCGTCGCCGTGAGCGAGCCGAAAGAGATCAGCGAAGGCGTCGTCGACCTGCTCGGCGTGATCGCCTATCTCGAACTTTCCGCGTTCGACCGGATGGCGGAGGACGCCCGCAGCGCGCCGACGCTGGCCGGCCGCGCCGCGCTGGCGTCGATGGCCGCGGCGGAGATCGGCCACTACGACCTGCTGGCCGCGCACCTGGCGGGCGGCGGCGTCAAGGTCGAGGACGCGATGGGCCCGTTCGTCGCGCAGGTGGACGCCTGGCATGCCTCGACGCGGCCGAAGTCGTGGCTGGAGTCGCTGGTCAAGGCCTACGTCGGCGACGGGCTGGCGGCCGACCTGTACCGCGAGGTCGCGAGCTGGCTCGACCCGGAGACCAAGGACCTGGTGCTCACCGTGCTGGCCGACACGGGCCATTCGGCGTTCGCCGAGCGCGAAGTCGCCGCCGGTATCAAGGCCGATCCGAAGACGCGCGACAAGCTCGCGCTGTGGGGCCGCCGCCTGCTCGGCGAGGCGCTGACGCAGGCCCAATACGTGGTCGCCGAGCGCGATGGCCTGGCGGAACTCATCGTGGCCGGGTCGGGCGACCTGTCGGGAATCGGCGCCCTGTTCAGGCGGTTGCAGCAGGGGCACACCAAGCGCATGCAGGCGCTCGGACTCGGGTGACGTCGTTTTATCGCGCGGACGCGCGACACCGGAGCGGAGCGGTTCGGCTAGCCTTGCCAGGCGTAACCCCATCGAATTTCCAGCGGAGGTCCCACGTGGAGGTCAAGATCGGCATCAAGGACACCCCGCGCGAGCTGGTGGTGTCCAGTGGCCAGACCGCCGACGAGGTGGAGAAGCTGGTCGCCGAAGCCCTGACGGCCGGTGACGGGCTCTTCCGCCTCAACGACGAGAAGGGCCGCAAGTACCTCGTGCCCGCCGACCGCATCGCGTACGTCGAGATCGCCCCCTCGGACGCCCGCAAGGTCGGCTTCGGCGTCGGCGACTGAGGTCCGGCTGCACGTGCGAAGGCCGCTCCGGGATTTCCCGGGGCGGCCTTCGTCGTGTCCGGGGTGCTGGGGGCTCGCGGCGCGAGGGTCAGGCGTTCAGTTCCTCGAGGCTGGTCGGCACCGCGAACGGCGGCGTCGACGTGCCCGTGATGCGGTAGCGGCCCCACGGGTCCGGGTCGGACAGCTCGCCGGCGGCGGCGCGGCCGGCCACCCGGATCTCGCACGCCGTCTTCTTGCCGCCGGCCAGCTCGGCGACGGCCGGGTCGGCGGAAATCCGGCCGTACCAGTGGTAGTAGCCGTCAATGGGCTGGAAGTAGCCGCGCAGGTCGACCTCGACCGGCAGCTCCCGGCCGTCGCCGACGAGGGTCGCCGGGCCCGCGTAGCCGTCTTCGTCGTGCTCGCTCATGACCGTGCTCCTCTGCTCGTCCGGTGTCTCAGCCGGCGTCGCTGTCGGCCGGGTTCCCGTCGTCCTTGGCCCGGCCGAGCTGGACGACCTTGTTGGCCTCCAGCGGCAGGCTCGGGTCGATCACCACGCCGTGCTGGCGGGTCAGCCCGTCGATCGCCGCCCAGATGATCTGTGTGAGGTACTCGACGACCGAGTCGCGGCTCATCGAACGCCGGTCGAGCCACCATTCGCCGGTGCTCTGGACCATGCCGACGATGCCGTGCGCCCACGGCTCCGCGGCGCCGGAGTCCATCGTGAACATCCGCATGTAGTCGCCCAGCAGCGCGGTCAGCGCGGTGGCGATGACCTCCTTGTCCTCGGCCACGACGTCGGCGTCCACGACCTTGCCCGGCAGGCCGCCGTGCGCGAGCAGGCGGTAGAGGTTCGGGTGCTCCTCGATCACGGTGAAGAACGCGTCGAGCGCCATCCGGATCCGCGGCACCGGCGCCAGTTCGGCGTTGATGGCGGGGATCAGCCGCTCGAAGAGGATCTCCGTGCCGCGCTGGCCGAGCGCGACGTACAGGTCGGCCTTGTCTTCGAAATGCCGGTACAGCACGGGTTTCGTGACGCCGGCCTCCGCGGCGACGTCCTCCATGCCCAGGTCCGGGCCGTGACTGTCGAGCGCCCGCAGAGCGGCTTCGACGAACTCGGCGCGGCGCGCGATGCGGTGCTTGCGCCACCGGTCGCGGCGGGCGTCGCCGGTCGTCGCCTCCCCGGAAGCGGACTGCTTGCCGGACTGCTTGCTGGAGCGCTTGACACGTTCGATCACGCGGGTCATGCTACCAGAGGTAACTGTTACCTCGGGTTACATGTACGGCAGATACGCAGATACGGCAGTGGCGCCGAAAGGGGCGAGCTCATGACGCGGACGCTCAAGGACACGGACCGGGACAGGACCGCCGAGCGGCTGCTGAAGTCGTCGGCGAACAAGTTCTACGACCCCGACGTCGACATCGACTGGGACGCGCCGCTGGTCGAGGGCAAGCGGTTCATCCTCGACGAGCGCTCCTCGCTCTACGGCACCGAACTGTGGGACAAGCTGAGCCCGGAGCAGCGGATCGAGCTGGGCAAGCACGAGGTCGCCAGCGTGGCGACCACCGGCCTGTGGTTCGAGATCCTGCTGATGCAGATGCTGCTCAAAGAGGTCTACGAAGAGGACCCCACGACGGCGCACGCGCAATTCGCGCTCACCGAAATCGCCGACGAATGCCGCCACTCCACGATGTTCGCGCGCATGGCCTCGCGGATCGGCTGCCCCGCGTACGGCCCGGTGCCGCTGCTTCGCCGCTTCGCGAAGCTGATGCCGTCGATCTCCTACGGACCTGCGCGTTACGGCGCGATCCTGGTCGCCGAGGAGGTGCTCGACCGGCTGCAGCGCGAGCAGATGGTCAGCGAGGAAGTGCAGCCCCTGGTGCGGATGGTCAACCGCATCCACGTGCTGGAGGAGGCGCGGCATGTCACGTTCGCCCGCGAGGAGGTGACGCGCGGGATGGCGAAGCTGTCGAAGGCCGAGATCGTCTACCAGCAGTTCATCATCGCGCTGATCTCGTACTTCGTGACGCGCGCGTTCATCAACCCGAACGTCTACAAGGCCGTCGGCATCCGGCCCCGCGACGGCGTCAAGGCCGCGCTGGAAAACCCGAAGTGGCAGGGCACCATCGCCTGGGCCGGGGAGAAGATCATGCCGTTCCTGCAGGAGTCCGGCCTGGTCGGGTGGCCGGGGCGGTACTTCTGGCGCAAGTCGTTCCTGCTGCCGAAGGGCAAGGAGAAGTGACCACCGTTGAACGGCTGCGCCGGCCGGCCCGTGAGCACCGGTTCGTCGCGAGTGACGGCTGCGCCCTGCACGTCGAGGCGTCCGGTCCGGCCGACGCCGCGGTGACGCTGGTGCTCGTGCACGGCTGGACGCAGGACCACCGCACCTGGGACGGGGTGGTGGCCGCGCTCGGCCCGGGCACCCGGGTGCTGCGCTACGACCTGCGTGGCCACGGGGGATCGGCGCCGGCCCGGCGGGGCACCGCGACGATCCCGCGGCTGGCCGACGATCTCGCCGAGCTGATCGCCGCGCGCGTGCCGTCCGGGCCGATCGTGCTCGCCGGGCACTCGATGGGCGGGATGACCGTGATGGCGCTGGCCGAACGGCATCCGGAGCTGGTGGCCGAGCGGGTCGTGGGAGCGGCTTTCGTGGCCACGTCTTCGGGCCAGATGGACCGGATCACGTTGGGGCTGCCGGGATTGGCCGGGGAGTTCTCCGTGCGGTTCGAGCGGCGGATCGCGAAGGCGCTGGCGCACCGGCGCGGCGAGCGGCTGCCGTTGAGCCCGGCGCTGGTGCGTTCCGGCGCTCGGTTCCTGGTGTTCGGGGACCATCCGCGACGGGCTGACGTTCGGCTGGTCGCCGATCAGCTGTTGTGCGCGCACCCGGCCAGCCTCGGCGAGTTCCAGGACGCCATTTCCACGCACGACCGGCGGGTGGCGCTGGCGGCCCTGCGCGGCGTGCCGGCGGTGGTGCTGGCGGGGGAGAAGGACCGGCTGTGCCCGTCGCCGCACGCCAAGGTGATCGCCGACGAGCTGCCGGACGCGGAGTTCGTGCGCTATCCGGGGGCCGGGCACATGCTGCCGCAGGAGCGGGCGGGGGAGGTGGCCGCGCGGATCGGGGCACTGGTGCGAAAAGGCTCGTGAGTGTTCATGACGGTTCTAACCGTCATGAACACTCACGAGTCTTTGAGGGGGAAGCCGCCGCCGACGCCTCGCCAGGCCAGGTTGGCGGTCAGGGCCACGGCTTCGTCCTTGCTGATCGACTGGTTGTGCTGGAGCCAGTACCGCGCGCTCACCTGGCTCATCCCGACCAGGCCCACGGCCAGCAGCCGCGCCTTGTCCTCGTCCAGTCCCGCGTCCGCGGTGATCGTCTCGGTGATCGCCTCGACGCTGGCCGAGGTGGCCCGGTCCACCGCCTCCTGCACGGCGGGCTCACCCCGCAGGTCCGACTCGAAGACCATGCGGAAGGCGCCCGCGTCGTTGTTCACGAAATCGAAAAACGCGGCGACGGTGGCGGGGACGCGCTGGCGGTTCTCGGTGGTCGAGTCCAGTGCGCCCTTCACCCGGCCGACCAGGTCGTCCACGTGGCTTTCCAGCAGCGCGATGTACAGGTCCAGCTTCCCGGGGAAGTGCTGGTACAGCACCGGCTTGCTGACGCCGGCCTCTTCGGCGATCTCGTCCATCGCCGCCGCGTGGTAGCCGTTCTCCGCGAAGACCCGTTGCGCGGCCGCCAGTAGCTGGGCGCGGCGTTCCGTCCTCGGCAGCCGGACGCCCCGTTGCTGCAGTCGCGCCATGTCCGTCATTGTTCCTCCCGTCCGCGGCTTCGACGGGCGGGGGTCACCACCGCGTGAAGTGGTTTTGAGATTACTCGTCGGTACGCCCGAAACGCCAAGTGTCGGGCATTCTGGATGCGTGACCCTTCCGACCACCCGCCCGGCGGTGCAGGCGGCGACCCGCGCGCCGCTCACCCACGTGCCCCTCTCCACGCGGCCGCTGCCGCCGCTCGAACCGGTGCTCCCGCCCTGGCCGGGCGCGGTCGAGGAGGTCGGCGGTGTGGCACTGAACGTCCGCCGCACCCCGGGCCCGGACGGCTCGGTCGCGGTCTACGTCCACGGCCTCGGCGGCTCGTCCAGCAACTGGACGGACCTGGCCGCGCTGCTTTCGCCCGTCGCGAGCGGACAGGCGATCGACCTGCCCGGCTTCGGTTACTCCGAGCCCGAGGCGGAGTTCGACTTCAGCCTCGACTCGCACGCCGGAGTCCTCGCGAAGTACGTCGAAGGGCTCGGCGCCGGTCCCGTGCACCTGCTCGGCAATTCCATGGGTGGCGCGATCGCCCTGCTGGTCGCGGCGCGGCGGCCGGAGCTGGTCAAGACGCTCACGCTCATCTCGCCCGCGATGCCGGACCGCCGCCCGGACCCGCGCCGGCTGTCGGACCCGATGATGGCGCTCGCGTACCTGCCGGTGGTGGGCACGCGCGTGCGGCGGCGGATGGCCGGGCTGACCGCGCGCGAACGCGCCGCGCAGGTGATCAAACTGTGCTTCCACGACCCGGCGAAGTTCCCCGATTCCCGGCTGGACGAGCTGGCCGCGGAGCACGGCGCGCGGGCCGGGTTGGCCTGGGCCGCGCCGGCCATGGCCCGCAGCACGTTCGGCATCTTCCGCGCCTGGTCGGCGAGGGGGGACGCCTCGCTGTGGGCGGTCGCGCCGCGTGTGACGAGCCCGACACTCGTCGTCTGGGGCCTGCACGATCGAGTGATCTCGGCCCGCCGCGCGCCCCGCACCGCGCGGCTGCTCCCGCGTGGACGGCTGCTGGTGCTCCCCCGGACCGGCCACGTGGCGCAGATGGAACGCCCGAACGTCGTAGCCCGGGCCGTTCTCGGGCTCTGGGAGTCCGCAGAAAACGGTCACTGGTAGTCCGATCGGGTGAAAGATGATCTCTCGGTAATCCGCCAGTCGCTTTCAGCATCACCGTGCGGTTATGGCACCCTGGGGCCGTGGACCGGCTTCAGCACGACGCTCGAGGAGACGACCGGCGGGCTTCGTACGCCGGGTCGTCGCGGCGCACGTCGTCCGGGGCCGCGTCTTCGGGCTCCTCGAAGAAGCCCGCGAACTCCCCGCTGACCGACACCGGCTCGCCGCGCGTCGGCCAGTTCCGCCCGTCGAAGCCCCCGGCGCAGCGCGTCGGCGAGGACCGCTACCGGCCCGGCACCCGCCGCACCAGCGCGGAGCCGTTGCGCGCGTCGTGGAAGCCGAAGAGCGAGGACGAGCCGGAGCGGCCCGCGCGCCGTCCGGTCAAGAAGTCCGGCGGCATCGGCAAGTTCGTGAAGACCTACGGCTGGCGCGTGTACGCGCTGCCGATCCTGGTGGTGATCACCGCGCTGGTGGTGTTCAACACCGCCACCGGCCCGCCCGAGCCCGGCACGCCGGCCGGTGCCGCCGCGGGTGAGGCGGCCGTCGGCGATTCCACGGCGGGCGCAATCGACGGCGGCGGCGGCATTCCGGAGAACCCGGCGAAACCGGTCGACGTCAACGTGCCGACCGCGGAGCTGCCGAACGGCGGCGACTACACCCAGGACGGCAAGGGCACCTGGCACGTCGTGCCCGGCTCCGGGCCGGTCGTCGGCAAGGCCGGCAAGCTCTACACCTACACCGTCGCGGTCGAGGACGGCATCGACCCGGCCAGCTACGCCGGCGACGACAGCTTCGGCACCGCGGTCCAGGGCATCCTGTCCGACTCGCGCAGCTGGACGTGGAACGGCGAGATCCGGCTGCAGCGGGTCGACGCGAGTTTCCCGGACCCGAGCTTCCAGGTGAGCCTGACCTCGCCGAACACCACGCACCGGGCCGACGCGTGCGGCTTCCAGATCAAGTTCGAGGCCTCCTGCTACCGGCGCAGCATGGGCCGGGTGCTGATCAACCTGGCCCGCTGGGTGCGCGGCGCGAAGGTCTACGGCGCGGACATGACCGGTTATCGCCAGTACGCCATCAACCACGAGGTGGGCCACGCGCTCGGCAACATCCACGTCGGCTGCCCCGGCAACGG
>DASXYS010000238.1:0-30039 GCA_036502365.1 Amycolatopsis sp.
ATTCTCGCGCCATGCGGGCCAGTCGGCCGGATCGGCGGGCGCGGCGAAGATCTTGGCCTCGTCCAGCGCAGCCAGCGCTTCCACGTCGAGCACCGTGAGCACGGCGGGAACTTCGGCAGGCCGGTCGATCGGACGCGGGACGAGCGGGTCGAACGGGACGGTCATGACACCTTTCCTTCGGCCGCCGCGGCGACCTCCTCGGCAGTCGGGACGCCCGCCTGCGCGCCCGGGCGCGTGACCGCCAGTGCACCGGCCGCGCAGGCCTGACGGGCGGCGTCGGCCAGGCCTGATCCCCGCGCCAGCACGGCCGCCAGCACCCCGCAGAACGTGTCCCCGGCGCCGGTCGTGTCGACCACGTCCACGCGGATTCCCTTGACCCGCAACGGTTCCCGGTCCCGTTCCAGGACGAGGCAGCCTGCTCCGCCGAGGGTGACCACAGCCGACGGCACCCGCTTCAGCAGGTCCTCCGGAGCCCCCGCGAGGTCCGCGGCCTCATGCTCGTTCACGACCAGTACGTCGATCGCGGCCCACAGATCGTCGGGCAGCTCACGCGACGGCGCCGCGTTCAGCACCAGCAGCGCGCCCGGCCGGCGGGCCGCCGCGGCGGCCGTCACCACTTCCAGCGGGATCTCCAGCTGAGCCAGCACCACGTCGGCCGCGGCGATCCGCTCGGCCTGCGCCGCGCCGAGCCGCAGCCGTTCGTTGGCGCCCGGCGCGACGACAATCGCGTTCTCGCCGTCCGGGGCCACACTGATCAGCGCGGTCCCGGTGGGCGCGTCGACCCGCTCGACGAGGTCGGTCCGGACCCCGGCCTCGCGCAACGACGCGAGCAGCAGGTCCGCGGCCTCGTCCTGGCCGAGCGCGCCGAGGAACGTCGTGTCCGCTCCCCCGGCCCGCGCGGCGGCGACGGCCTGGTTCGCGCCCTTGCCACCGGGGTGACGACGCAGCCGGCCGCCGAGGATCGTCTCCCCGCCGCGCGGCGGGCGTGGCACGTCGACCACCAGGTCGACGTTCGCCGAGCCGACCACCACCACCCGGCCGGTCACGAAGTGCCCCGGACCGCGAGCGACGTCGTGCGGGCGGCGAGGTCCACGATGGACTGCTCGCCGCCGGGCAGCGAGGTCGCGATCCGCCCGTCCAGCGGTTTGGTCCAGTACTCGCCGATGCCCTCCGGTCCACGCAGCGCGCCGACCACACCGCCGACGGTCGCCGCCGCCGAGTCCGTGTCCCAGCCGGCCGTGACCGCGATCGAGACGCTCGGGCCGAACTCGCCACCGCCCTTGGCCAGCGCGTACGCGATGACCGCCGCGTTGTTGAGCACGTGCACCCAGTGCAGGTCCCCGTACGCCGCGTGCAGCCGGTCGAGCCCAGTGCGGACATCACCTTCCGACGCCGCTTCGCGCCCGAACCGCACCGCGGCCGCGAGACGGCTGCGCGGCGGGATCACCGCCAAAGCCGCGTCCAGCACCTCGTCGACAGTGCCGCACACCATCGCCGCCGAAGCGAGCGCCGCGGCCCAAAGCGCGCCGTAGACACCGTTGCGGGTGTGGCTGAGCCGGGCGTCGGCCCAGGCCAGCCGCGCGGCGGCGCGCACGTCGCCCGGGCACACCCAGCCGAAGACGTCGGCGCGGATCAACGCGCCGATCCACTCCCGGAACGGGTTCTGGTGCGTTGCGGTTTCCGGCACCGGCCGGGCGTCGAGGATGTTGCGGTAGGCCGCGCGTTCCGCGGTGAAAACGCGGCCCGCCGGGAGCTGATCGAGCCACAGCTGCGCGACGTCGTCGGTGCCGAAGCCGCGGCCGTGCGTTTCGAGCAGGGTGAGCGCGAGGATCGGGTAGTTGAGGTCGTCGTCCTCGGGCATCCCGCGGATGTTCTCTTCGAGCGAAGTCGGGGCCGAACGCCGGTTCCACGGCCACCGCGCGGCCACGTCCGCGGGCAGCCCGGCCGCGGTGAACCACCGGTCGAGCGGCCAGCGCCCGGTCGCGCGCAGGATCTCCTCGATGCCCTCCCGGGGGATCTTCTCCACCGGCTTGCCGAGCAGGCACCCGGCGGCCCGGCCGGTCCAGGCCCCGAGCACCCGCCCGTCACCCACGATCTCCGGCAGCTCCGGCGACGGTGGCAGCGACCCGAGGATTGCTTCCCAGCCGTCCGGCTCGTCCGGCGCCGGGGCGGCGGGCAGCGCGTCCAGCTGGTCGAGCAGTTCCCGGGCCAGCGCCCGCAGCTCCGGGGATGCCGGACGCGGGCCTGCTCCGCTCACCGCCGGCACGAGGTCACCACCGGCCGCGGCCCAGCGCGCGCGTATCCCGAAGGTGTCCTTGCCCTCCACAGTGGACTGGACCAGCTCGTGCGCGAGCAGGTCCTCGGGCTGGGCCCAGGTCAGCCTCACGCCGGCTCTCCCACGCCGACGGCGGCGAGGGTGTCGAGCGCGCCGATCCGGGCCAGCGCCCGCTCGCGGTCGGCGCGGAGGATGTCGGCGGCGGCCGAGCCCAGGAGCCGGCCGGTCTCCCGCAGGTCCGTGCGGCTGGCGTCGCCGATCACGTCGATCCACTCGGCGGGCACGACGTCGGTTCCGCCGAGGCCCGCGCAGATCGCGCCCGCCATCACGGCGATCGAATCCGCGTCGCGGCCGTAGTTGACGGCGGCGAGCACCGCACCCCGGAAGCCGCCCTGGTGCGCCAGCACAAACGCCAGTGCGGCGGGCAGCTCCTCGATCGACTTCGTCCGCGACGGGCGCCGCGCGTCCATCGACATCTGCCGGTACTCCGGGCCCACCGAGTCGAACGGCGCGACCGTCTCCCGGACCAGCCGGGCGAGGGCGCGCTCCTCATCCTCAGTGGACGGTGGTGCGGTCCGGCCGCCGAAACGGTCGACGACCGCCTGCAGCGCCGCCGCGGTGCCGTCGTGCGCCACGTCGAGCGCGGCCTTCACCACGTCGTCGAGGTCCGCGCCCGGAGCGACCGCGGCCGCGACCATCGCCGCCAGCACCCCGGCCGCCTCACGCCCGTAACTCGACTGGTGCGCGCCGGTGAGGTCGATCGCCTCGGCGTAGGCGCCCCGCGGGTCACCCGCGTTCACGATCCCCACCGGGGCCACGTACATCGCCGCGCCGCAGTTGACCACGTTGCCCACACCGGCCTCACGCGGGTCGACGTGCCCGTAGTGCAGCCGCGCCACGATCCACTTCTCCGCGAGAAACACCCGCTGCAGCAGCAACGCGGTCGACTCCAGCTCCGGCACCCACCGCGGCTCGCCGATCATCAGCGGCACCAGGTCCTCGGCCATCGCGTACGCGTCGAGGTGCGCGCGGCGCTTCGCGTACACCTCGACCAGCGCCCGGGTCATCAGGGTGTCGTCGGTGATGTGCCCGTCGCCCTTGTGGTAGGGCGCGATCGGTCGCGCATCCTGCCAGTTCGGGTACCAGGGGCCGACGATGCCGGTCACCCGGCCGCCGTGCCGCTGTTCGATCTGCTCGGGGGTCCAGCCCTCGACGGCGCCGCCGAGCGCGTCGCCGACCGCCGCGCCGGTGATCACCGCGACGGCCCGGTTTTCCAGCCAGGTCAAGAATCCGCTCCTGTCCGCTTCACTTGCTGACGCTCTTCCAGCCGTCTTCGAGCTGGCTCTTGAGCCCGTTCGCGTCGACCTGCTGCGCGAGGAATCGCTGGTACGCCGGCGTCGCGACGGTGTCCTTCCACTGCGCGTACTTGCCGGCGAACAGGTACGGCGCCGAGGTCAGGTACTGGCCCGAGGCGAGGATGGTGCTCCACCCGTTCTTCGAGCCGAGCTTGGTGGTCAGCGCCTGCCGCGCCGAGGTGGTCGGCGGGATCAGCGCGTCGGCCTCGTTCATCGCGGCGAGGTTTTCCGTGCTGGTGAAGAAGTCCACGAACTGCGCGGCCTCCTTCACGTGCCCGGAGTCCTTGTTCACCGAGAGCGTCTGCGGGTTGGCGGCCTGCTCCGGCCCGGCCGGGCCGGCCAGCGGCGGCAGCACGATCCAGTCGAAGCCCTTCGGCGCGTCCTTCTCGATGTTCACCGCCTGGTAGGAGCCCTGGACGGTCATCGCCGTCTGGCCGGCGTAGAACGGCGCGAGCGCCTTGGTGCCGGACTGCGTCAGCGTGACCGGGAGGACCGACTTGTCCTGGTACGCCATCGCGTTCACCAGCTGGGGCAGCGCCATCTCCCCCTGGCCGACCGAAAGCGTCGCGTTGTCGCCGGTGCCCTGGAAGTACTTGCCGCCGAAGCCCGGCGCCAGCGCCACGAACGCCGCGGTGGGGCTCGACAGGCCCCAGCCGAGGCCGTACTTGCCGTCCTTGGTGGTGGCCTTGGCGATCTGGCGCAGCTGGTCCCAGGTCATGGTGGCGCCGGTCGGGATCGCGACGCCCGCCTGCTGCAGCTGGGTCTTGTTGGCGAAGACCACATAGGACTGGAGTTCGGTCGGGACGGCGATCACCTTGCCGTCCACCGTCACCGAGTCCAGGACGCCCTTCGGGATGTCCGCGCGCTTCTGCCCGGACAGGTACGGGGTCAGGTCCGCGAGGTAACCGTCACTGGCGAACGGCGCGATGCCGGCCGCCTCGTAGTGCACGATGTCCGGCGCCGAGCCCGCGTTGAACTGGGTGACCAGCTTGTCGTAGACGCCGTCCCAGCCCGCCGGCACGATCTTGACCTGCACGTCGGGGTGCGCCTTGTTCCAGTCACCGACGATCTTCTGCGTCTGCGCGATCGCCGCCGGCTGGTCGGACAGGGACTGGAAGGTGAGCGTGACCGGCCCGCCGCTGTCCCCGCTGCCGCTGCCGCACGCGGCGAGCAGCAGGCTGGTGACCAGGAGGCAGGCGGCGACCACCGCGCGTCGTGTCTTCATCGACCGACCTTTCGAGCGTTTTCCATCGGGGGACCGGGTCATCCCTTCACCGCCCCGGCCATCAGGCCGCTGGTGAGCTTCCGGCGAAGGATGCTGAAGAAGACGATGCTGGGAATAGCGGCGAGCACGGCGCCCGCCGCGAGCGGGCCGAGGGCGACCTTGCCCTCGCCGCCGACGAACATGTTCAGCGTGATCGGCAGGGTGTAGTTCTCCGGCGACTGCAACAGGACCAGCGCGAAGAAGAACTCGTTCCACGAGGACACGAAGCTGAACATCGCCGTCGCCACGACGCCGGGGGCCAGCAGCGGGAAGACGATCGTGCGCAGCACGGTCACCCGGCTCGCGCCGTCCATCGCCCCGGCTTCCTCCAGCTCCACCGGGATCGCGGCCACGTAACCCTGCAGCATCCACAGCGCGAACGGCAGCATGTAGGTGGTGTGCACCAGCGTCAGCCCGGCGAGGTTGTCCGCCAGCCCGAGCGTCCGCAGGATGAGGAACAGCGGCAGGATGATCAGCACCACCGGGAACACCTGGCTGACCAGGATCCAGCCGACACCGGCCACCCGGACCTTCCCGCGCAGCCGGGCCAGCACGTACGCCGCCGGCACCGCGATGAGGACCGACAGCGCGGTGGAAGCCAGCGCGACGACGAGACTGTTCCACGCCGAATGCAGCAGGCCCTGCTTGGTGAACGCCTCCGCGTAGTTCTCCCAGTGCCACTCGTGCGGCAGTAGGCTCGCCGAGAGCGAGTTCAGCTCACCGGAGGACTTCACCGACGCGGAAATCAGCCACAGCAAGGGAAAACCGAGGAACAGGAGGTACAGCGCGAGCGCGGCGTACTGGGCCGGGCGCAGGAGCAGGCGCATCGTCACCGGCCCTTTCGGACGTCGGCGGCGCGGTCGTCGCGGAACTGCGACCGCAGGTAGACCGCGAGGATCAGCACGACCACCACGACCAGGACCATGCCCATCGCCGCGGCGTAGCCGATTTCGCGGTTCTTGAACGCCTCCAGGTAGACGAACAGCACCGGGACCATGGTCTTGCCGCCCGGCCCGCCCGCGGTGAGCACGTAGACCAGCGAGAACGAGTTGAAGTTCCAGATGAAGTTCAGCGAGGTGATCGACGTGACGATCGGCCGCAGCGTCGGCCAGGTCACCGCCGTGAACCGCCGCCACGCGCCCGCGCCGTCGACCGCCGCGGCCTCGTGCAGCTCGGCCGGGATCTGCTGCAGCCCGGCCAGCAGCGTCACCGTGGTCTGCGGCATGCCGACCCAGACCCCGACGACGATCACCGCCGGCAGCGCGGTGGAGAAATCGCCCAGCCAGTTCGTGTCCGAGGGCAGGCCGACGCTGCCGAGCACCGCGTTGAGCGGGCCGCCGTTGGCCGAATAGATCATCTGCCACATGATCGCCACCACCACCGGCGGCATCGCCCACGGCACCAGCGCGAGCACCCGGGTCAGGCCCTGGAGCTTGAGGCCCGAGTTCAGCAGCAGCGCCAATCCCATCGCGGCGGCGAGCTGGAGCACGGTCACGCCGACCGTCCAGATCAGGCCGATCCGCAGCGAGTCCCAGAACAGTGTGTTGCCGGCGAGGCGGGTGAAGTTGTCCACCCCGGCGAAGGCGTAGTCCGGGTGGCGCACCAGCCGCGCGTTCGTGAAGGCGAGGAAGATGCCGATCAGCAACGGCGCCACGCTGAGCACGAGAATCGGGATCAGCGACGGCAGCACCAGCCCGATCGCCTCGCGCCGCCGGGTCCGTGCCGCTTGCCCTCGTGACGCCGGCCTTCTTGACGGTTTTTTCGGCGCCGCTGGGGGTAGCAGGGTGTCCGTGGTCATCACTCGCCTCCTCTCTCCACTGTGGATTCCGGCACCGTGGACTCGCGCACCCGCAGCGCCGGGCCGACGTTCACCTGCTGTGCCGGCTGGTCCAGGTCGTCGGCCAGCTGCAGCATCAGCCGGGCCGCCGCGCGCCCGCGCTCGGTCGAGCCCAGCGACACGCTGGTGAGGCTGGGCTGGAAAACACGGCCGATCTCGGTGTCGTCCATGCCGGTCACGGCCACGTCCCCAGGCACGGACAGGCCCAGCTCGCGCACCGCGCGGATGGCGCCGATGGCGAGCAGGTCGTTCGCCGCCACCAGCGCGTCGAGCTGCTGCTCCGGCCCGCGGGCCAGCAGCCGGCGCGCGGCCTCGAGCCCGGCCTTGACGGTGAAATCGTCGGCGATCTCCTGGTCGAACCGCTCGGCTTCGCCGTGGTCCGCGGCGTCGAAGCCGCGCTGACGGGACGAGCCCGGGGTCGTGTCGAGCGGGCCGTTGAGGAAGCCGATGCGGCGGCGGCCGATCCCGTACAGGTGCCGGACCGCCTCGCCGATGCCGCCGGCCGAGTCCGTGGAGACCGAGCTGATGCCGCGGTCGTCCATCGCCCGGCCGATCACCACCACCGGCACCGGTGCCCGCTGGATCTCGGCGATCAGCCGGTCGTCGGTGCGCAAGGGGCTGACGATCAGCCCGTCGACGAACCCGCTGCTGAGGCTGCGCACCAGCTCGGCCGTCGAGGTCGCGGTGTCCCCTGTGGACATCACCACCACCCGATACCCTTGCGGGGCAAGTACTTCGTGGATCGCCCGCATCATGTCGACGTAGACCGGGTTCCCGATGTCCGCCACCGCGAACGCGACCTGGAACGTCCTTTTCATCCGCAGCGACCGACCGGTCGCGTCGACGCTGTACCCCAGCTCGGCGGCGGCGGCCTCGACCCGCTCCACCATCGCCTTGCTCGCGCCGCTCCCGTGCAGGGCGCGCGAAGTGGACGCCAGGGAGACCCCGGCCCGCTCGGCCACCTGCATCAGCGTGGCGCGTGTTGACGTCATCGTCGTGGGTACCTCGGCGGCTCAGGCGGGGATCTCGGCGGTTTGGAAACGTTTACAAGTGCTGATTCACTGGTTGAAAACGTTTCCAACGGGGTGTTTCTGAATACTGACACCCGGGGAGCCGGCGTGTCAACACGCGCTGCACCGCGAACCCGGCGGTCAGACCACAGCGAGCCGGTCCACCAGTAGTTCCACCCGCCGCTCGGCGTCCCCCGGCGGCAGCCGTCCCGCCCGGGTCAGGGTGGCCAGCCCGTGCAGGGACGCCCAGAAAACCTCGGTGAACAGTCCAGGATGGACACCGTCCCCGGCCGCCTCGCCGAGACTTTCCAGCAGGGCCGCGAAGGCGTCCTTCAGTGGCTCCGGGGTGTCCTCGTTCGCGAACGTCAGGCCGCCGTCGAGCTGGAACATGGCGTCGTAGACCGCCGGGTTGCGCTCGGCGAAGCCAAGATAGGCCCGCGCGAGGGCGGTGACCCGGGTGCGCGGGCCGTCCGCGGCGGCGGTCGCGGCCCGCACTGCCGCGGCCATCTCGGCCGCACCGTCGAGGGCGACGGCGCCGATGATCTCGCGCTTGCCGCGGAAATGGCTGTAGAGCACGGGCTGGCTGTATTCGATGCGCTCGGCGAGCCGGCGGGTGGTGACCGCGTCCCAGCCCTGCTGCTCGGCGAGTTCGCGGGCCGTCGCCACGATGAGGCGCTCGCGGTCCGACCGTTCGCGCTCCTTGCGCTCCTGTACCGACATGACTTGAGCCTAGCACCGCTAGACAAACGAGCGGCAGTAGAGCTAGCGTTGCCACGTCAGCTATCAATGCTAGATTTCAGGAGGGGTCACCATGCTCAACGCACTCCAGGTCGTCACCACCGTGGTCGTCGGCGTGATGGTGGGGGTGGAGTTCTCCGTGCCCTTCTTCAGCAACCCGATCCTCAACGCACTCCCCGGCGATAACGGCCTGCGCGGCCGCACCCACGGGGCCCGACTGGGCGGCGCCGTGATGCCGTTCTGGTACATCACCTCGCTCGTCCTCGTCGGGGTCTGGGCCATCGCCGGATGGGACCACCCCGGCACCGGCCTCGTCGTCACCGCCGGCGCGCTGCTGATCCTCAGTGTGATCATGTCGATCACACTGCTCGTCCCGATCAACAACCGGGTCAAGGCGTGGACCGCCGACAACCGGCCCGAGGACTGGAAGGAGCAGCTGAACCGGTGGGACCGCTGGCACTACGTCCGCGTCGCCGTCATCATCGCCGCCTTCGCCCTGCTGGCCACCGCTCTCGCCCAGGCCTGAGCAGGTGTTCCCGGCGACGGCAGCTGAGCACCGTCGCCGGGAGCCGGCGGACAGAACTTCTCAGGCGGTGACCGCCTCCGCGTTGTTCAGCAGCGCCGACGGCGGCTGGAGCAGAGTGTCCGATGCCAGTGCCCGGCGGCGAGCCGCGCTGACGCCGCCGAAACTCTCGGTGATAGCGGTCAGCCGCGCGGAGTGGTGGCCGACCTCGGACTCGTAGGTCATGCCGATGCCGCCGTGCAGCTGGACGATCTCCTCGGCTGCCGTCGTGGCCGCGTCGGCCACGAAGACGAACGCGTCGTCGGCCACCGTGGCCAGGTCCACGTCCGCGCCGTTGTCGTGTGCCTCGACGGCCGCGGTCGCCCACAGCGCCATCGAACGGGCCAGCTCGACCTTCGCGTACAGGTCGGCGGCGCGGTGCACCAACGCCTGGAACGTCGCGAGCGGGACGCCGAACTGCTTGCGTGTCTTGAGGTATTCGACGGTCAGGGCCAGGCCGGTCTCCATCAGCCCGACCGCTTCACCGGTCACCGCGACCCGCGCGCGGGCGAACGCGACGCGGAGCGCGGCCGCGGCGTCGGCGTCCCCGGAGCCGAGCAGCACCGCGGAGGTGCCGGCGAACTCGACCTGCGACGCGTGGCTCCAGTCGGCGGACCGGCCGTCGGTGCGGGTGATCCCCGCAGCCGCGGCGTCGACCAGGTACACCTGTGTCCGGCCGTTCTCGCCGGTCGCGGTGACCAGGAACCGGCCGGCCTGGTCGGCGTGACGCACCGGCGACTTCACGCCGGTGAGCACTGCCGAACCGGATCCGCCCGCGGTTGCGCTGACGGCGCGGGCGGCGCCCCAGGGCCGGCCCGGCTCGGCGTGCGCGACCGCGATGGTCGTGCCACCGGCTGCCAGCTCGGGCAGCAGCTGCTTGGCCTGGTCCGCGGTGCCGAGCCCGGCGATCAGCCACGAAGGCAGGAAAACGCCGTCCAGCAACGGTTCCGCCGCCGCGTGCTTGCCCATCGCCTCGAGCGTCGCGTAAACCTCCACCGGTCCGGCGCCGACGCCGTCGAGGTCCTCGGAGACGGTCAGCCCGGTCAGCCCCAGCTCACCCAGGGTCGCCCAGACCTTGTCGTTCCAGCCCAGTTCGGTGGCGGTCGCGGCGGCGCGCCCGCCCGCCGGGTAGCCCCGGCCGACGGCCGAGTCCACGGTCTCGAACAGCAGCCGCTGATCTTCGTTGAATTCGAGGTTCATGATCGCTGTGTCCTTAGAGCCCGAGGATCGTCTTGGCGATGACGCCGCGCTGGATTTCGTTGGAGCCGCCGAAGATCGACAGCTTGCGCTGGTTCAGGTACTGCTCCGCGGCGACCACCGCCGTGTCGTCGGCCCGCAGCTCGCCGTCGGCGTCCAGCAGCATCCCGTCCGGGCCCGCCACGCGCATCCGCAGCTTGCTCAGCGCCTGCAGCGCCTGGGTGCCCTCCATCTTGAGCAGGGACGACACCGGGCTGGCCGCACCGTTCTCGGACGCGCCGGTCACCCGCATCTGCGTGGCCTCGAGCGCCAGCAGCGTGGTCTTCGCGGTGTGCATGGACGCGCGGAACTGCGGGTCCGCGGCGAGCGGGCCGTCCTCGGTCTCGATGTCCGCGGCCGCCTTCGCGAGGTCGCTGAAGACCCGCTGGCTGGTGCCGACCTGGGCGATGCCGTTGCGCTCGTTGCCGAGCAGGAACTTGGCGTAGGTCCAGCCCTTGTTCTCTTCCCCGACCAGGTTCTCGGCCGGGATCTCGACGTTGTCGAAGAAGAACTCGTTGACCTCGGAGCTGCCGTCGACCAGCTTGATCGGGCGCCGCTCGATGCCCGGCGTGGCCAGGTCCAGCAGCAGGAACGACAGGCCCTGCTGCTTGCGCGGCGCATCCGGGTTCGTCCGCGCGAGCACGAACATCCACTCACCGAACTGGCCCAGCGTGGTCCAGGTCTTCTGGCCGTTGAGCACGTAGGTGTCGCCCTCGCGGCGGGCGGTGGTGCGCAGCGAGGCCAGGTCCGACCCGGCCTCCGGCTCGGAGAAGCCCTGCGACCACCAGATGTCCAGATTCGCGGTGGCGGGCAGGAACTTCCGCTGCTGCTCCTCGCTGCCGAACTCGGCGATGATCGGGCCGACCATGCTGACGTTGAACGCCAGCGGCTGGGGCACTGCGTTGCGCTGCAACTCGGCGGCGTAGAGGTGCGACTGGGTGGGGGTCCAGCCCCGGCCGCCCCACATCTGGGGCCAGTGCGGCACCGCGAGCCCGTGCTCGTTGAGGATGCGCTGGCTGGTCACGATGTCATCGCGGGTGATCCGGTTCAGCGCGGTGCGCCGGCGGATGTCCTCCGGGATGGCGCCGAGGAACACCTCCCGCAGCCCGTCCCGGAACGCGACGTCCCCTTCGGAGAGTTCCAGATCCATGTCCTTCGGTTCCCTTTCGGCGAGCAGTGATCACCCGGCCACCCGAACATAAGGGGCGGCGGGCGGATCCGCGCAGCCGGTACCCCGACGAGCAGTGGTTCACCACTGACGCTAAGGAATCACCGGGCGTAAGGGAATGACCGAGTCCCTCGGATCGGTGTGACCATGGCGATCACACCGGGGGCCGCGGTCACCGGGCCGGGACTGCCTTCGCCGTCCAGGCCAGCAGGTCCGCGATCACCTCGGCGCGGTTGGTCTCGTTGAGGATCTCGTGACGCGCGCCCGGGTACACGTGGGTGGTGACGTCGGTGAGGCCCGCGTCGCGGTAGCGCCCGACGAGGGCATCGAACAGCGCCAGGCCGCCGTTCACCGGGTCCTGCTCCCCCACCGCGATGCAGAGCGGCAGGTCGGATCGCATGCCGGAAACCGCCGCGGGATCGGCGAGCCGCCGGGCGCCCTCGAACATGGCCTTCCCTGCGCTCTGCTCGAGTCCGAAGCCGCAGAGCGGGTCGGCGATGTACGCGTCGACCTGGGCCTCGTCGCGGCTGAGCCAGTCGAAATCGGTGCGAGCGGGCGCGAAGGGCGCGTTGAACATCGACAGGTCCAACGGCTGGTCGAGGTCCAGGGCCGGTTCGAGCACGTCCAGCGCGGCCGTTCCGGTCAGGATCACCGCGTCGACGTCACCGCTGTGGTCGAGCAGGAACTGCTGCGCGGCGAAGGACCCCATGCTGTGGGCCAGCAGCACCAGCGGGAGGCCGGGCTGCCCGGCCCGGATCACGGCGGCCAGCCGGCCGATGTCGTCGACCAGCCCGGGCCAGCCGCCCTCGCCCAGATTCCCCAGCTCCGCGGCGGAACGTGCGGTCGCGCCGTGCCCGCGGTGGTCCTGCCCGTACACGACGAACCCCCGCGCGGCGAAGGCCTGGGCGACCTCCTCGTAGCGCCGGACGTGCTCCCCCATCCCGTGGGTCAGCTGCACGGCACCGACCGGCGCCCCCACGGCCGCCCACCGGTAGGCGACGACGGCCAGCCCGTCCGCGGCCTCGTAGGTGAACGTGGCACTGGGCATCGTGGGCTCCTTCGCTCCGGCGATCCGACGGCTCACCGTCCCCCATGGACCGCCGGGCGTCAACGCCCCGTTCGCCGCCGGGTTCCGCTGCCGCGCCGTGACGCGCGGCTGCGGAACCCGGGAATGGAGCCGCTGCTCAGTAGCGAATCGGCGTCTGCGGCTTCGCCTGGCTGTGCGCCTGGGCGAATCCGCCGGTCATGGAGAAGGCGCCGTTCGACAGCCGGCTCGGCTGATAGCCGCCACTGTCGAGGCCCTGCGGGGAATACGTGTCGAAAACCTGGCCGTTGACCGTTATTCCGGAGAAGTCCAAGGAGGAAAAGGACGGATAGCTCTGCGAGGGCGATTCGATCACCGCTTCCGCGCTCGCGTCGACCCAGGGCGCGAACACGTCGTTCTGGGAGTTGCAGGTGACCTGGGGCTCCACCCAGGAGCCCGGGATCACGGTGAAGTTCGAGCCGGTCGCCACGTAACCGCCCCGGACATTGTCCTGCGGCGAATGCGGGCCGAAACGAGGTGTGGGCAGGGTGCCGGCCGGCACCCTGCCCACACGTCGTGTCATTCCTTGCTACGGGCGCAATACTGCACGTCCGCCGATTACTTCTTTCTACGCGACGAAAGCCGCCGTGCCGTTCGGGGTGCCCAGCCCGGTCGGGCCGTCCCATCCGGTGCCGGCGTTGCACTGCTGGCTGGCACTGCAGGAACCGTTGCTGCCACTGGTCACGTCGAACAGACCATCAGTGTGGGCGTACGGGTAGGAGTTCGGGCTGTCCGAAGCTCCCGGTGCGCCCGCCAGCGCGTAAACGCTGGCGATGATCGGCGAAGAAGCACTGGTGCCACCGTAAACGGCCCAGCCGTTGCCACCGTAGGTCTGGTAGACCGCGACACCGGTGTTCGGGTCCGCGACCGCCGAGACGTCAGCCTCGCCACGCTTGCCGCAACCGGTGTCGACGCTCGACTGGAAGGACGGCTTGGCGACGGAGGTGGAGCAGCCGCTGCCGGCACCGCTCCACGCCGACTCGCTCCAGCCGCGGCTGGAACCGTCCGCGGTCAGCGAAGTGCCGCCGACCGCGGTGACGCCGGCGCCGGTCGCCGGGTAGCTGGCGCCGTAACCGCTGTCACCGGTGCTCGCGGTGACCGCGACACCGGGGTGGCTGTAGTACTTCGAGTCGTAGCTGGCTTCCGACCCGTCCTCGCCGCCGCCGTAGCTGTTCGAGACGTACTTCGCCCCGAGCGACACCGCGGTGTTGACCGACTGGCCGAGGTTGTCGATGGTCGCGCTGTCGGCTTCCACCAGCAGGATCTTGCAGGCGGGGCAGGCAGCGGAGACCATGTCGACGTCGAGCGAGATCTCGCCGGCCCAGCCACTGTCCGCGGTCGGCAGCGGGCTCGCCTTGCCGTTCTGGTTGACCTTGCTGAAGCAGCCGTTCGCCGTCGAGCACTCGGGCAGGCCGAACTGCTTGCGGTAGGCCGCCAGGTCCGACTCCGCGTTCGGGTCGTCGTTGGCGTCCACAATGCCCACGGTCTGACCGGAGCCGCCGTCACCGAGCTTGTAGGCGGACTTGATGTCCGACGGCCCCAGCCCGGACGGGGCAGCATTCGGCGCGAGGGCCGCTTGCTTGAGGTCGGTCCGCTTCAGCGCGAAGCAAGTCGCGTACCCAGGCTGCACGTTCTGGTTGCAGGCATGGGTTGTGTCGGGCTGCAGGGGTGCCGCGGCCGGACTTGCCTGAGCCGGCAGCGATCCCCCCAACACCAAGACGAACGACGCGAATCCGACAATTGCGGACAGGCCTCGCATAGTTCTGCGCATAGCGCCTCCAAGGTTTTCGCTCGATCTTCGAGGGATTCAACTCAGCCGGTGGAAAGTAATCAACCATCGTAAGTCGGGAATGTTTCTTGCCGAAGATCGCTTTCATTCGGCCAAATGGAGCAGTGAAATACTCCATTCGACGACCTCTCATCACTTGCTCCGACAACGCTGCTCCATGGCCGCACGCAGGCAAAACGTCCGAAATCACCCAATTGACCCGGCTGTCCCGCACCCGGAAATCAATTTTGCCGATCGCTATCGCGGCAATGGCCTTTGGAGGGTTTCGCGCGGGCGATAAACACGGTATACCTGTTCGCCGCCGCGTCTGACCGTAATTATCCAACCACCCTGAGCACTCCCCCTGGTACCGCGGTACTACCGCGTGTCCGCAGTTACCCCTGCGGTACCACCGATCCCAGCCGCCGGGCTCCTAGCGTTACGGACGAGACGAGCCGGGAAGCCCGGCGCGCGGAGGCAGGGGCAGGCCATGATCGACGCACACCAGCTGACCAAGCGGTACGGGGAGAAGACGGCGGTGGACCGGCTGGACTTCACCGTCCGGCCCGGCATCGTCACCGGGTTCCTGGGGCCCAACGGGGCCGGCAAGTCCACCACGATGCGGATGATCCTCGGGCTCGACGCACCGACCAGCGGGTCGGTGACCGTCAACGGCCGCCGGTACGCCGAGCACAGCGCGCCGCTGCAGGAGGTCGGCGCGCTGCTGGAGGCCAAGTCCGTCCATCCTGGACGGTCCGCCGTGGACCACCTGCTGGCGCAGGCCTACACCCACGGGATCCCGCGCCGCCGCGTCGACGAGGTGATCGAGCTGGCCGGGCTGCAGTCCGTGGCGAAGCAGCGGGCGGGCAAGTTCTCCCTCGGCATGGGCCAGCGCCTCGGTATCGCCGCGGCGCTGCTGGGCGACCCGGCGACGGTGATGCTCGACGAGCCGGTGAACGGGCTGGACCCCGAAGGCGTGCTCTGGATCCGCAACCTGCTCCTCGGGCTCGCCGCCGAGGGCCGCACCGTTTTCGTGTCCTCGCACCTGATGAGCGAGATGGCGCTGGTCGCCGAGCACCTGATCATCGTGGGCCGCGGCCGCCTGCTCGCCGACACCACTGTGGACGAACTGGTCCGCGAGGCCGGCGGCGACACCGTGCAGGTCGCCACCGCCGACCCGGCCCGGCTGCGCGAGGTGCTGGCCGGACCCGGGGTCGGCATCACCGGCCACTCCGGCTCCGAAGAGCTGCAGGTGACCGGGCTGACCGCCCGCGCCATCGGCCTCAAGGCGGCCGAGCACGGCATCGCCCTGTTCGAACTCACCGCGAGGACCGTCTCGCTGGAAGAGGCTTTCATGGACCTGACCCGGGATTCCGTGGAGTACCACGGCACCACCGCCGGCATCGAGACGCTCGGGAGGGCGGCATGACCACCACGACTCCGGCCCCGCCCGCGCCGGTCCCCGCGCAGGCCGCCCGCCCGGTCTACAAAGTCACCGGACGGCGTGTGCTGCGCTCGGAATGGGCGAAGCTCTGGTCGCTGCGCTCCACCTGGATCACCCTCGGCCTCGGCCTGGTGCTCCTGGTCGCCATCGGCCTGATCGCCGCGGCCCAGTACCACTCGCGGATCAGTTCCGGCGAGCGCATGGACCGGGATTTCGCCCAGGCCACCGCCGTGAGCCTCTCGCTGTTCGGCATCACCTTCGCGCAGCTGGCCCTCGGGGTGCTGGGCGTGCTGGTCACCGCGGGCGAGTACTCGACCGGCATGATCCGTTCCACGCTGGCCGGCGTCCCCCGCCGTCTCCCGGTGCTGTGGTCCAAGGCGGCGGTGTTCGGCCTGGTCGCCTTGGTGGTCGCCCTCGTCGGCGTGTTCGTCACGTTCGTCTTCGACAGCGGCATCCTTTCCGACACCCACGCGGCGATGACGCTCTCGGGTCCGGGCGTGGTGCGCAGCCTGCTGGGCGCGGGCCTCTACCTCGGCCTGGTCGGTGTCCTCGGCGTCGCACTCGGCGCTCTGCTGCGCTCGGTCGCGGGCGGTACCGCGGTGCTGGTCGGCGTGCTGATGCTGATCCCCGGCCTGATCTCGCTGCTCCCGACGAGCTGGCAGGGCGACATCAGCCCGTACCTGCCGAGCAACGCCGGGCAGTCGATGTTCGCGCTGACCCACGACTCGACCACGCTGTCCCCCACCGCCGGGCTGCTCGTCTTCCTCGGCTGGACGGTGCTGGCGCTGGCCGGCGCCGCCTACCGGCTGAAGCGGACCGACGCCTGACCGAAGTCCCCGCCGGCGCGGTGTCCCGTGCACCGCGCCGGCGCGAGTCGTCCACAATGAGCAGGTGAAAGCCGTGAGCAGCGACGCCGCCGCCGGACCGGGCACCGGGCCGGTGCCGACCCATCCGCTGCTCACCCGGCTGACGCAGGTGGGCCAGCGCCTGCGGCAAGCGGACCGCGGGCATCGCTGGGTGCTCGACACCGCCGTGACGATCGCCGTGTTCCTGACGACCTGCGTGCCGGACCTCGTCCATGGCGGCGAAATCACCGAACGCGGCCCGCGCGAGCTGCAGATCACCTTCGCGCACCTGCCCCTGGGCGGCACGCTCGCGCTGCAGATCGCGATGGTGCTCCCGCTGCTGTGGCGGCGCCGCGCGCCGCTCGCCGCGTTCGGCGTGATCGCGGCGGTGTTCCTCGTCCAGTGGTCGCTGGACGTGTTCCTGCGCGCCGACTTCGCCCTGCTGATCGCGCTCTACAGCGTCGCGGTGCACGGACGGCTCCGGCAGCTGCCGTGGGCGTGCGCCGCCACGATCGGCGTGATGGTGCCGCTCGCCGTCAAGGTCTCCACGGTGTTTTCCCTCTGGGAGGCGCTGTTCCTCGTGCTCTGCGCGGTGACCGCGGCCGCCGCGCTCGGCCTCGCGGTGCGGATCCGCCGCACCCAGCTCGCCAGCCTGCGTGAGCGCACCGCCATCCTCGAACTCGAACGCGACCAGCGCAGCAAACTCGCCGCCGCCACCGAGCGCGCCCGGGTGGCCCGCGAGATGCACGACATCATCGGCCACAGCCTGTCGGTGATCATCACCTTGGCCGACGGCGGCGGGTACGCGGCCGAAACCCGTCCCGAGCGCGGAAAGGAGGCGCTGCGGCTCGTCGGGGACGCCGGGCGCCAGGCGCTCGGCGAAATGCGGCGCATGCTCGGTGTCCTGCGCGACCAGTCCGACACCCCCGAGCTCAACCCGCAGCCCCGCATCGCCGACCTCGACGCGCTGTGCGCCCGGATCCGGGCGGCCGGCCCCGACGTCGTCTACCAGTCCGGCGGCGACCTCGACGCGCTGGACCGCGGGGTGCAGCTGATGGCCTACCGCATCGTCCAGGAAGCGCTCACCAACACGCTCAAGCACGCCGGGGCCCGGACCCACGCGCACGTCCAGCTCACCGCGGAAGACACGCGGCTGAGCATCCGCGTGCACGACACCGGGGCGCCCGACCGGGACGGGCCGCCCGCGCGCTCGCCGGTGGAAGGGCACGGGCTCGCGGGTATCCGGGAACGCGCGGCGCTGTACGACGGCACCGTCACGGCCGGGCCGGGACCCGGCGGCGGCTGGACCGTGCAGACCGTTCTGGACCTCACTCCGCGCACTTCGGGCGGTGCGGCGTGACCACCGTGCTCATCGTCGACGACCAGCCGTTGCAGCGCTTCGGTTTCCGCATGCTGCTGGAGGCGTCGCCCGACACCGAGGTGGCCGGCGAAGCGGCGCACGGGGCCGAAGCCGTGCGCCGGACGGCCGAGCTGCGTCCCGACGTCGTCCTGATGGACATCCGCATGCCCGGCATGGACGGGATCGAGGCGACCCGGCACATCGTCGCCACCGGCGGCCGGTCGCGCGTACTCGTGCTGACCACGTTCGACCTCGACGAGTACGCCTACGCCGCCCTCCGCGCGGGCGCCAGCGGCTTCCTGCTCAAGGACGCCCAGCCGGAGGAATTGCTCGCCGGCATCCGGGCCGTCGCCCTCGGCGACGCCGTGATCGCGCCCGCCCTCACCCGCCGGCTGCTCGACACGTACGCCCATCGGCTTCCCGACGGCACCGACGCGCGGGGAAGCCTCGACGATCCCCGTTGGCTGGCATTGAGCGAACGCGAGCGGGAGATCCTGATCGCCATCGGGCAGGGCTGGACCAACGGCGAGATCGCCGGGCGCCTGGTGCTCTCGGAGTCCACGGTGAAGACCCACGTCGGCCGGGTACTGGCGAAAATCGGGGCCCGCGACCGGATCCAGGCCGTGATCGTGGCCTACGACCTCGGCCTGACCCAGCCCCGCGGGCCGGCCTGACCGGGTTCGTTCCTACCACACGGACGACGCTCATCCGCTGAGCACGCGGCCGATCCCGTTGTGGCCGGGACTTTCCCCGGCCACAACGGGATCCGCTCATCGTCTGCCGGTCATTCCGCGGAGACCGCGCTGAGCGCGGACGCGAGCCCGGCGGCCTTCAACGGCCGGGAAACGTACAACCGCGCGTACAGCCAGCCTTCGGACTCAAGCCCTCCGGGGTCGACTCCGGCGCCGTCCAGCGTGGCGAGGATCTGTGTCTGCTCCTCGTCGGAGGCGAAGCGCCGCTGCCGGAAGACGCCGTCGATGCCCGCCGTTTCGTAGCCCAGCTCGGCCAGCCGCTCCGCGACCGGCTCGTAGGAGAACATCCGCAGCACGAAATGCGCCATCCACGGCCGTGACCCGCGGGCGATCCGGTCGATCGTCCGCTCGGTGACGTAGCCGACGCAGCCGGTCGACACCACCAGATCCACCTGGTCCAGCAACGCCTGCTGCGCCGGATCCGCGTCGTCGCGTTCGAAGTCCGCGCGGATGGTCTCGTCGAGGAATCCCGCGGACTGCGCGTACTCCAGGGCCGGTCCCGACGCGTCGAGGCCGAAGAACCGGGCCCCGTCGGGAGTCTCGTGCGTGTGCACCAGCCGGCGGTCGCGCTCGAGCAGCGCCGGGCGATCGAGGTCTGCGACACCGGGTGCGGTGTACTGCGCGTAGAGGTCGTCCAGGCTCGTTTCGCACCGCAGCAACGCGGCGTTGACACCGTACGAACAGCCGACGTCGAGCACCGTCGGCTGCGGAATTCCGCGCTCTGCCTGATATTCCTCGATCAGTTTCGTGAAATACGGCTTCGCGAGCTGAGGGATCTGGTAGTCCACGCGACTCAGCGTGCCGAAGTACGGTCGCGGGTCGGGCGCGGTGTAGATGTGGTCGAACGAGATCTTGCCGGTCGAGTCGAAAGGCACGGGCCAGGCTCCTAGATCTGGTCGAACGGGGCGTCGCCCCACACAGCCTGACCAGCAGGATTCCGGGCCGAACCCGCACCTGGCCGGCTCCGGGCTGCCGCTCACGCCGGGGCGCTCGCTGACGGCGAAGGTCGCGGGGTCCATGCGATCCGCCAGTACCACCGTACTGACCGGGGGCAAGCCCCTCGGCCGATCAGCCGACGCCCTGGGCACCCCGGCTCGACACCATCCGGTGCACAACGTGATCACCACACCGTTGCGCGCGGGTCTTCCGGGGAAGGTGATGATCGTCGGGGTCAACGCGTAGCTGCTCACCGACCCGTTCGAAGCCGAACGCACCTCCTGCGGACGGCCGTGACCCCGGTCAGTCGCCCCCGCGCCAGCGGAGAACCTCAAGGGCGACACCGACTTCGAGAGGATGCTCGGCGAGCGGGCGGGGCAGCAGCCGGTCCGCCCGGTTGAGCCGCCGGAGCAGGGTGTTGCGGTGGGTGAACAGGCGCGCGGCGGCCTTCGAGGTGTTGCCCTGCTCGGCGATGAAGGTGCGGACCGCCTCGGTGACCTCCGGCGCCGCGTTTTCGAGACCGCCCAGCGTCCGCTTGACGAAGCGGTCGGCGCGGTCCGGGGCGCTGGTGAGGAGCGCGACCAGCTCGACCTCGTCGTGCGACGCCAGCCGCTGGACCGAGGTGAGCCGCGCCAGCATCTGCTGGGTGGTGAGGGCGTCGAGGTGGCTGCGGCGGAAGCCGTCCACCCCGGGCGCGGCCGGGCCCAGGGCGATGCGCACGGCCGGCAGCTGCTCCAGTGCGGCCCGCACCTCGCCGGCGTCCGGCCGGCCGTGCACCCACACCCACCGAGACGCGGCGCTCGCGAGCACGCTCAACGGGCGCGCCTCGCCGGCCGCGGCGGCCACGGCGTCGGCCGCGCGGTCCAGCTCGCGCAGGTCGGCGTCGGGACCGTCGGTCCAGATGACGGCGGCGGTGTGCGTCCGTTCCAAGGCGTAGCCGAGCCGCGTCTCGGCGCGCAGGCGGGTGATCGGCGCGCCGTCCAGCAGCAGGGCCACGATCTCGCGGCGTTCGGCGTGCGTCCCGCGGGTCAGCTCGCCGCGTTCGGCGCGCATGCGGGCGGAAATCGAGGCGACGGTGGCGTCGACGAAGGCGGCGATGGAGCGCAGCGACACGTCGAGCAGGGCACGCAGCTCCTCGGTGTCCGTGGTGAGCGAGCAAGCGATCTGGATCCAGAACCGCTCCGCCACGCTCTGGCCGATCCGGTAGGCGTCGAGCGAGGATTCGTCGAGACCGCGCCGGACGAGGTCCCGGGCCACCCCCAGCGGTGCCTCGCCGTCGTTCGCGCGGACCGGCACGCCGGGCGCGCGGAGGTTGGCGGCGGCCCAGAACACCAGGTTGGACCGGTTGGTCCGCCGCGTCGCGGCGGCGAGCACCGGGTCGCTGGCGATCGGCTCCATCGCCGCGCTGGCGAGAGTGGCCTCGTCCAGCTCGTCGATCCACTCCGGCGGCGGGCTGAGGGCGATCTCGGCGCCCCGGCGGATCAGCTCCTGCACCCGGGGCGACGGCGGGTCCCACGACATGGGGCCAGCATAGCGGTGCACTGTGCACCATAAGACGGTTGACAGAGTGCAGATTGTCCGCTCCGGACTCAGGTCCGGCGACGGGTCCCGGGCTCGGCTGACCCGGCCCGCCGAGCCGCCCGGTCGTAGGCTGGCGGCATGCAGATCGGATTCGGCGCTTCGGTTTCCGGCGCCTGGGCCACCGCGGACAATCTGGCCCGCTTCGCCGAGCAAGCGGAGGAACTGGGCTACGCGTCGCTGTGGACTTTCCAGCGCCTGCTCGTCGGCACCGACCAGAAACTCGCGCCGGTGTACCAGAGCGTGCTCGATCCGTTGGTAGCGCTGGGCTTCGCCGCGGCTCGCACTTCGCGTATCCGGCTCGGCGTCTCGGTGCTGAATCTGCCGTTCGTGTCACCGGCCTACCTGGCCAACCAGGCCGCGACCCTGGACCTGCTCTCCGGCGGACGGCTGGACCTCGGCCTCGGCGTCGGCTGGTCGGCCGCCGAATTCACCGCGACCGGCGGCTCGACGGCGCGACGCGGCGCGCGCACCGAGGAGTACCTCCAGGTGCTGCGCACGCTCTGGGCGGACGAGGTCAGCGAGTTCGCGGGCGAGTTCTACACGGTGCCGCCGAGCCGGATGCTGCCGAAACCGGTGCAACGGCCCGGCCCGCCCGTGCTCCTCGGCGGCGCCGTGCCCGCCGCGGTGGCCCGGGCCGGCCGGATCTCCGACGGCTGGCTGAGCGCCAGCGGAACGGACCTCACCGGGATCAGCGGGCAGATCGGCATCGCCCGCGAAGCCGCCGCCGAAGCCGGCAAGGACCCGGCCGCCCTGCGATTCGTCTGCCGTGGCGCGGTCCGGGCCGGCGAGCCCGTCACCACCCGGGACGGCACCCGGCAACGCCTGTCCGGCAGCTACGAGCAGATCCGCCAGGACGCGGACTGGCTCGGCGAGCAAGGCGTCACCGAACTGTTCTACGACCTGAACTGGGATCCCCAGATCGGCAACCCGGCGGCCGACCCGGCCGCGGCCACCGCACGAGCCGAGGAGATCCTGCACGAACTCGCTCCCGGCAACGGCTGATCCACCGCTCGACGCGCTTCAGCCTCCTCGCCGCCGCAACCGGCCGTCGCGGATCTCCGCCGTGTGCTGCCGGCCGAGGTGCACTGTGCACCACAGCCGGACGCAACCTGGTGCCGATTCCCCTTGGCCAAATGCCGCCGGACACCGCACGATGGCAAGGTCGACCACCACCGTAGGGAGTTGCCGCCGATGTCCTCTGCCTCCGCGTCGCCTGTTGCCGAACACCTCGACGTCCTGATCATCGGGGCCGGGATCTCCGGCATCGGCGCGGCGTACTACCTGCAGCGGGACCATCCGCACCGCTCGTTCGCGCTGCTCGAGGGGCGCGGGGCGATCGGCGGGACCTGGGATCTGTTCCGCTACCCCGGCATCCGCTCGGACTCCGACCTCTACACGTTCGGCTACGAGTTCAAGCCGTGGCGGGACGCGGACGCGATCGCCGACGCCCACAAGATCCTCGCCTACCTGCGGGAGACCACCGCCGAGCACGACCTCGACCGGCGGATCCGGTTCCACCACAAGGTCGTCGGCGCGTCCTGGTCCTCGGAGCAGGCGCGGTGGACGGTGGACATCGAGCGCACGGACACCGGCGAACGCACCCGGCTGACCTGCGACTGGCTGTTCAGCGCCGGCGGGTACTACCGCTACGACGAGGGGTTCACCCCGCGTTTCGAGGGCCGCGAGCGCTTCGCCGGGACGATCGTCCACCCGCAGCAGTGGCCCGAGGACCTCGACTACGCGGGCAAGCGTGTGGTGGTCATCGGCAGCGGCGCCACCGCGGTCACCCTCGTGCCGGCGATGGCGCCGACCGCCGGCCACGTCACCATGCTGCAGCGCACACCGAGCTACATCCTGCCGATATCGAAGAGCGACGGCCTGGCCGTCCGGCTCAAGCAGGTTTTCGGGGACGAGCGCGGGCACGCCATGGCCCGGTCGCTGGGCGCCTTCCGGCAGCGGGCGATCTGGCGGTTCACCCAGCGGTTCCCGAAGACCTCGCGGCGGCTGATCCGCTGGATCACCACCAAGCAGCTACCCGCGGGCTATCCGGTCGACGAGCACTTCAACCCGCCGTACGACCCGTGGGACCAGCGGCTGTGCCTGGTCCCGGACGGCGACCTGTTCCGGTCCATCCGCACCGGCGAGGCCGACATCGTGACCGACCGGATCGCCACCTTCACCGAGAAGGGCCTGCTGCTGGAGTCCGGCCGGGAGCTCGAGGCGGACGTCATCGTCACCGCCACCGGGCTGAACCTGCAGCCCTTCGGCGGCCTCGACCTGACCGTCGACGGCGAGCCGGTGCGTCTCGCGGATACCGTGGCCTACAAGGGAATGATGCTCTCCGGCGTGCCGAACCTGGCCTTCTCCATCGGCTACACCACCTCGTCGTGGACCCTGAAGGTCGGCCTGCTCTGCGAGCACTTCTGCCGGCTGCTCACGCACATGGACGCCCACGGCCACACCGTCTGCCGCCCCGAGCCCGCCGACCCGGCCATGCCGAAGCAGCCGTTCCTCAACTTCGGCGCCGGCTACATCCAGCGCGTCGTGGACCAGCTGCCCCGGCAGGGCGATCGGCTGCCGTGGCTGACCTCGATGGACTACCACTCCGACGTCAAGCGGCTGCGCCAGGGCAGCGTGGCCGACCCCGAGCTGCACTTCTCCCGTGCCACGGTGCCCACGCCCGTCGCGCACCCGGCCGACGCGGTGACCGGCTGATGCCCGCCGGCACCACCACCGCCGACCGGTTCGCCGACCTCCCGGCCGGGCCCCGCATCTGTTACCGCGTCGAAGGTCCTGAGGACGGGCCGCCGCTGCTGCTGATCGCCGGACTGGGCCTCGACCTCACCTCCTGGCCGCAGCGGCTGGTCGACGGGTTCACCGGCCACGGCTTCCGGGTGATCCGCTTCGACAACCGCGACGCCGGCCGGTCGAGCCGGATCACCACCCCGGCGCCGGGCCGGCTGCGGCAGCTGCTGGCCCGGCCCCGGCCCGGTGCCTACGACCTCGGTGACCTGGCGGCCGACACGATCGGGCTGCTCGACCACCTCGGCGTCGAGCGCGCGCATCTGGCCGGGATGTCGATGGGCGGGATGATCGCCCAGACCGTCGCGGCACGGCACCCCGGCCGCGTCGCCACGATCACCTCCATCTTTTCCACCACCGGGCACCCGAGGGTCGGGCAGCCCGCCCGCTCGACGATCCTGCGTCTGGCGAAGCGCCCCGCCCGGACCGCCGAGGAGTCGGCCGAGCGGCACCTTTCGCTGCTGTCGCACATCGGCTCGAAGACCTTCCCGCCCGACGAGGCGCTCGAACGGGCCTGGGCCACGGCCGGGTGGGAACGCAGTGGCGGCGTCAACCCCGGAGTGCCGCGCCAGATCAGCGCCATCCAGGCCTCGGGCGACCGCACCGCCGAGCTGCGCCGCATCACCGCCCCCACGCTCGTGGTGCACGGCGACGCCGACCTCATGGTCCACCCGAGCGGCGGCCGGGCCACCGCGCAGGCCATCCCGGGCGCCCGCCACGTCGAAATCACCGGGATGCGCCACCATCTCGCGCCGGGGGTGCTCGACCGCCTGATGGAACTCACCACCGGCCTGGCGCACGCCGCCGAAGCGCCGAAGACCCGTTCAGGAGGCACCCGATGAGCAGTGTGCGCGGCAAGGTCGCCGCAGTGACCGGCGCCGGTTCCGGCATCGGCCGTCAGCTGGCGTTCGAACTCGCCCGCCGCGGCGCGCGTCTCGCGGTCTCCGACGTCGACGACCTCGGCCTCGCCGAGACCGCGGACCGCGTCAAAGCCCTCGGGGCCGAGGTCCACGCCGCACACCTCGACGTCAGCGACCGCGCCGCCGTCGAGGCCTACGCCTCAGCCGTCGCGGAGCATTTCGGTGTGGTGCACCAGATCTACAACAACGCCGGGGTCAGCGGCGGGCGCGGCGGGGTGCTCGACAACGACTGGGCCGACTACGAGCGGGTCCTCGGGATCAATCTCTTCGGCGTCATCCACGGCACGAAGGCATTTCTGCCGCACCTCATCGCTTCCGGCGACGGGCACGTGGTGAACGTCTCCAGCCTCAACGGGATCATGGCGCAGCCCTCGCTCAGCGACTACTGCGCCGCCAAGTTCGGCGTCCGCGGCTTCACCGAGAGCCTGCGCGCCGAGATGCTGCTCGCCCGCCATCCGGTCGGAGTCAGCGTGGTTCACCCCGGCGGGGTCAAGACCAACATCGCGAACGCCGGCATCGACCGCGCCCGGAAGCAGGGCAACCTGACGCCACGCGCCGAAGCACGAGCGCGCGTCTACAACGAGAAGCTGCTGAAGATGCCCGCCGAAGAGGCCGCGAGCATCGCGCTCGACGGCGTCGAGGCGGGCCGCCCGCGCATCCTGGTCGGCAACGACGCCAAGGCCATCGACCTGCTCGTCCGGCTGTTCCCCCGGCTGTATCCGAAGGTGGCCGTCCGGTTCGAGCGGCGGACGATGGCGTCCTAGGCTCTGGTGGCTCGGGGGATGTCGCTCGGGAATGTCGCTCGGGAATGTAATAGTGGAGTGGTGCACGAACTCCTCCTGGACCATCCGGTCGTCGCGAGCGTCAAGGACGAGGCCGGGCTGCGCGCGGTCACCGAGGTGGAGGCACCGGTGGTGTTCCTGCTCTTCGGATCGATCCTGACGCTGCCCGGGCTGGTCGAGCGGCTGCGCGCGGCCGGGAAGACCGTGCTGGTGAACGTGGACCTGATCGAGGGACTGGTCAGCCGGGACATCGCCGTGGAGTTCGTGGCCGAGCGCACCGAGGCCGACGGGGTGCTGAGCAGCAAGGCGGCCATCGTGAAGGCCGCGAAGGCGCGCGGCCTGCTCGCGGTGCACCGCTTCTTCCTCGTCGACTCGTTCTCCTACCACAATCTCGGCAAGCAGCTGGCGATCTCCCGGCCCGACTACATCGAGATCCTGCCCGGCTGCGTGCCCCGGGTGATCACCTGGCTGCGCGCCGACACCGAGGTGCCGATCATCGCCGGCGGCCTGGTCTGCGACAAGGACGACGTGCTGGCCGCGCTCGGCGCGGGCGCGACCGCGATCGCCTCGTCCAATGTGGACGTCTGGTCCATGTAGGGACCAGCCTCACTCCCCTTTCGAGGCCAGCCAGGTGAACAGCGGGTCGGTGTGGCCGGGCAGCTCCCGGTACACCTCGCCCAGCCGGCGGTAACGCTCGTGGGTCACCGGGTCCGGCACGAACTCCGGCCCGGGCGCGACCAGTGCCGCCACCGCCTCGTCGAAGCCGCCGAACAGGCCGAGGCCGACGCCCGCGCAGATCGCCGAGCCCAGCTCCGCCCCGCCCTGTGCGCGCCGCGCGGGCCGGTCGAAGGCGTCGGCGACGATCTGCATCAGCACGTCCGAGCCGGCGCCGCCGCCGGAGACCAGCACCCGGGAGAACTCCGTGCCCAGCTCCGCCGCCATGGCGTTCCCGTTGCCGTGCAAGGTGAGCGCGATCGCCTCCAGCACGGCCCGGTACAGGTGGAACGGCCCCTGCCGGCCGTCGAACCCGAGGAACGCGCCGCGGCGGAACGGCGCCTCGACCGGCGCGAGCCAGTCGAGCACCGCGATGAGGCCGTCGGATCCCGCGGGCACGGTCGCCGCGCCCGCGTTCAGCCACTCCTCGTCGCCCAGCAGGTCGCGCAGCCAGCTGACCGTCCACATGCCACGCCGGATGCCCTCGCTCTCGTAGAGGTAGGAGTGCGGCCGGCAGGCGAAGTTCGTCCAGAACGCCTTGGCGTCACGGACATTCCGCGCGCCGGTGGTCATGCCGGCGATGTAGGTGCCGAGGGACAGCAGCAGGGTGCGGTCGTCGGCCAGTCCGCTGCCCAGCGCCTCGACCGCCTTGTCGTTGGCGGTGGCGAACACCGGCAGCCCCTCCGGCAGCCCGGTGTGCACCGCCGCTTCCGCCGTCACAGTGCCGAGCCGGTCTCCGGGCTGCACGAGCTCGAACAGCATTTCGCGCGGGACGTCCGGCTCCGGCAGCCACTCCCAGCGGTCCGTGTCGATCGGCCACACACCCTGGTAGTTCGCCGCGGTGTCGCGGAACTGCCCGGTCATCCGCGCGGTGATGTAACCCGAAGATGCCGTGACATAGCGGACGTCCGGATTCGTGTGCTCGTACGGCCGCGACACACGCTCGTCCATCCAGCTCAGCACGGGCTGGGCGAGCGTGCCGTCGGCGCGCAGCATCGCGCGGCAGAACCGGATCGTGCACAGCCCGGCGCCGAGGATCTCCCCGGGCCGCCCGTCGAACGCGTCCAGCGCCGCGCGGGTGGCCGCGCCGATCGAGTCCCACAGGTCGTCGTCCGGGTGCTCGACGACGCCCGGGCGCGGGGTGTCGTTGGGCCGCAACGCAACCCGGGCCCGGGCGTGCACCTTGCCGTGCTCGTCGAAGACGGTGACCTTGGTGCTCTGCGAACCGTTGTCGATGCCGAGGAGGTAGCCGGTCATCACCGGCCCCCGGCCGGGAAGATGGTGCCCGGGTTCATGATCCCGTTCGGATCGTAGGCCTCCTTGAGCTTGCGCAGCACCGGGTACGCGCTGCCGTGCTCCTGCTCGGTCCACGGCGCGCGGTACTTGCCGATGCCGTGGTGGTGGACCATCGAGCCGCCGCGGGCCAGCGTCTCCTCGACGATGATCGCGTTCAGCGGGATGTGGTACTTCGTGATCTCCTCGCGCGGCTCGCAGTTGATCCGGTAGTCGTAGACGAAGTACATGTTCGTGCCGGTCTGGTAGCTGTGCGAGGAGTGCCCGCCCAGCATCGTCAGGTCCTCGAAGTGCGGGTACTCCTTGGTGATCCGGGAGATCACCGCGTCGTAGACGTCGCCGACCACCGACCAGTTCGCCGACACCTCGGTGGTGTAGCCCAGCCGGTGCTCGGCCAGCATGGTGTCCTGCTCGGCCTTGATCTTGTCCGGGCCCCAGTTGAGGTTGTCGAACCACGCGCGGATCAGCTCAGGGTCCACCCGCTCGTGCTGGTGCCGCCCGACGATCTCCTCGATCGCCGTGCTCGTCGCGTCGGCGAGCGGCGCAGGCCCCTCGGCGAGGAAAACGGCCACGCACTTGCCGTTCGCGAAGTGGGAGAAGTGCTGCGCGGCATCCTGCTCGGAGTAGACCCGCGCGACCGACGGGTGGTAGCCCTCGGTGATGACCTGGCGCAGGATCTCGATCCCGGTCCGTACGTCGTCGAGCAGGTAGCCGTGGAAGCGGTTGTTCTCCGGCTGGTACTTGAACAGCTTCACGGTGACCTCGGTGACGAAGCACAGCGCGCCCTCGTTGCCGATCACGACGTGGCGGATGTCCGGCCCGGCCGCACGGCGCGGCACGTTCTTGATCCGGCTGACCGTGCCGTCCGGGAACACCGCCTCCAGGCCGACCACCATGTCCTCGATCCCGCCGTAGAGCGTGGAAAACTGGCCGATCGAGCGAGTGGCGACCAGGCCGCCCAGCTGGGCCAGCGGCTTGGACTGCGGCGAGTGGCCGGTAGTGAGACCCAGCTCGCGCACCCGGTCTTCGAGCACCTGCAGCGGGACGCCGCACTGCGCGGTGACCTGCATGTCGACCGGGTCGACGTCGAGGATCTCGTCCATTTCGGACCCGTCGAGCACGATAGTGCGCTCGAAGCTGGTCTCGAGCCCGCCCTCGGTTCCGGTGCGGCCGGTGCGCGGGACGATGTTCACGCTGTGCTCGTTCGCGAAGGCCAGCACCGCGGCGACGTGGGCGGTGCTGCCCGCGCGCACGATGGCGAGCGGGAACGGGCCGTCGTAGATGCCGTGCACGGCGGTGTACTTCTTGAACCGGTCGACGCTCGCCTCGCGCAGCAGCCGCTCGTCGGTGTCCACGCGCTCGGGGCCGGCGATCTCGCGCAGCCGGTCGATGATGGCGGTCGTGTCCATGGTTTCCTGTGCTCCGTTCGTGGTGGGGTTCATCGGGTGAGGTAGCCGCCGTCGACGGTGAGGACGTGCCCGTTGACGTAGTCCGAGGCCCGGCTCGCCAGGAACACCACCGCGCCCATGAGGTCGCCCAGCTCGCCCCAGCGGCCGGCCGGGATGTGGTCGAGGACGCGCTGGTTGGCCGCCTCGTCCGCCCGGGTCTGCTCGGTGATCGGGGTGGCGAAGTAGCCGGGTGCGATGGCGTTGCACTGGACGTTGCTCGCGCCCAGCTCGTCGCAATATGCCTTGGTGAAGCCGACGATGCCGTGTTTCGTCGCCGCGTACGCCGGGGACATCTGCCCGCCGAGGAACGAGAACAGCGACGCGATGTTGACGATCTTGCCGTGCCCCTGCTCCGCCATCAGCCGCCCGGCCAGCCAGCCGAGTTCGAACGGCGCGGTCAGGTTCAGCGCGACCATCGGGTCCCACTGGTCGCGGCCGAACTCCTCGACGGGCGCGAGATTGCTGATGCCCGCGGAGTTGACCAGGATGTCGACCGAGCCGAACGCGTCCACACAGGACTGGACGACGTGGGCCGGCGCCCCCGGCTCGGTGAGGTCGGCCTTCACCGTCTCCAGCCGGGCACCAGCCGCTTCGACCAGGCGCCGGGTCTCGCCGCCGTCGTCGACCACCGTCGGCGTGAACACGTTCGCACCGGCCTTGGCCAGCGCCACGGTGAACGCACGCCCCAGCCCGGTGTTCCCGCCGGTGACGATGGCGTTGCGGCCGCGCAGCGAGAACAGGTCGAGGGAGAAGTCCTGGATTTCCAACGGAAGGGCCTTTCTTCAGGTGCGGGTGTTCAGGCGAGGGCGGTCGCGCGTGGCAACGGCCGTTCGGCCGGCTCACGGCGCTGCACCCACAGGGTCAG
>DASXYS010000239.1:0-6062 GCA_036502365.1 Amycolatopsis sp.
GAATGGTGGCGCGGGGCGGCGGTGCGAGGGTGAAAGGGTGCGGATGAACGTCTACCTGACCGGGATCTTCTGGGTGATCGGTGCCGCGGTGGTGGCGGCGGTGATCGGTTATCTGGTGAGGCGTTTCGGCTGGGACGAAGGTCGTCGTGACAACAATGACGCGGCCGGGCAGGTGTTCACCATTGTCGGCGGTTTGCACGCCGTGCTCGTCGCCTTTGTGCTCATCTCGTTGTTCGACAACGTCAGTACCGCGCGCGACGGCTCCTACACCGAGGCGGACAGCCTCGTCGCGATGAGCTGGGCCGCCGACTCGCTGCCCGGCGACACCGGCTCGAAGGTCCGCCAGCTGGCTTCGGCGTACGCCACCACGGTCCAGCGTCAGGAATGGCCGCGGCTCGCGGACGGCGGCGAGATGCCCGACACCGGCTGGAACCAGCTCGGCCGGCTCAGCAAGACCATCGCGGGGGCCCAGGCCGACAACGACTGGCTGAACGACCGTAAAAGCGAAGCGGCGAACCAGCTCTGGCAGGTCTACCAGGCGCGTCAGGCCCGGCTCACCGCCTCGGCGGCCGCCGGCGTCGGCTCCGTGGTGTGGTTCGCGCTGATCCTCGGCAGCTTCATCTCGGTGCTGCTGCCCAATCTCTTCGGCGGCACGCGGATGGCCGCGCACCTGGTGATCGTGTCCACTTTGGCCGGTACGATCGCGCTGCTGCTGTACGCGATCTTCCAGCTGCAGAACCCGTTCGCCGGCGGGGCGAACATCCAGCCGGCCGCGTTCACCTCCGCGCTGGCCCGGCTTTCCTGACCGCCGTGCGCCTCGCCCGCCTGCTGCCCCCGCTGGCCGCCGCCGTCGCCGTCTCGGGACTGCTGGCCGTGTCCGGCCTGCTCAGCCCGCCCGGCCGGACGTCCGCCGCGGCACCCGCCGGCTGCGACATCCTTCAGGTGGAGAACGAACTCTCCGGCGGGTCTTCGGTCGTGCGCCTCACGGTGCCCGACGGGGACCGCCGCGAACTCGGCGAAACCGGCTACGCGCTGAACGCGATCGCCTACTCCGCCGAGCAGGACCGGGTTTACGGCGTCGCCGACGCGCCGCGCCACGGCCGGTTCTCCGAGGGCGCCCACGCCGTGGAGATCTCGCGCTCCGGGCAGGTCACCGACCTCGGCTCGGTCGGCCGCGCCGGTCGCCGCGGCGGGTGGAGCTGGGCCACCGGCGCGACGTCCGGCGCGATCGACGGCAGCATCTGGTACCTCCAGCGCGCCAACAATCTGTACACAGTGGACATCGACCCGGCGAGCCCGGACTACCTCACCGTGACCGGCCGGGTGCAGTTGCGGCCCGTGGTGCTGGCCGCCGGCGTCGACGACTTCGCCTACGACCCGGCGTCCGGACTGCTGTACGGCGTCTCCATGTCGTTCGCCGGCCACGGCCGGGTGGTCACGATCGACCCGCGGACCGGGCATGTCGACCCGGTGCCAGGACTGCGTTTCCCGCCCGCCAGCGCGTACGGGGCTGTGGTGCTGGGACCGGACAACACGCTGTACGCGACCGCGAACCGGATCGGCTACCGCAGCGTCACGTATCGGCTGCCCCTTGACGGCTCCGGTCCGGCGGTGGAGATCAGCACCGGGCCGCCGCTGGTCAGCTCGGACGCAGCGGGCTGTCTGGGCTCCTCGCCGCCACCTTTCTCGCCGCTTCCTCCGTCACCACCGCCTCGGTCGTCTTCGTCGAGCCCGCCGCCTTCGTCCTCTTCGAGCCCGGCTCCGCCACCACCGTCTTCCCCGAGCCCCCCGCCGCCGTTGCCGCCGCTGCCCCCGCCGCCGGACGCGCCGGTGCTCGTGGAACAGCCGTCGCCGCAACCACGGCCGGTCAGCGCGACGCCGTCCCCGACGCCGTCCGCGATCCAGGCCCCGCCGAGTCCGACACCGAGCCCGGCGCCGTCCGGGCGGCCCAAGCCCCAGCCGAGCGCCGCGCCGGTCGTCGACACCGCGGCCCACATCAAGGAGCAGCGCCGCTGGGGCCTGACCGTGCTGATCCTGGTGCTCGGCGCGGGCGCCGCCGCCGGTCGGGTGAGACGCGGCCGTTAACCCGGGTTTCGCCTCGAAGACGGCCGCCGTCCAACTCGGCCGCGAAGACTCCTCCTCCGGCGTCACCCGACGCCGGAGGAGGAGAACACGGATGAAGCGCGTGAGATTCGGGGTTGTGGCGGGGCTGCTCGCCCTGCCGCTGGTGGCGTCGGGCACGGCGTCGGGTGCGGTGTCGGACTCGGTTTCGGGGAATGGCCACCAGCCCACCGTCCGCGACGATCACTACCGGGCGCGGTCCGGGCAAACCCTGCAAGTCCGCGGCGACGGCGTGCTCGGCAACGACGCACTCGGCGCCCACGGCCGCGCGTTGGCTTCCGGCGGCGCCGTGGTCCGCCACACCGCGCCCGCGCACGGCTCCCTCACGATCGGCGCCGACGGCACGTTCCGCTACACCCCGGCACCCGGCTTCCACGGCGAGGACACCTTTACCTACACGGCGTCGGACGCCGTCCGGCTGTACCCGACGAACCTGCCGCCACTCGCGACGATCGGCGGCGTGCCCCTCACCGGCGGCGCCTACGGTTCCGCGCTGACGCCGGTGCCGGGGGTGCCCGGCGAGTTCTACGGCCTCACCGACCGCGGCCCCAACGTCGGCGCCCCGGACGGGTCCAAAGTGGAGCCGCTGCCCGCGTTCGACCCCGCGATCGGCCGGTTCCGGCTCCGCGACGGGAAAGCTGTGCTGGAGCAGCGGATCCCGCTGCGCGCGGCCGACGGCTCGCCGTACAACGGGCAGGTCAGCACCACCGCCGGCACCGGCGAGAAGATCGTGGACCTGAACGGGAAGCCGCTGCCCGCGTCCCCGAACGGTTACGACTCCGAAGGCCTGGTGGCCCAGCGCGACGGCACGTTCTGGGTGTCGGACGAATACGGCCCGTTCATCACGCACTTCCGCGCCGACGGCCGCGCGATCGAGCGGCTCTCGCCGTTCGACGGCTCGCTGCCGGAGGAGCTGAAGTACCGCGTGCCGAACAAGGGCATGGAAGGACTCGCCCTGACCCCGGACGGCCGGACGCTGGTCGGCATCATGCAGTCCGCGCTGCAGCAGCCGGATCTGACCAAGAAACCCGGCAACGTCACCACGCTGCGGATCGTCACCGTCGACCTGAAGACCCACGCGACGCACGAGTACCTCTACTTGCTCGACAACCCCGACGACACGGGCACCGCGGTCAGCGAGATCACCGCGCTGTCGTCGACGAAGTTCCTGGTGGACGAGCGCGACGGCAAGGTCGAGCCCGCTGCGTACAAGAAGCTGTTCGAGATCGACCTGTCCGGCGCGACCGACGTCGGGCCGGGGGAGAAGGTGAAGGACGCGCCGTACGACGCGGCGAAGGGCGGCCTGCTCGTCGGCGGAGGCCAGCAGAGCATCGACGCTTACGTCGGCAAGGACACCACCGACCAGGCTGTGCAGGATCTCGCGAAGGTGGGCGTGCAGCCCGTGTCGAAGAAGCTGTACCTCGACCTCGGCGCGCTGGTCACGAACCTCGACCCGGCCGGCGGCTTCTTCGGCCACGACAAGGTGGAGGGCGTCGCGACCACCGACGGCGGCCGGACCCTGGTGATCAGCAACGACAACGACTTCGGCATCGACGCGGTGGCGAACACGGCCGCCCCGTACACCCTGCACCCGAAGACGCTGCCGGACGGCAACCAGGACGACGGCGAGTACCTGGCCGTGGACACCACCAAACTGCCGGCGCGCACCAGCACCGCGACCGTGACGATCGACGTCCGCTGAAGCCTGGTCAGTACTTGTACTGGTCCACATTGTCCTGGGTGATCCGCAACGGGTCGCCCAGGAGGATGGTCTTCGTGGTCGCGTCGTACTTCACCGTCGGCAGCTCGAGGCTGACGTTGTTGCTGGGGCCGAGCGGCTTGCCCTGCGCGAGCTGCTCGGCCGTCCACGCGGTGAGGTAGCCGAGCGCCTGGACGTCCCACAGGACGGACATCGAGGACGAGCCGTCGAGCAGGTACGGCTTCATCGTCTGCGGCGTGCCGACGCCGACGGTGTACACCTGGCCGATCTTCTGCTGGTCGCGCACGGCCTGCGCGACCCCGGGCGCGGCCGTGGTGCACTGCCCGACCAGTCCGGCCAGATCCGGGTGCTGGATGAGGATCTGCTTCGCGAGTGTTGTCGCGGTGGCGGTGTCTTCGCCGGCGTACACGGTGTCGACGATCTGCGCCCGCGGGTAGTGCTCCGCGGTGTACGCCTTCTCGACGGCGGTCCATGCGTTGAGATTCGCCGCGGTCGCCCCGCACGAGACGATGGCGAACTTGCCGGCGCTGCCGGTCTTGGCCATCAGCCCGTCGACCAGCGCGGTGCCGACCCCGTCGGCGGTGGCCTGGTTGACGAACACCTCACGCTGCGAGCTCGCCGCGTCGGTGTCGGTGGTGAGCACGTGGATGCCCTGCGCCCGCGCGTCCGCGATCACCGGCGCGAGCGCGGCGGGGTCGTTGGGCGCCACGGCGATCACGTTCACGTGCTCGGTGATCAGGTCACGCAGGATCGCCGTCTGTGCGGCGGGGTCGACCGTCGCGGGCCCGCGGGTGATCCACTGCGCGCCCAGCTGCTGGGCCGCGCTCAGGCCGCCCGCGTTCATCGCGTCGAAGTACGGGATGCCCGTGACCTTCGGCACGAACGCGATCTTGACCGGCGCGTCCGGCGGCGCCTGCCCGAGCCCGCCGGAGCAGCCCACGAGGACGGCCACCGCCCCGAGCAGTGCCACGACGCCCAGCACGAGCGTCTTCGTCGGCCCTCGCATCCCCACCATTCCTTCTGCTTCGCGGTCTGCACGGTGGAGACCTGGAGGCGAAGGTAGGGGAGACCGCTCACGGGGGTCAACCGGTTGTGTGCAAAGGGTTACTGAAGTGAGTTCATCGTGGCTGCGGGGCGCTTGGTACCCGTTCGGGGTATGGGTTAGTGTGGTCGGCGATGACATCCCGTTCGGCTGCTCACGGCCCGGTCGCGTTCCTGGCGCGCTTGCTGCTGCTTGGTGCGGTGGTGCTGGGGGTCGTCGCCATGCATCACGTGGCGGCTCCGGACGGTGCGATGGCTAGTGTCCCGATGGCTGATGTCTCGATGGTTGATGTCTCGATGGCTCACGCTGTAGAGGCTGCCGCTGTTGAGACCCACGCTGCTGTTGGGGGCGGCGCTGTTGAGACTGTCGCACCGGCTGGGATGGACGGTGCGATGCACTCGATGCTGCACCTCTGCCTGGCCGTCTTGCTGGCCATGGCGGGACTGCTGCTGGTCGTCATGCTGGTGTGGCGGGCCGGCCGTCCGATGGTCGCGGGACGGCCGGGGACGGCAGGTGACGCGCGGCCGCCGCCCTGGCGGACCGGCAGAGAACTCCTCACTGCCTCCTGCGTGCTGCGGATCTGAGTGGACCGGTTTTCCCGCGTCCACAGATTTCGCTGTCACCCAGTGAGGAAGAAACTCATGAAACGCAAGTTCCTGGCGGGCCTTGTGCTGCCCGTGATCGCCGTGGTGCTGGTCGGGTGCTCGGGCTCGCAGCCGGCCCCCGCCTCGCCGTCCACCCACAACGCCGCGGACATCGCCTTCGCGCAGGGCATGGTCCCGCACCACCGGCAAGCGGTCGAGATGGCCGTGCCCGTGCCGCAGCACACCGCGAACCCCCGGCTGATCGGCCTCGCGAAGCAGATCCAACAGGCCCAGCAACCCGAGATCGACCAGCTCACCGCCTGGCTGAAGACCTGGGGCGCCCCGCCACCCAGCACCACGGGCGACATGGGGGGAATGAGCGGGATGGACCACGGCACGCCCATGTCCGGCATGGTCGACACCGCCGGCCTCGACCAGCTGCGCGACCAGGCTTACGACCGCAAGTGGCTGGAACTGATGATCCAGCACCACGAGGGCGCCATCACCATGGCCCGCACCGAGCTGGCCCAAGGCCAGGACGCCGGCGCGAAGGCCATGGCCCAGCGCATCACCGACACCCAGCAGGCCGAGATCA
>DASXYS010000240.1:0-13044 GCA_036502365.1 Amycolatopsis sp.
GATCAAACTCTCCAACAATGAACAGTTCGATCGAGACCATATTTCTCAATCATTCTCAAAGGAAACCCCGACGAGGGGGTTTCATATTAAGCTCTACTGGCTTAGTTCACTAGCACACTGTTGAGTTCTCAAGCAACACACACCGGAGAAACCCGCTTCACGCGGCCTTTTCCGAGGCATTGTTTCAAGCCTTTGTTGAGAAGACACACCGTACACCCTGTGAAACTTGCGCTTCAGCGGGGGTCTGGCTTGATCTCCTGCTTTGGAACCACCCACTCTACCACCTGAGGTGGGAGCTTGGTTCGTGGTCCCGGCGGCCGCCCGGTTTCCCTGGCGACTTGGAGAACTTTACATGCCCCGATCCGGCCCCGAACAGGGGGGTGCCCATTGATCGCGCCAAGCTCCTGACCTGCGTCGATAGCGCGGCTCAGGCGGGACGGGGCTCGCCGTGCGTCGCGATCACCGTGACGGCCACGAGCGCGGCGGCGAGCACTGCCGTCACGTGGATGGGCGCGGGGCCGAACGACGCGGCGAGCACCAGCACCGCCGCGGCCGGGAAGCCGATGGCGATCGGCCGGCATTCGTTGGTCGGCCCGATGTGCAGCAGCCAGACGCTCAGCAGGAACAGCGCGACGGGGACCGTCACGAACAGGGCCGTGACCGTGCCACTCAGCTCGGTGTGGTGCGTGTCGAAGTCGACCGCCAGCTCGAGGCCGGCGCCGACCGCCGCGGCCGAGGCGAAGATCAGGTAGTGCCCGTAGCCCCAGCTCATCGTGGTGAGCTGCGACGGGCGGTGCACCAGCCGCGCGTGGCCCGGCTGGTCGAAGTACAGCCACCACATGGCGAACACCAGCACCAGGCCCGCCGCGGCGAGGCCCACCAGTTCGCCGATGTGCTCGCCCTCGGTCACGCTCTCCTGCACCGCGGTCGTCGCGCTCAGCACCGTCTCGCCGAGCACGATCAGGGTGAACAGGCCGTACCGCTCGGCGATGTGGTGCGGGTGCCACGGAGTCTCGGACCGGCGCTCGGCCACCAGCGGGACAGCCAGCTCGCAGACCGCCAGCACCCCGAAGACCACGTACTCCGCCGGCCCCGACAGCGCGAGCCACGCGATCCACAGGATCTGGCAGATCGTGATGCCCGCCGCGTACCGCAGCGCCGTCGTCCGGTACTCGGGCACGGACCGCGCGGCGCGCAGCCACTGGGTGACCATCGCCAGGCGCATCAGCACGTAGCCGATCACCATCACGCGAAAGTCCCCGTCGAACGCCCTGCCCACGCCCGCGGCGACGGTCAGGCCGCCGGCGATCTGCACCAGGGTGGCGAGCCGGTACGGCACGTCGTCGGTGTCGAAGGCCGAGGCGAACCAGCTGAAATTCAGCCAGCCCCACCAGACCGCGAAGAAGACCAGTGCGAAGCCGGCCACACCGTGGCCGACGTGGCCCTCGGCCAGCTGGTGGTGCAGGTTCGACGCGGCCTGGCCGACGGCGACCACGAAACACAGGTCGAAGAGCAGTTCGAGCGGGGTGGCCACGCGGTGGCGCTCCGCGTTGTCCCGCGGCCGCATCGGCCGGTGCCACACCCGGATCCGGTTGCCCGGCAACGATTCCTGGGTCATCAACGCTCCCCGCACTCGCCTGCACGCAACGCCGTCATCCCAGCATGATCGGAGTGAACAGGCGAGCGCGACGCTCTGAACCGGGTGAGATCCACCGGAAACGGAAACGGAGGCGGTGACGGGGGAAAGGCGGGTGGCCTGGCGAAAAACGGGAGACGGGCGGGCCCGGATCCCCCTCTCCCGGGCCCGCCCAGATGCCTTCACCGCACTCGTGGCCACCCAGGGCAGTGCTCCCGGCGGTCGCCGTACGGTCCCCCGCGGACGCCGACGATCCTTTGCCTGGGAGGTGACCAGGAGTGCCCGTTCCGCAGGAACGGCTGACTCCCGGCCGCCCGGCCGGTCGACCCATCCCCGGTCGACCGAACGAATTGCCACTGTAGGTAGCCAAAGTGGCGAGCTGAAGGCTCCATAAGGTCTACCCGGTTGCTCTGAGTAGCACCAGGGCCGGAAGTGGCCCATCACTCGGATGGAGCAGCAAGGATCTGCGGATTGTAGTTCACCGGTTGTGATGCGTGATCGTGATCAGTTCACAGCGACGCCGGGTCACCCACGCTGCACGTCGGCCGCCGCTTGGGCCGCGCGTTGTGCTTCGGTGAGCCCGGACCGGACCCGCCGCGCGCGCAGTTCGAAGATCGCGACCACCAACGCGACACAGGTGAGCGCCGCGGCGCAACACATCGCGACGGACAGGGCCACCGGGTAGTGCCCGCCCGAGGCCACCACCACCGACTGGAACACCGACGCGAGCACCGCCGTGCCGATCGCGGTCCCGATCCGCTGGCCGGTCTGCAGCGCTCCCCCGGCGACGCCGGCCATGGTCGTGGGCACGCATTCCAGGGCCAGCGTGGTGTTCGGCGAGATCACCATGCCCCCGCCCACCCCGCCGATCAGCAGCGGCGCGGCCACGGCGAGGCCGGCCGCGGACGGCGGCACCAGCTCCACCACGAGCGCGACCGTCAGGAGCCCGAACGCGACCAGGCTGAGCCCGGTGACAGTGAGCCGCCGCCCCCAGCGCGGCACGAGCCGGCCCGCGACCGCCGCGGCCACCGCCGAGCCGAGTGCGAACGGCGTGACCGACAGGCCGGACTGCAGCGGCGTGTATCCCAGCCCCTGCTGGAAGAACAGCGCGAAAACCAGCCAGATCCCGGCGAACCCGCAGAAGTACAGCGCCCCGACGGCGGCGCCGCTCGCGTAGCCGGGGGTCGTGGTGAACAAGCGGGTGTCCAGCAACGGCGACCGGCCGTTACGCGCCCGCCGGTGCTCCCAGCGGACGAACCCCACGCCGAACACCACCGCGATCGGGAACAGCCACCAGAGCCTTTCGAGCCCGCCCTGCTCCGACTCGACGAGCGGCAGCAGTACCCCGAGCACGGCGATCGCGAGCAGCAGCATGCCGACGAAGTCGATCTCCGAGCGCAGCCGCACCGCCCGGGGTTCCGACTTGGGCACCAGCCGCAGGGCCAGCGCGAACGCGACGACGCCGATGGGCACGTTCACGTAGAACACCCACCGCCAGCCGTTCGGGTCGCCGAACACGGCCAGGATGATGCCGCCGAGCACCGGGCCGACGGCGGTCGAAATGCCGACCACCGCACCGAACATGCCGAACGCGCGGCCACGCTCGGCGCCGCGGAACAGGTCCTGGATCAGCCCGCTGTTCTGCGGAGTCAGCATGCCTGCCGCGACACCCTGCGCGAGCCGCGCGATCACCAGCGTGGTCGGGTCCGTGGCCGCGCCGGCCAGCGCGCTGGTGGCGACGAACGCGGCCAGCGCGATGAGGAACATCCGCCGCCGGCCCAGCGCGTCGCCGAGCCGCCCGCCGGCCACCAGCACCAGGCCGAACGACAGCGCGTACCCCGAGACCACCCACTGGATCACGCCGCTGCCGGTGTGCAGATCCCGCTCGATCGACGGCAGCGCGGTGTTGACGATGCTGACGTCCAGCAGGCTCATGAACCCGGCCGTCAGCGTGACGGCGAGGGCGCGCCAGCGCTTCGGATCGGGCTGGTAGCCGGACATCAGGCGCCGAAGGGGATTCCGGGGCGGCCACGCGGCTCGCCGACGAGCACCGGTCGCTCGGCCGGGGTGGCGATGGAATCGTTTGACACCAGCGAAAAACCTCCCCTGAAGCAGACGGCTTCCCGGTCCCGGCGGCGGCGCGGCCCTGGGATCTTCAGCCTAGCCCGCCCGGCTCCGTGAGGCTCGGTGGCGGTCGACCGCAGAGTCCCCGACGCAGGTGGCAGCTCCGGAGCGTGAAACCGGCCACAACATCCGGTGATTTCCGCAGTTCACCTGTGGTCCGCGCGCCACCGCCGCGGTGCGCAGCCGCCGTCACTTGACATCAGTTCGGCCGATCTTCACGATCTCGTTCCATGAACCTGTCCGACAACCAGACAGCCGGACAAGGCACCCGTCGTGTGAGCGCCATGGAGGCCGTGCTGGCCCACCTGCGCCGCGCGATCGAGCGCGGGGATTACGAGGTCGGCGACAAGCTGCCGTCCGAAGCCGCGCTCAGCCGGGAGTTCGAGGTCAGCCGCTCGGTGATCCGCGAGGCACTGCGCGGGCTGCAGGCGCTCGGGCTCACCGTGTCCCGCACCGGCAAGGGCACGTTCGTCACGGCCACGGGACCGGCCGAGAACCCGACCTTCGGCAACTACTCCGCGCGCGACCTGTTCGAGGTGCGCCGCCACGTCGAGATCCCCGTCGCCGGATACGCCGCGCTACGGCGCACCCCCGACCACCTCGACCTGCTCGGTCACCTGGTCGAGCGCATGGACGCCGAGACCGACAACACGGCCTGGGTCGCGCTCGACTCCCTCTTCCACATCAGCATCGCCCAGGCCTCGGACAACCCCGTGTTCGCGAAGGTGATCGAGGAGATCCGCGACGCGCTGGCCCGTCAGTCGGCGTTCCTCAACCAGCTCGGCGACCGGCGGGCCGAGTCCAACGTCGAGCACCGGCGGATCGTCAGGGCGATCGCCGAGGGCTCCGAAGCCGACGCCGTGGCCGCGATGACCACGCACCTCGAGCACGTCGAAAAGACACTGACCACCATCGTGCGGCCGGCCCGCGCGCCGGAGCAGAACGGGAACGACTGACACCGTGAGCGAACAGACCCTGCAGCCCACCGAAGACCCCGGCGGGCACGCGGACGCGGGCGACGCGGGCTACAGCAAGGCCCTGAAGTCCCGGCACATCAACATGATCGCCATCGGCGGCGCGATCGGGACCGGGCTGTTCCTCGGCGCGGGCGGGCGGCTCGCGCAGGCCGGCCCGGCGCTGGCCATCGTCTACGCCGTGTGCGGGCTGTTCGCGTTCTTCGTGGTGCGCGCGCTCGGCGAGCTGATCCTGCACCGGCCCTCCTCGGGCGCGTTCGTCTCGTATGCGCGGGAGTTCATGGGTGAGAAGGGCGCATACGTCGCCGGCTGGATGCACTTCCTGAACTGGTCGACCACGGGCATCGCGGACATCACCGCGATCGCGCTCTACGCGCACTTCTGGTCGTTTTTCACACCGGTGCCGCAGTGGGTGCTGGCGCTGATCGCGCTCGCCGTGGTGCTGACCCTGAACCTGGTCTCGGTGAGGCTGTTCGGCGAGATGGAGTTCTGGTTCGCCATCGTCAAGGTGGCCGCGCTGGTGCTCTTCATGGTCATCGGCATCGTGCTGCTGGTGACCCAGCACCCGGTGGACGGCCTCGCGCCGGGCCCCCAGCTGATCTCCGCCCACGGTGGGATCTTCCCGGCCGGCGTGCTGCCGATGGTCCTGATCGTGCAGGGCGTGGTGTTCGCGTACGCCTCGGTCGAGCTGGTCGGCGTCGCGGCGGGCGAGACGGAGAACCCGCGGAAGATCATGCCGAAGGCGATCAACTCGATCATGTGGCGGATCCTGGTGTTCTACGTCGGCTCGGTGGTGCTGCTGGCGATGCTGATGCCGTGGAGCTCCTACTCCGCCGACCAGAGCCCGTTCGTCACGGTGCTCTCGCACCTCGGCGTGCCGGCGGCGGACAGCGTGATGAACCTGGTGGTGCTGACCGCGGCGATGTCGAGCTTGAACTCCGGGCTCTACTCGACCGGCCGCATCCTGCGTTCGATGTCGATGGCCGGCTCGGCGCCGAAGTTCACCGGCGTGATGAACCGCAACCAGGTGCCCTACGGCGGCATCCTGCTCACCGCGTCGGTCTGCGTGCTCGGTGTGGCGCTGAACTACCTGGTGCCGAAGGACGCGTTCGAGATCGTGCTGAACTTCGCCGCGATCGGCATCCTCGGCACCTGGGCCATCATCGTGCTCAGCCACCTGCTGTTCGTGCGGAAGGCGAAGCGCGGCGAGGTGACGCGGCCGTCGTACCGGCTGCCGTTCTCGCCCTACACCGAGATCGCGACGCTGCTGTTCCTGGTGGTCGTGGTGGTGCTGATGGGCTTCGACCACACCGGGCAGATCACGCTGCTGGCGCTGCCGGTGATCGCCGCAGCGCTGGTCGTCGGCTGGTTCTGCGTGCGCAAGCGGATCGACATGAGCGCGTTCGAAAAGGCCGAGTCGTGACGCCCGCGCACGTGCCGCTGGTCCATCTGCTGCGCGACGGCATGGTCGAGGGCGTCCACCACGGCTCCGTGGTGGCGCTCGCGCCGGACGGCTCGACGCTGTTCGAGGCGGGCGACCCGGACTCCCCGATGTACCCGCGCTCCACCGCGAAGCCGCTTCAGGCCGTCGCGATGGCGCGGCTCGGGCTGAGGCTCGACGCGGCGGGCTTCGCGATCGCCTCGGCCAGCCACTCGGGCGAGGCCCGGCACCTGCAGGCCGCGGCCGCCGTGCTGGCCGGACACGGCATCTCACCGGACGAGCTGCGCAATCCCGAGGACTACCCGTTCGACCCGGTCGAGCGCGACGCCTGGGTCGCCGCCGGCCGCGAGCCGAGCCGGCTGGCGCACAACTGCTCCGGCAAGCACGCCGCGATGCTGGCCACCTGCCGGGAAAACGGCTGGTCCGCCGACGGGTACCTCGACCCGGGCCACCCGCTCCAGCAGGCGATCCGCGCGACGGTCGAGGAGCTGACCGGGCAGCCGGTGTCGCGCGTGGCCGTCGACGGCTGCGGCGCCCCGCTGTTCGCGCTCTCGCTGCGAGGCCTCGCGAAGGCCGCGTCGCGGATCGCGACCGCCACCCCGGGAACGCCGGATTTCCTTGTCGCCCAAGGAATCCGGCAGTACCCCGAACTCGTGGGCGGCTCCCGTCGTGACGTCACGGCGGTGATGCGCGCCGTGCCAGGTCTGATCGCGAAGGACGGGTTCGAGGCGGTGCAGCTGGCCGCGCTGCCGGACGGCACGGCTGTCGCGCTGAAGATCGCCGACGGTGGCGACCGCGCCCGGCCGCCCGTGCTCGCCGCCGCGCTCGCGCTGTGCGGGGTGGACGCGGAGCTGCTGAAACCGTTCACCGGCGACGTCCTGCGGGTGACCGGCCCGCTGGGCGAACACCTGCGCGCGGCCTGATTCCCCCGGACGTGAACGACCGCTCCGGATCGCCCGGAACCGGGTAGCTTCGGGGACAGTTGCCAATCCGACCGAAAGCAGGCGGACACGGGCTGCAGCCGACCTGCCCGTAGGGACCCGTTTCCGCCATGGCTGCCGTCGGATCGGTAACGAACGACACAGCCACGCCGCGTGAAAGGGGACCCCTGTGCTGAACCGTCTCGTCGACCGGCTGCTGGGCCTGCCGAAGGCCGAGGGCCCGGCGCCGGTGGTCACCAAGAACCTGCGGGTCCCGATGTCCGACGGCATCCACCTGCTGACCGACCGCTACGCGCCGGCCGGCACACACTCCGCGCCGGTGGTGCTGATCCGCACGCCGTACGGCCGCAGCGGTCTGCTGTCGAAGCTGTTCGGCGACACGTTCGCGCGCCACGGACTGCAGACGGTCATCCAGAGCACCCGCGGCAGCTTCGGCTCGGAAGGCGAGTTCCGGCCGTTCCACCTCGAACGCGAGGACGGCGTCGCGACCGCCGAGTGGCTGCGCGCGCAGCCGTGGTGCGACGGGCGGGTGGCCATGGCTGGAGCGAGCTACCTCGGGCACACGCAGTGGGCGGTCGGGCCATACCTCGACCCGCCGCTGGAGGCGATGTGCCTCGGCATCACGTCGTCGGAATTCATCAGCGCGTTCTACCCGGGCGGGGTGCTCGCGGCGGACGACATGGTGTCGTGGGCGGCGATGATCGGGCGGCAGGAGCAGCGGCTGGCCGCGCTGCCGAACCCGTTCCAGACGCGCAAGACCCGCGCCGCGATGGCGCACCTGCCGGTGAGCGGGGCCGACGTCGCCGCGATCGGGAAGCCGGTGCAATTCCTCAAGGACGTCACCGGGCACGCGGAGCCGGACGACGGCTTCTGGGCCATGTCCGACCACAGCGCCGAGGTCGCGGCCCTGACCGTGCCGGTGAGCATGGTGACCGGCTGGTACGACCTGTTCATCCGCGGCCAGCTGCGGGACTTCGTCACGTTGCAGGAGGCCGGGCGCGCGCCGCGGATCACCATCGGCCCGTGGTCGCACGGCGAGCCGGCCAGCCTGCGCGTGATGATCCCGGACCAGCTCGGCTTTCTTCGCGCGCACCTGGCCGACGACCGCACCCAGCTGCAGCGTTCCCCCGTGCGGATCTACCTGCAACAGGCCTCGACCTGGCTCGACTTCGAGCAGTGGCCGCCCGCGTCGACGGCCACGACCTCGCACCTGCGCCCAGTCGGCGGGCTGGGCGAGGCCTTCGACGCCGAAGCCCGGCCGACGCCGTTCACCTACGACCCGGCGGACCCGACGCCCGCGGTCGGCGGCCCGCTGCTCTCCGGCGCCAACAAGCAGCAGGACAACAAGGACATCGAGGCGCGCGACGACGTGCTGGTGTTCACCGGCGAGCCGCTGGTGAACGACCTCGACGTGATCGGCGACGTGAGCGCCACCGTGTTCGTGCGCACCGAACTCGGCCACGCGGACGTGTACGTGCGGGTCTGCGACGTCGACCCGGGCGGCCTGTCCCGCAACGTCACCGAAGGCATCCTGCGGCTGCGCCCCGGCCGGCCGGAAGCCGATGCCGACGGCGTGGTGACGGCGGAGGTTCCGCTGGACCCGACGGCCTACCGCTTCCGCCGCGGGCACCGGCTGCGCTTGCAGGTCGCGGGCGGCGCGTTCCCGCGCTTCGCCCGCAACCACGGCACCGGCGAACCGGTCGCCGCCGCCGTCGACGGCAAGCCGAACCGGTTCGAGGTGTTCCACGACGCGGCGCACCCGTCGCGGATCACGCTGCCCGTCTTCACCCGGTGAACGGCACTACCCGCTGGTGACTGGTGAGCCGGCCGTCGTCGTGCAGCACGTGCAGCAGCAACGACGGCGGCCGCTCGAATTCGAGCGGGCCGCCTTCGTCCCAGCCGCGGTCGGCGCCGGGCTCGACCGGCAGCAGCGAGCCGGACACAACACCGGGCGCGACGCGCACGGGCACGCCTGCGAACGTCGTGCCCGCCCCGGTGTGGACGTGGCCGCAGAGCAGCCCGGCGATGCCCGGATGCCGTCGGACAACCTCGGCCAGCCGGTCCTCGCCGGTCTGGCGGATGGCGTCCACGAGCGGGACGCCGACCTCCACCGGCGGGTGGTGGAACGAGACGAGCGACGGTCCTTTGTGGCCGGCGAGCACCTCGTCGAGCCAGGCCAGCGTCTCGTCGGCGAGGTAACCGGCGCCCCGGCCCGGGATGCTCGAGTCGCACATCGCGACCAGGACTCCCCCGATGTCCGCCGCCACGTTCACCGGCGCGTCGCCCGGCGGCAGCTCCAGCAGGATCTCGCGAAACGGCGCACGGACGTCGTGGTTGCCCGGGCAGACGAGCACCGGCACGGGATTCTTGAGCAATTCGGCGGCCCGGCGGTACTCCTCGGGCAAGCCGTGGTCGGCGATGTCGCCGGTGACGAGCACGGCGTCCACCGGCCGCACGAAGTTGCCCAGGTAGTCCAGCACCGCCGCCGCGCGGGCATCGGCGCGCTCGCCGCCGTCGAGGTGGATGTCGGACAGGTGCGCGAAGATCTTGATGTGGATCAGCCCCTTTCTATGTAGGCCAAGGCTTTGACCCAGTTGCGGATGAGCAGTGCCGACGCGCCGGGCAGGTCGCCTTCGCGGAGTGCGGCCGCGATCCCCCGGTGCTCGTCGATGCTCTCGGCCGCCCGCGCCGTGCCGCCGAAGTACACCGCCTCGTAGCGTTTGAGCAGCGGCTTTGTCTGGTCGATCAGCCGCATCAGGTGCGGGTTTCCGCAGCGGGACAACAACAATGCGTGCCATCGATCGTCCACAGCGGACAGATCGGGCCCGGCGGGCAGCGCCGCCATCTCCTCGGCCAGCCGGTCCAGGCGGTCCGGCAGCGAGGACAGGTCGAGCGGCGAGGTCCAGCGCAGGGCGAGCGATTCCAGCTCGGCCACGAGCGGGTACAGCCGCCGGGCCTCGTCAGGGTCGAACGGCGCGACCAGGAACCCGCGGCCCGGCGCGGCGACCAGCAGCCCGCGGTCGGCCAGCCCGATCAGCGCCTCGCGCAACGGGGTCCGGCTGACCCCGAGCTCGCGCGCCAGGTGCACCTCGTTGATCCGGGTGTCGGCGAGCAGGCGGCCGTCGAGCACCCGCGTGGTGATCTCCTCGATCAGGTCGCCGCGCAGGAGTCGTTTGGCCATGTCCGGCAGTATTGCATGCAGAAGGCCAGTACTGTATTCAGTTTGGCATGGTCAGTTTCCTGCCCGCCGACGTCGCCCGCGCCCGCGCCGAGACGCCCGGCTGCACCGGTGCCGCCCACTTCAACAACGCCGGATCCGCGCTCCCGCCGTCGCGGGTCACCGACACGATGGTCGACTACCTACGCCACGAAGCGCTGGTCGGCGGCTACGAGGCCGCCGCCGAGGCGGCCGAGCGCACCGAGGCGGTGTACGCGTCGGTCGCGCGGCTGCTCAACGCGGACGTCGACGACATCGCGCTGACGGACAACGCGACCCGCTCGTGGCAGGCGGTGTTCTACGCGCTGCCGTTCAAGGCCGGCGACCGGATCCTGACCTCGCGCGCCGAGTACGCGAGCAACGCGATCGCCTTCCTGCAGGTCGCGCGCCGCACCGGCGCCCGCGTGGAGGTGGTGGCCGACGACGACGCCGGCCAGCTCGATGTCGACGACCTGCGCGCCCGGATCGACGACGACGTGAAGCTCGTCGCCGTCAGCCACGTGCCGACGCAGGGCGGGCTGGTGAACCCGGCCGAGGCGATCGGCGCGGTGACCTCGGCCGCGGGCATCCCGTACCTGCTCGACGCGTGCCAGTCGGCCGGGCAGATCGACCTCGACGTCAGCCGCATCCGGTGTGACGCGCTGAGCGCCACCGGCCGCAAGTACCTGCGCGGGCCCCGTGGCACCGGATTCCTCTACGTGCACCCGCGGCTGCGCGACCGGCTGGAGCCGGCGATGCTCGACCTGTACTCAGCCAGCTGGGAGTCGCCGACGGAGTACGTGGTGCACCCGACGGCGAAGCGGTTCGAGGTCTGGGAACGCGACTTCGCCGCCGTCCTCGGCCTCGGCGCTGCTGTCGACTACGCGCTGGAGTGGGGTCTGCCGGCGATCGAAGAGCGTGTCGCCGCATTGGCCGCCACGATGCGGTCACGCTTCAGCGAAATCCCGGGAGTGCGGGTCCACGACGTCGGGACGCGGCGGTGCGGGCTGGTTTCGTTCAGCCTCGCCGGGCAACCCGCCGAGCAGGTCAAGGCCCGGCTGACGGCGGCGAAGATCAACACCAGCGTCACCCACGCGGTGTCCGCACAGTACGACTTCACCGCCCGCGGCCTGCCCGACCTGGTCCGCGCGTCGGTGCACTACTACAACAACGACGACGAGATCGACCTGCTGGTCCACGAGGTGAACCGGCTGGCTCAGGACTCCCGGAGCAGCTGACGGGCGATGACCAGCTTCTGGATCTCGCTGGTGCCCTCGTAGATCCGGAACAGCCGCGCGTCGCGGTAGATCCGTTCGACCGTGACACCGCGCAGGTAACCGGCCCCGCCGTGCACCTGCACGGCGCGGTCCGCGACACGGCCGAGCATCTCCGTGCAGAACAGCTTCGCCGAGGACGGGCCGAGCTTCCGGTCCTCGCCCGAGTCGTACGCCGCGGCGGCCTCGTGCACCATCGCGCGCCCGGCGGCGAGTTCGGCGTGCGACTCGGCCAGCAGGGCCTGCACCAGCTGGTACTCGCCGATCGGCCGGCCGCCCTGGCGCGCGGTGCGGGCGTACGAAACCGCCTCGCCCAGCGCGCGCTCCGCCATACCGACGCACAACGCGGCGATGTGCAGCCGGCCGCGGGCCAGTGACGCCATCGCGATCCGGTAGCCCTGGCCCTCCTCGCCGACGAGCGCGGACACCGGCACCTCGACGTCGTCGAAGAACACCTCGGCGGTCCACGCACCGGCCTGGCCCATCTTCTTGTCGTGCGGCCCGACGGTGACGCCCTTCGAGCCGGCGGGCACGAGCAGCGCGGAGATCCCGTCCCGGCCGGTGCTACCCGGCTCGGTGCGGGCGAACACCACGAACAGTTCGGCGAGCGGCGCGTTGGTGATGAAGCGCTTGACGCCGTTGAGCCGGAAGATTTCGCCGTCCCGCACGGCCCGGCTGGTCAGCCCGCTCGGGTCCGAGCCCGCCTCGGCCTCGGTCAGCGCGAACGACGCGATCGTCTGCCCGGCGGCGAGCCTCGGCAGCCAGCGGGTGCGCTGGTCCGGCGTCCCGTAGGCGACGATCGCCTGACCCGCGATGCCGTTGTTGGTGCCGAACAGCGAACGGAACGCCGGGGTCGTGTAGCCGAGTTCGATCGCGAGCCGGACGTCCTCGGCCATGCCGAGCCCCAGCCCGCCGTACTCCTCCGGCAGCGCCCAGCCGAACAAACCGAGCCCGGCGGCCTTCTCCCGGATCCCGGCGGGGATCTCGTCCCGCTCGTCGATCTCGGCCTCACTGGGCACGACCTCCTTGCGCACGAACTCGCGCACAGCGGCCAGCACCTGTCCGAAATCTTCGGCGTCCACTCGTACCTCCAGGTCGTCCTTGCCCTGACGCTACTGTGCCGCTTGTTGCCAATCCGACGGCAGCCACGGCGGAAAGGGTCCCCACGAGCAGGTCGGCTGCAGACCGTATCCGCCTACTTTCGGCCGGATCGGCAACTCAGCCGAACCATCCTGCGACGTCGACCCGGAACCCGTCGGCAGGCACCACGGTTCGCAAGTCGGCTTCGATCGCGCGGACGCGCTCGGCGCCGAGCGCGCGAACCCACTCCGTGCGCAATTCCTCGAAGATCACCGCGGAACGGCGAAGCGAGTCGATCCCGCGTGGCGTCAGGCGGACGAGCTTGCGCCGGGCGTCGGCCGGGTCGTCGGCGCGCTCGGCGTACCCGAGCTGAGCCAG
>DASXYS010000241.1:0-15793 GCA_036502365.1 Amycolatopsis sp.
CCCCAGCTCCGGCTCCGCCGTGCCGGGCAGCGTCTTCGGCACGCCGTGGTACGCCAGCCGCGAAGGGCCGCCGAAAACGAAAAGGTCGCCGGAGCGCAGTTCGACGTCGGTGTAGGGCCGGTTGCGGTTCTCCGGGTTGCCGAAGCGGAACACACACGTGTCGCCGAGGCTGAGCGACACCACCGGGTCCAGTGCGCGCTCGTCCTTGTCCTGGTGCTGGCCCATCTTGGCAGTGGCGTCGTAGAAGTTCACCAGCGCGACGTCCGGGCGATAGTCGACAGCAGCGCCGTACGCGTCCGCCAGCGCGCGACGGCCGAGGTCGGCCAGCCAGCCCGGGAACGGCAGCACGGGCGAGCCGTCGTCGACCGTGCGGGTGTACCGGTACGGGCTCCAGTGCCAGCCGAGGCAGACCGTCCGCACGGACATCACGCCGCCACCGGGCAGCCGCGTCGCGCGGTAGCCGCGCCAGCCGCGGCAGGCCTCGACCAGTTCGCGCTGCGCTTCGGGGTCCAGCCAGTCCGGCACGTGGACCGCCCCGGGCGCGACCTCCCGGCGCGGGCGGGGCAGCAGCTCCATCAGGGAAACTCGACCACGGTGACGCCCGCCTGCGCCGGCACCGGGTCGTTCATCGCCTCGAGCGCGGCGGGCACGTCGTCAAGCCCGATCCGCTTGCCGACGAGCGCCGCCAGGTCGATGCCCGAGGTCTCGACGACGCTCAGCAGCTCCGGGTACTCGTACGCCGGCAGCCCGTGGATCCCGACGATCTCCAGTTCCCCGCCGATCACGCGGTGCATCGGGATCGGCGCGACACCCTGGCTCGGCGGCATCAGCCCCGCCTGCACGTGACGGCCGCGCTTGCGCAGGCTGCCGACGGACGCGGCGCACGTCTGCGGTGAGCCGAGGCAGTCGAGGGAAACGTGCGCGCCACCGTCGGTCAGAGAGCGGACGTGCGCGGCCACCGCTTCCGGCCCGTCGAACGCGCCGGCGTCGACGCTGAGCACGGCGCCGGACCGCTCGGCCAGCGCGCGGGCGGGCGGCGAGACGTCCACGGCGACGACCTTCGCGCCCGCGGCCGCGGCGAGCAGCACCGCGGAGATGCCGACGCCGCCGCAGCCGTAAACCGCCACCCACTGCCCGGCGCGCACCCCGCCCTGGCGCAGCACCGCGCGGAACGCCGTCCCGAAGCGGCAGCCGAGCGCCGCCGCCTCCACTGCGGACAGGCCGTCCGGCAACGCCACCAGGTTCGCCTGCGCGTGCTCGATGGCGACCAGTTCGGCGAACGAGCCCCAGTGCGTGGCGCCGGGCTGGAACTGGTCGTCGCAGATCTGCTGGTCACCGCGGGCGCACTGGGCGCAGCTGCCGCAGGCGCACACGAACGGGACGGTCACGCGCGCGCCGACCGCCCAGCCTCGGACCCCTTCGCCGACCGCCGCGATACGGCCGGCCAGCTCGTGCCCGGCGACGTGCGGCAGCGAAACGTCCGGATCGTGCCCCTGCCAGGTGTGCCAGTCGCTGCGGCAGACGCCGGTCGCGTCCACCGCGACGACCACCCCACCCGGCGGCGCCACCGGGTCCGGCACCTCGACCACCTGGGGCAGCAGCCCGAACTCCTCGATCACCACGGCACGCATGTGCCCGATCGTAAAACGCCGCCGGACACGCGGCCCCCGCAGCCATGTGACCCCGGCCGGGCAGAACGCAGCGAACGACGCGTCACCCCGTCACCTCACCGCGGAGGGGCATGGCGAATGCGCCGTTCGCTGCGGCCGGTCGCGCTCAGCCGAGCGGCGGTGCCGGCTGGTGGTACTGGCCGCGGGACCGGGGCGGGCCCAGCAGTCTCCGCAGCGAACCGTCCGGTACGCGGAGGATCTCCTCCAGATATCCGAGCGCCTGCAACGATTCCGGTCGTTCCGGGCGGCAGCGGCCGGACTGCCAGTGGCTCAGCGTTGCCAGACTCAGCGAGGTCCCGCGGCCCCGCAAGCGGTATCTGATGCGCTCCAGCCCGAGACCGCGGGCCCGGATGGCCGCCCGCAAGGCCTCGGCGAACGGTCCCACTTCGAGCAGCCGCCCGAGTTCCCGCTCCGCTTGTTCCCCCCGGTCGACTGTCGGTGTCCGCTGACCGGTCATGGTTAACACGCTCCGAACCACGTCGCTCGAAAACACAGGAGCGTAGGCCGGTTCCGGGCTTGATCGGAAGGGCACTCACCCGGGTGCACGCAGCGATCGGGCGATCGCGGCGAAGGGTTCCGCGTAGCCGGAATTGACCGTGACGTAGGAAATCCCCCACCGTTCCCGCCAGCGGAGCAGGGTTTCCCCTGCCGCAGCCACGTTTTCGGGCAGGACCGTGACCGCGCCGCCCGCGACCAGCTCGGGCACGTCCACCCCGGCGAAGCGCGCGATGTGCGGCGCCGGCCGGTCCCCGATGGCCATCAAGTTCATGGACAGTTCGATGTCCGGCAATCGGTTACCGGCGAGTTCGCGGAACGTGTCCACAATGGAGTCAGCCTCGGCCTCGGTGGTCCGGGGCATCCAGGAGAGGGTGACGATGTCCGCCTCGCGCGCGGCGAGCGCGAGCATCTTCGGCCCGCTGCCGGCCAGCAGCAGGCGCGGCCGGTCCGGGGTCTCCTTCAGGAACGCGACGGTGTCGGCCAGACGCGCGATCCGTTCCCCCGGCGAGCCGAACGCGCGGCCCAGCGCTTGGGCGCGCACACCGGCGTCGGGACGCCCGACGCCGAGGCCGAGCTCGAACCGGCCGCCGGTGGCCTGGTGCAGCGTGCGCACCGCCCAGGCGAGGTGGCGGTGGTCGCGGAACGGGTCGGCCAGCACGAACGTGCCGAGGGTGAGCCCGCTGGTCACGGCCACGGCGGCCGGCACGAGGGTGAGCGGGTCGAGGTCGCCGACGGGGTCGGTGGCGAGCATCGTGTCGAGGCCCAGCTCCTCGAACCGGCGGGCCTGGGCGGTCCAGGCGGCCAGGTCGGGGGCGAACCCGGAGACGATCCCGAAGCGAAACGGCTTGGTGGTCATGGGAGTCATCCTGGGCTCGTGACGGGTGCGCGCACATCCGCCAGGCGACGTCACCCCGGCGTACGTCCGGCGACGCAGCCCGGGTTCAGCGCACCGCGACCGACAGCGCCTGCGCGATCTCCTTGCCGATGGCGTGGGTGGCGGCGTCCGGCGGCTGGCCGACCTTCACGACCATCGGGCCGCCGAAGGGCTGGCGCTCGACCACCTCGATGCGCTCGCCGAGGCCGATCGCGTGCTCGGTGAGGTAGCGCAGCAGCTCGGGGTCGGTGTCCCAGACGCGCACGATCTCGCCGACCGCACCCGGCGGGAGGTCGTCCAGGATGCGCATCGGCAGCTCCTCGACGCTGCCGTCCGGGGCGGGGATGGGGTCACCGTGCGGGTCGCGGACGGGGTTGCCGAGCTTGGCCGCGATGCGCTCGACCAGGCAGTCGGAGACCGCGTGCTCGAGGGCGTCGGCCTCGGCGTGCACCTCGTCCCAGGTGTAGCCCAGCTCGGAGACCAGGTACGTCTCGATCAGCCGGTGCCGGCGCAGCACGGACCGCGCGAGCAGCCGCCCCTCGGCGGTCAGCTCGATGCCGCGGTACGGCACGTGCGCCACGAGGCCGAGCTGGGAAAGCTTCGTGACCATGCCCGAGGCCGACGACGGGCTGACCTCGAGCCGCCCCGCCAGCGACGCGTTCGTGACCGCTTCACCTCGCTCGACCAGCCCGTAGATCACCCGCACGTAGTCCTCGACCGACGACGACCTCCGGACGGAACCATCTCCCATGCCGCATACGATACGGGGCCGCCCCGACGCTCCTCCCGTGCGGCGCGACGTGAGCGGCCCCGTCACGGCCGCCAGCGGTACCGGGTCCAGCCGGGCACGGGCTCGGCGCCCAGCTGCGCGTAGAAGGCCTCGGCCTTTTCGTTTCCGGCCTGCATCTCCCATTCGACGCGGCCGGTGGTGCGCTCGCGCAGGGCGATGAGCAGCTCACGGCCGAGGCCGTGGCGTCGGTGCTCCGGGCGGATGAACAGGTCGTCGAGCCAGATGCCGGGGCGGGCCTCCCAGGTGGAGAAGTTCCAGCTGCAGAAGGCGAAGCCCGCGACCAGATCCGGGCGGCCGGGTGGGCTGGCGATCAGCACCCAGGCCTTCGGCTCCGGCCCGAACAGGTGCCCGCTCATCTCGGCGCGGTCCAGCTTCAGGTCGTGTTTGTCTTCGTAGACGGCGTGTTCTTCGATCAGCGCGCAGATTTCTTCGGCGTCTTCGAACACGGCTTCGCGGACGGGCATCGGTGAGCAGCCTCTTTCTGTCGGTGGTCGTGGTTATCGTGCTGGCATGACTCCGCAGGAGCGGTTCGAGGACCTGATCGACGAGATGCTGGGCACCGAAGGTGTCACCCCGCCCACGCCCGGGCGTGGGTTCGGTTCGCACGCCCTGCGGGTGGACAAACGGATCTTCGCCATGTTCGTCCGCGGGCACCTCGTGCTGAAACTGCCGCGGCACCGGGTCGACACCCTGGTCGGCGAGGGCCACGGGATCCGGTTCGACGCCAACAAAGGAACGCCGATGAAGGAGTGGTTCACCCTCGACACCGAATCTTCGTACCAGTGGGAAGCGCTCGCTCGCGAGGCGCTGACGTTCGTCGGCGGGAGGTGAGTCATGGGGCGGTGAGGCATGGGGTGCTGGGTCATGGGGCCTCGTAACGCAGTTCGCCGTCGATCGCGGTGGCAAGGACCCGGAGATCGTCCATTCCGGACTCGTCCAGTGGGTTGCCGGAGAGCACGGCGAAGTCCGCCAGCTTGCCCGGTTCCAGCGTGCCGAGCCGGTCCTCGGCGAAGGTCGCGTACGCCGAGCCGTACGTGTACGCACGCAGCGCCTCCGCGGGGGTAATCGCTTCCTCAGGGGAGAACGGTGCGCCCGAAGAGGTCCGTCGGCGCACCATGTCCGCGAGTCCGAGCAGGGGGGCGCCGTTGACCACGGGGCGGTCGGAGCTGGCGGGCAGGACGACGCCTGCATCGAGGACGCTGCGCAGCCGGTAGCACCAGGGCACTCGGTGCTCGCCGAGGGCCGCGCGCATGCCGTCGCCCAGCTCGTTCACGAAGCGGCCCTGGGGCGAGGCGATCAGACCGAGCGAGGCCAGCCGCGTCAGCTCCGCGGGCTGAAGCACCGCACAGTGCTCGATGCGGTGCCGGTGGTCCGCACGCGGCGAAGCGGCCAGAGCGGCTTCGTACGCGTCGAGGACCACCGTCACGGCGCGGTCGCCGATGGCGTGGGTCGCGATCTGCCAATCGGCCTCGTGCGCGAGCCGGATGGTGCGGGCCAGCTCGTCCTCGGGCACCTGGAAGTAGCCGCGGTTCTCGGGTTCTCCGGACTCTGAGCCAGTACCGGCGAACGGCTCGTGCATCGCGCAGGTCCGGCCGACCAGCGAGCCGTCGGCGAAGAGCTTCATCGGCCCGACGCGCAGCCAGTCGTCACCCAGACCCGTGCGCAGGCCCAGGTCCAGGCCGAAACCCGCGCCGTCGGGCAGGTCGTGCAGCACGCTCGCGGCCACCATCACGGTGCTTCGCACGCGCAGCACCCCGCGCTCGCGCGCCAGCTGGTAGGCCGCCAGTTCGGCCGGCGTCTCGCCGACCAGCCCACCGCCGATCCCCGCCTCCTGCACGCTGGTGATGCCCTCGGACAGGTACTGCTCGCCCGCCCGGTCCAGGCCGCGGACCACGGACTCCAGCGGCGCCGGATAGGTCAACGGGCGCAGCAGCAGCTGGGCCTGCTCACGCAGCAGCCCGGTCGGCGAGCCCGCGGCGTCGAGCACCACGTCGCCGCCCACCGGCACGTTCGCCAGGTCCAGCCGGTCGAGCACCGCCGAATTGACCACGGTCATGTGCCCGGACGTGTGCTTGAGCCGGACCAGCAGGCCGGGCGCGGCGCGGTCGAGGCCGTGACGGTCGGGGTGGCCGCCGGCCAGCTTGTTCTGGTCGTAACCGCTGCCGATCACCCAGCTCCCGGCGGGCAGCCCGGCGGCCCGGCGCGCGACGGCGTCGTAGACCTCCTCGACGCTGCGGCAGCCGCTCAGCGGCACGTCGTCCAGGCCCATGCCGAACCAGGCCATGTGGTTGTGCGCGTCGTGGAAGCCGGGCACCACGTACGCGCCGCCGAGGTCGACCCGGCGGCGCGCCGAAAGCCCCTCGGCGTCCTCGCCCAGCGCCACCACCCGGCCGTTCAGCACGGCGAGCGCGCTTTCGCCGGTGATCACGTGTGCGTTCTCGTAAACCGCGTCGACCCGCATGCGGCCGACACTATCGATCGATCGATCGAACGTCTAGGCTCGCCCTCATGAGCACCGTGGACCTGACCGTCGAAGGCGGCATCGCGCAGATCCGGCTGAACCGGCCCGAGCGGCTGAACGCCGTCGCCCCCGTGCTGGTGGACGACTTCCTCACCGCGCTGGACGACGTCGCGCGCAGCGACGCCCGGGTGGTCGTGCTGGCCGGCAACGGGCGGGCGTTCTGCGCCGGGCACGACCTCAAGGAGCCGACGCCGGAAGGCGACTCGCGCGCCCGGCTCGACCGGCTCCAGGACGTCACCCGGCGGCTGCGCGCACTGCCGCAGCCGGTGATCGCCGCCGTGCACGGCTACGCGATCGGCGCCGGCGCAGAATTCGCGCTGGGGTGCGACCTGGTGCTGGCCGCGAACGACGCCGTGTTCGCGTTCCCCGAGGTGTCGCTCGGGCTCAGCGTCACGGGCGCGGCCTCACGGCTGCTGCCGCTGCTGGTCGGCCCGATGAAGGCGAAGGAGCTGCTGCTGCTCGGCGAGCGCTTCGACGGCCTTCGCGCGCACGACCTCGGCCTGGTCAACGCCGCCGTCCCGGCCGCCGAGCTGATGATCCTGGCCCAGGGCTGGGCCGAGAAGATCGCGCACCACCCCGCGGAGGCCGCCACCATGGCCAAGCGCGCGCTCGACGCCGGCATCGACCACGCCCTGGAATCGGCGCTGGAGCTGGAAGTCAGCCACGCGCTGGTGACCGAGCACTCGGCCGCCGTGCACGCGTCCACCGAGGCGTTCCGGAGCCGATCGTGACGTCGCTCGCCCAGGCGGACACCCTCGTCAAGCTGGTCACGCGGGCCGCGCGGCTCTGGCCGGAGCGCACCGCGTGGGTCTTCGACGTGACCGGCGAGCGCTTCACCTTCGCGGACGTGGACACCCGCAGCACCGCCTTCGCCGCCGCGCTGCACGAGCTGGGCGTCCGGCCGGGCGACCGGGTCGCCGTGATGCTGCGCAACCAGCCCGAGTTCCCGTTGCTGTGGCTGGCGCTGGCGAAGCTCAGCGCGGTGCTCGTGCCGGTGAACACCAGCTACCGTGAGTTCGACGGCGCCCACGTGCTGCGCCACTCCGGCGCGCGGTTCGCCGTGGCGGCCGGGGAATTCGTCGACCTGCTGCGGAAGATCGCGCCGGACACCGCGCTGGAACGCGTGCTGACGCCGGACGAGTTACCCGCGACCAAGCCCGATGACACAGCGCCGTACGAACCCGCTCCGGTGGTCGCCGAGCAGCCCGTCAACCTCCAATACACCTCCGGCACCACCGGCGCGCCGAAGGGCTGCGTGCTGCCGCACCGCTACTGGACCACGCTGGCGATCGGGCTGGCCGCCGATTTCCCGGCCGTCGGCGAGCAGGACGTGCTGCTCACCGCCCAGCCGTTCCACTACATCGATCCACAGTGGAACGTCGCGCTGGGGCTCGCGGGCGGCGCCACCCTGGTGGTGCTGGACCGGTTCCACCCGTCGACGTTCTGGGCGAAGGTCCGCGAGCACGGCGTCACCTGGTTCTACTGCCTCGGCCTGATGCCGACGCTGCTGCTGCGCCAGCCACCCGGTGAGGACGACCGGAACCACCGCGTGCGCGCGGTCTGCGCGTCCGCCATCCCGCGCGACCTGCACGCGGAGCTGGAAGAGCGCTGGGGCGCGCCGTGGTACGAGGCGTTCGGGATGACCGAGACAGGCGGCGATATCCGGGTGTCCGAAGCGGACCACGACACCGCTGTCGGCACCGGCTGCATCGGCCGCCCGACCCGCGACCGCGAGGTGATGATCGCCGGCGACGACGGGAAGCCGCTGCCGCGCGGGGAAACCGGCGAGCTGCTCATCCGCGGCATCGGTCTGATGCACGGCTACCACGAAGATCCCGAAGCCACCGCGCGAGCGTTCGAGGGCGGTTGGTTCCACACCGGTGACCTGGCGAGCATGGACGCCGAAGGCCGGGTGTATTTCGTTGGCCGTACTAAAGACATGATCCGGCGCAGCGGCGAGAACGTCTCGGCCGACGAGGTGGAGCGCGCGTTGCTGCTCCATCCGGCGGTACGGCTCGCCGCCGTCATCGCGGTGCCGGACGAGCTGCGCGGCGAAGAGGTGAAGGCGTACGTCGTGTGCGAGGGCGAGCGGCCGGAACCCGAGGCGCTGGCCGAGTTCTGCGCGGAGAAGCTGGCCTATTTCAAGGTGCCGCGCTTCTGGGCGTTCGCCGAAGACCTGCCGCTGACGCCTTCGGAGCGCGTCGCGAAAGGCGAGCTGCGCAAGACGGCGGACCTGCGCGCCGGAGCCTGGGACCGCAGCACCGGGGAGTGGTTGTGAGCAGTGGCGAGCGGGTGCGCGCGGCGGCGGTGAAACTGTTCGCCGCCAAGGGTTTCCACGGCACCGGCATCCGGGACCTGGCCCAGGAGGCTGAGCTGTCGTCCGCGAGCCTTTACCACTACATGGGCACGAAGGAGGACTTGCTCGTCGAGATCATGGCGACGTCGCTGCGGCGCCTGCTCGATGCCGCGGCGAAGGCCACCGCCGGGGCGGGTGATCCGGTGGCCCGGCTGCGCGCGCTGGTCGCGCTGCACGTGCTCGCGCACGCCGCCCAGCCGGCCGAAACCCGGGTGGTGGACAACGAAGTCGACGCGCTCTCGGACGCCGCCCGTGCCCGTGTCGTCGCGCTGCGGGACGAATACGAAGGGCTCTGGGCACAGGCCATCGAGGACGGTGCCGCCGCGGGCGTGTTCCACACCGTGTACCCGGCCGTGACCAGACTGGCGCTGCTGGAGATGTGCAGTGGTGTCGCACGGTGGTATTCGCCCCGCGGCCCGCTGCCGTTGGAGGGGCTCGCCGTGCATTACGCGGAATTGGCGCTACGGGCGCTGGGGCACCCGGGCGAGGTGACCGTGACCGATCTGCGACCCTGTCTCGAAGTGGTCGCCCAGGTGTGGGACGTGCCCGTTTAGCGGGGCTTTTAGGGTCCTACGCCTTGCTCGAACGGCGAACGTGGGGGACGCTCGAAGGGTGACTGAGCAAACGATCCAACTCGAACTGGACGACTCGGGTCTCGCACCAGGCCTGCCAGCCCCCACGCACCCCCGCGATCAGGTACAGGACGTGCCGTATCGCCCGGTCGAGTTTCGCGACGACGATCTGCCGACCGCGCTGGAACGTTGTGCCGTGTGGCTACGTCAGGCTCAGGAGTGGCTCGGTGAACCGCTCGACGTGCTCGCGATCCACCTCGACTACGACGACCGGCAGGGATCGCCTTACTACGACGTGAAGGTGCTCTGCAACGAGGAGGATCTGGCGGGCGTCCCGATCGCCATGCGCAACAAGACCGACTAGCCCCCACGAACCCCGGAGCAGGCCCCCGTCGATGCGGACGGGGGCCTGCTTTCGTTCCGGCCCCGGCTGGGGTTCCCCCCAGTACCTCATAGGTCACCGTGACAACTCGCCGCCGGCCCGGGAGGATCAAGGGATGGACGAGGAGGGTTCCAGGTGACGGAGATCGTGGTCCGCTGGTCGCGGCCGCTGCCGGCGGAGGACCGCTTCCTGCGGCTGCTCGACGACGTCGAGCGCGGCCGGTATGAGGCGTACCGGCTGGAGCTGGACCAGCGCCGGTTCCTGACCGGCCGGGTGCTGGCGAAGACGCTCGCGGCCGAGCGGCTGGGCGTGCCGGTGGAAACCGTGGTCTTCGACGCCACCTGTGAGGACTGCGGCAAGCCCCACGGCCGTCCCCGGGTGCCGGGCGCGGACCTGGTGCTGTCGATCTCCCACTCGGGCGAGCTGATCGGCGTCGCCGCGACGGCCGGGGTGCCGGTGGGCCTCGACGTCGAGACCTCCAGCCGCCGCGCGGACGCGTCGCTGATCGAGTACGCGCTCAGCCCGGCCGAGCAGGAGGCTGTGGCGGGGCTGCCCGAAACCGAGCGTTCGGCGGCGTTTTTCGTCTACTGGACCCGGAAGGAGGCCGTCATGAAGGCCACCGGAAAGGGCCTGAAGATCCCGTTGCAGAGCATCACTTTCTCGCCGTACGACCAGCCCGCGGAGCTGGTCGCCTCGAGCGACCCGGCGCTGGACCCGGCCCGGACCCGGCTGGCGGACCTCAAGGCCGCCGACGGCCACCGTGCGGCCGTGGCGGCGCTGACTTCCGACGACCTCGATGTCACCGAGGAGAACTGGCTCCCTTGAACTGCTCGTGAGTGTTCATGACGGTTAGAACCGGCATCAACACTCACGAGTCAGTCGAGGCCCATCGCGCCCAGCAGGGTGCGGAGCTTGGCGACCGTCTCGTCGAACTCGGCCTGCGCGTCGGAGGCCGGGACGATGCCGCCACCCGCGTAGAGCCGCATGGTCGACGACGTGATCTCGGCACAGCGGACGGCGACGGCCCACTCGCCGTCGCCGGAAGCGTCGACCCAGCCGACGGTGCCGGCGTAGTACCCGCGGTCGAACGGTTCCAGCTCCTGCACCAGATCGCGCGCGGCGGCGGTCGGCGTGCCGCAGATGGCGGGCGTCGGGTGCAGCGCGGCGGCGAGGTCCAGCGCCGTGACGTCGCGGTCGACCAGCTCGCCGGTGATGGCGGTGCGCAGGTGCCAGATCGCGGGCGTCGAGACCAGCTCGGGGGCGGTGGGCACGTCCAGCTTCCGGCAGAACGGCCGCAGCGCCTCGACGACGTACTCGACCACCACCGCGTGCTCTTCCTGGTCCTTGCTCGACGCCAGCAGGGCCTCGCCGTTCGCCCGGTCGGCCTCGGGATCGGCCGAGCGCGGCATGGACCCGGCGTGCGGGGTGGTGAACACGGAATCGCCGGCGCGGGAGAGCAGCAGCTCGGGCGTCGCGCCGACGAGGGTGCGCCCGCCGGGCAGCTCGGCGGCGTAGGTGAAGTGGCGCGGGTTGCCCGCGGCAAGATTGCGCACGATCCGCTCGACCTGGATCGGCGTCTCGAAATCGAGGTCCAGCGCCCGCGCGAGCACGGCTTTACGCAGGTCACGCTCACGAAGGGCGGCGACGGTGGCGAGCACGTTCGCCTTGTGGCCCGCCTCGGAGGGCACCTCGCGGGTGGCCATGGGGGCGGGCAGGTCTTCCGCGGGCGGTGACGCCGGCGTGGCGGCCTCCGCCTGGGCACGGTGCACGGTCCGCGGCAGGACCAGGTGACCCGGCGTCGTGCTGTCCGGGCCGGTGTCGAAGGGCAGTGCGCCGACCGCCAGCGGCACGCCGGAGCGGTTCAGCTCCTCGGCCACCGAGCGGGCCAGCCGCCGGGGGTCGGTGTCCGTGACGGTCCCGACCGAGCCCTTGGCGAGCAGCGCGCGCCGGGCCGTCGCGAACAGGAAGTCGCCCCGCTGGTAACGGGCGGTGGTTTCGACCGGGGTCGCCGGTGCGGTACTGGTCGTCACCACCCCAGCGTCCCAGGATCCGGGAGTTCCGCGGGGAAAGTGTTGCCAGAAGAACACCTTCGGTGTCCGGGGCGCACCTTCCCCGCGGTCGCCGGGATCGTGCTACTTGAGCGCGTCGATCAGCGCTTCCCGCTGACGCTCGCCGAGGCCCGCGGCCCGGCGGTCGGGGTCGATCCCCGCCTGCTCGAGCAGTGCGGCGACCTTGACCGCGCCAAGGCCGGGCACGGCCTTGAGCAGCTGGGTGACCTTCGTCTTCCCGATGGTCTTGTTCTCCTTGGCCTGCTTGAGCACCTTCTCGATGCTCTCCTTGCCGGACTTGATCGACGCGAGCAGCTCCGAACGCGCCTTACGTGCCTCTGCCGCCTTGGCGAGGGCGTCAGCGCGCTGCTCCGGAGTCAACGTGGGCAGAGCCAACGTAGTGTCCTTTCCTCTCAGGTCTCCGCTTACGCGGCCGACGGCTTTTTCCCATTGCTTGCAAGTGCAAGCGCTGGCCAGCCGTCTCTTACCACGGCCCCAGTAAACGCCACACCCTCGAAGAGCGCGCAACCGACACGCACTTATCACCCTCCGACCACCCGTGAGGCAAGCCGCCAGAGCACCCCCGCGGCCTGCGGAAACGTCGGACGTCCCTCCTTTCCCGCCCCATTCGGTCACCCGAAAGAGCCACTATTTCGGCGCAGTTAACACAACACATTTTGTTGCCCAGCAAGGAAAAGCGTTCCATCAAGTTGATCTTGGAACGCCGCGGCCGCCACCCGATCGCGCGACGATCGCGGACGGAGGGCCGCCGAAGTTGACCATGCCCGCCACACCCGATCCCGATTAGAGTCGGCGTCACCCCAGTTCACCGGCGAACGACCCCCGGGAGTACCCCATGTTGAGCACGATGCAGGACGGGCAGCTGTCGTTGGCGAAGCTGCTGCGCCACGGGACGACGGTGCACGCGAAGTCCGAAGTGATCACCTGGACCGGTTCAGAAGCCCGTCGCGAGACCTACGCGGAACTCGGCAAGCACGCCGCGCGGCTCGCGAACGCGCTCCGGAGCCTGGGCATCACCGGCGACCAGCGCGTCGGCACGTTCATGTGGAACAACGCCGAGCACCTGGCCGCCTACCTCGCCGTCCCGGCGATGGGCGCGGTGCTGCACACCCTGAACATCCGGCTGTTCCCGGAGCAGCTGACGTTCGTGGCCAACCACGCCGAGGACCAGGTGGTGATCGTCGACGGCACCCTGGTCCCGCTGCTCGCGAAGCAGCTGCCGACCTTCACCACGGTCAAGCACGTGATCGTCGCGAACGGTGACGCCTCGACGCTGCAGGCGCCCGAGGGCATCACCGTCCACGCGTACGACGAACTGCTGGCCGCCCAGCCCGACGAGTTCGACTGGCCGGAGGTGGACGAGCGCTCCGCGGCTGCGATGTGTTACACCTCGGGCACCACGGGTGACCCGAAGGGCGTCGTCTACTCGCACCGCTCCATCTGGCTGCACTCGATGCAGGTCTGCATGACCGACAGCATGCGGCTGGCCCAGGAGGACACCGCGCTGGCGATCGTGCCGATGTTCCACGCCATGTCCTGGGGGCTGCCGTACGCGGCGCTGATGGTCGGCGCGTCGCTGCTGATGCCCGACCGCTTCCTGCAGCCCGCCCCGATCGCCGCGCTGCTGGCCGCCGAGCGCCCGACGTTCGCCGCCGCGGTGCCGACCATCTGGCAGGGCCTGCTCGCCCACCTCGATGCGAACCCGCAGGACATCACCCACGTGAGGGAGGTCGTCGTCGGCGGCTCGGCGGCGCCGCCCTCGCTGATGCACGCCTTCGAGGAGCGTTACGGCGTGCCGATCCTGCACGCCTGGGGCATGACCGAGACCTCGCCGCTGGGCAGCGTGGCCCGCCCGCCCGGGTCCGCCACCGGCGACGAGCGCTGGGCCTACCGCTACACCCAGGGTCGCTTCCCCGCCTCCGTGTCCGCCCGCCTGATCAGCGACGACGGCGAAGTGCTGCCGTGGGACAACGAAGCCGTCGGCGAGCTGGAGGTCCAAGGCCCGTGGATCGCCGGCGCCTACTACGGCGGCGAAGACGGCGCCCCCACCCCGGACCCGGAGAAGTTCCACGACGGCTGGCTGCGCACCGGTGACGTCGGCAAGATCAGCCCGGACGGGTTCCTCACGCTGACCGACCGCGCGAAGGACGTGATCAAGTCCGGCGGCGAGTGGATCTCGTCGGTCGCGCTCGAGAACCAGCTGATCGCCCATCCGGCTCTGGCAGAGGCGGCCGTGATCGCGATCCCCGACGAGAAGTGGCAGGAGCGCCCGCTCGCGGTGGTCGTCGTCCGGCCGGGCGAGACAGCGACCCCCGAGGAGCTGCGGGAATTCCTCGCGCCGCATTTCGCGAAGTGGTGGCTGCCCGAGCGGTTCGAGTTCGTGGCCGAGCTCCCGAAGACCGGCGTCGGCAAGATCCGCAAGGCGGCGCTTCGCGAGCAGTTCGCGAAATCACCAGTCTCGACCTGAAGTGGAGGTCGAGGGACGCACGTTCTTCGTCACCGGCGGCGGGTCGGGGCTCGGCGCGGCGACGGCGGCGCTGCTCGCGCGGGACGGGGCGAACGTGCTGGTCGCCGACCTCCAGCCCGGCGAGACCGGCTCCTTCGTCGAGACCGACGTGCTCGACGAGGCGAGCGTACGGCGCGCCGTGAAGACGGCGGTCGACGAGCTCGGCGGGCTGCACGGCGTCGTCAACTGCGCCGGCATCGGCGGAGCCGGCCTCGTCGTCGGCAAGGAAGGCGAGCCGCTGCCGCTCGACGCATTCCGGCGCGTCGTCGAGATCAACCTCGTCGGCACGTTCAACGTGATCCGGCTCGCCGCTGCGTCCATGATCGGCAACGAGCCCACGCCGGACGGCGAGCGCGGCGTGATCGTCAACACCGCATCGAACGCCGCCTACGACGGCCAGGTCGGGCAGGCGGCCTACGCCGCGTCGAAGGGCGGCGTCGTCAGCCTGACGCTCCCGATCGCGCGCGAGCTCGCCCGCCACGGCATCCGCGTGATGACGATCGCGCCCGGGCCCGCCGACACGCCGATGCTCGCGCTGCTGCGGGAGGACGTCCGGCAGTCACTCGAAGCACAGGTCCCCTTCCCGTCGCGCCTCGGCAGGCCGGAGGAGTACGCGGCGCTCGTCAAGCACATCGTCGAGAACGCCTACCTCAACGGCGAGGTCATCCGGCTCGACGGCGCGCTGCGCATGGGCCCGCGCTGAGCCCGCTCGTGACCGGCGGCGCGTCCGGCATCGGCCGCGCGATCGTCGACCTCCTCGAGCGTGACGGGCGCGAGGTGACGGTGCTCGACGTACGCACCGGCTTCGACGTCGGCGACCCCGCTGCGTGGGAGTCGGTCGGCGCGGTCGAGCTCGCGTTCCTGAACGCCGGCGTGACGACCGGCGTCGCGGACGTGACCTCCGTCTCCGACGAGGCCTACCGGCGCATCCGCGGCGCGAACCTCGACGGCGTCGTCTTCGGCGTGCGGCGCCTCGCCGCCGTGATGGAGCCGGGCGGCGCGATCGTCGTCACGGCATCGCTTGCCGGTCTCGTCGGCATGGAGCGCGACCCGCTCTACACGCTCACGAAGCACGGCGTCATCGGCTTCGTCCGCAGCGTCGCGCCGCAGCTCGAGGCGCGCGGCATCCGGATCAGCGCGATCGCACCGGGATTCACGGACACGCCGCTCCTCGACGATGGCTCGCGCGAGGCGATGACGGCCGCCGGCTTCCCCCCGTTGCTCTCGGCGGCCGACGTTGCCGCGGCGGCGCTCCGCGCGGCCCGCGAGGCCGAGCCGGGCGCGGTGTGGGTCGTGCAGCCCGGCCGCGAGCCGCTGCCGTTCCGCTTCCCCAACGTGCCGGGGCCGCGTTGATGCACGTCGTCACGACCGCGTTGAACATCCCCGGCCCGGTCGCGGCCGCACGGTTGCGCGAGCTCGGCGCGACGGTGACGAAGGTCGAGCCGCCCGGCGGCGACCCGCTCGCGCTCGCCGCGCCCGACTGGTATCGAGAGCTCGCCGCGGGACAGGAGGTCGTGCGGCTCGACCTGAAGCGGCAGCCGCCGGGCGAGCTCCT
>DASXYS010000242.1:0-7201 GCA_036502365.1 Amycolatopsis sp.
GTGGTCCGGAGGGTTTCGGCGATATCGACCGCTTCGCGGCGAATCCGCATATTGTGTGGCCATGACTGAGCCCAGACGTGGCGCCGCCCGGAACTCCGACGGACCTGACCGGACTCCGGAAGAGCTGGCCAGCCTGCTGAAGGCCAAGGCCAGGAGCGCCGCGGTCGCGGCATTGCGCGAGGGGCTGGAAGAGATCGAGGGCCAGTACGGTCAGCACATCGCCGATACTGTGGCCGGGCTGGTCGACGTCACCGAGGTGTTCGCCGGGCTGGACGACGACGAAGCCGAGACACGCCCGGACGGCAAGGACGACGACGGGCCTTGGGAACTCAAATCGCTCTCCGCGCGGTGACGAGGGATCCGCTGAGCCCCGCCGGTCACTCCTGCCAGTCATAGCTGAGCGTGGGCGGGTGGTCGGATCCCTTCGTGACCTTGAGGTTCGCCTCCGGGTGCGCGGTGGCGTAGCGGGTCATCTCGTCGTACATCCGGTCCCGCATCGCCGGGTCCCGCACTTCGATCGTCGCCCGCTGGCCCAGGTCCTCGGGGTGCACCCCGGATTGGGTGCGGATTCCGAGATTCCAGAAGTGCCGCTTGTCGGTGCCGTCGGCGCCCTGGCCGTCATTGGTGAAGTAGCCCTTGCCGCTTTTCTTGTCGTAGATCTGCTGGGTCACCTTGATCTGGTCGTCGCCCTGGGCCGCGGAGAAGTAACCGGAATTGTTCTTGGCGTCGCTGGTGTAGAAACCGACCTCGCCGCCGAACGCCCCGCCGAATCCGTAACTGCCCTTCCACAGTTCCAGCCGGTACTTCTTCCCGGTTTTCGGGTCGGTGAACTCCATGTTGTCGCCATTGGCGCTGGTGCGGTCGAGGTCCGCGCCGATGACCTTCTCCAGCTTGTCGTAGATGTCGTGCCAGCCGAGGTAGCGCTGCACCGAATGCTCGCCGGTGGTGTAGAAGTCGCCGTTCTTGACGTGCTTGAAGCCGAAATAGTCGTAGATCTTCTGCGCGACCTGAGGGTCTTGCATGATCTTGTCCCAATCGCCCGTGGCCAGTGCGAGCCGGAGCTTGGGGTTCTTCGCGACCAGCGCCGCGATACCGGGGATTTCGCGGAGTATGAGCGCGCCGATTTCCGCGATATTCCGCTTTTCGGAGCCCGCGAGCTCCCATACCTGGCCCGTTTTATTGCGGATCTTCAGGCCCTCGGCGAGCAGAACCGCGTCGTAGGTCTTGACCACCAGTTCCAGATCGGCCAGCAGAGCCAGCGCCTCGGCCTTGGCGATCTTGTCCTTCGCCCAGGCGAGCACGATGTTGCCCTTGCCGTGCCCGTGGTCCTTCCACATGGTGTCGAGCTTGTCCTGCAAGGCTTTGGCGTCCGCGCGTTTGCTGCCGGCCTCCTGCTGGGCCTTCGCCAGCGCGTCGCGGACCACCTCGAACGACCGCGCCGAATCTTCGAGGTCCTCGGCCTGCTGGTCGCGGTTCTTCTTGAAGTCCTCCAGCGAGGAAAGCGCCGCCTCGCCGGCCCCTCCGTGCCAGCCCTCGGCCAGCTCGGTCCGGACGCTCTCCAGCAAAGACTTGGCGTCGTTGACGGCTTCCTTGGCGGTCCGGCAGGAACGCGCCCGGTCGTCGAGGTCGGCCGGGCTGCCCTTTCCGACCTGGTCGGCGAGCTGGTAGATCTTGTCGAACACCGCGCTCATCGGTCGATCCCCTCGAAGTCGCCGTCCAGCGCTTTCAGGAAGACATCGCGCGCGTCGGCATCGGAGCGGTTGTAGCTCTTCGCGGCGTTCCTGATGCCCTCCACCAGGCTCTCGACCTGCTCCTGCGCGGCCTGCAGGTCTTCCTGCCGGGTCAGGAGCCAGACGTCGTAGTCGCCGGCGTAACCGTCGGCCCGACCCGTGCCCCCGACGTTCGGCGCCCCCGCCGCGGAAAGCGCCGGAGGCTTGCCCGCGGCGAGCTTGGCCGCCGCCTTGCCGATGTTCGCGACATTGACCTCGAAGCCCACAGAACTTCCTCCCCCAGCAGTCCCGAGTGACACTCCTCACCAGGAATGTAACACTCATGCCGCTTTGGGACGTCGAAGTTCCGCTTCTGGTTCCCTGTCCGGTTTGCCGGGCGAGCCCGCTCAGCCGCGCTCGAACAGCCGCTTCACCTGGTCCACCCGGCGCTGCACACCCCAGGCCGCCACCCGGAAGAACGCCTCGCGCATGATGTCGCCGCTCATCTTCGACACGCCGATCTCGCGGTCGGTGAAGGTGATCGGAACCTCGACGATGTCGAAGCCCGCGTCGGCGGTGCGGCGGGTCAGGTCGATCTGGAAGCAGTAGCCGTGCGAGGCGATCTCGTCCAGCTCCAGCTTCTCCAGCACCGGCCGGCGGTACGCGCGGAAGCCCGCCGTCATGTCCGACACCTTCAGGCCCATCGCGATCCGCGAGTACACGTTCGCGCCGCGGGAGAGGACCTTGCGGCTCATCGGCCAGTTCACCGTGCTGCCGCCGGGGACGTACCGGGAGCCGATGGACAGGTCGGCGTCGCCGACGGCGTCCAGCAGGCGCGGGAGGTCCTCCGGGGCGTGCGAGCCGTCCGCGTCCATCTCCACGAACGTCGCGTAGCCCTTGGCCAGGCCCCAGCGGAACCCGGCGATGTAGGCCTTGCCGAGGCCGGCCTTCTCGGTGCGGTGCAGCACGTGGACGCGGTCGTCGCCGTCCGCGCGCTCGTCGGCCAGCTCACCGGTGCCGTCCGGGCTGCCGTCGTCGACGACCAGCACGTGAACGTCCGGGAGTACCTTGTGCAGGCGGTCCAGAACCGGGCCGAGGTTCTCCCGCTCGTTGTACGTCGGGATCACCACCAGCACCGGCTCGATTCCTTCGGCCCCCCGCGGCGCCTGCGCCATCCGTTCTCCTCCGAATCCCGCGGGATGTCAGCCCGCCGCTTCCCCTGCTGTCGTGCCGGCGCTCGCGCGCCGGGTGCGAAAACGGAGTACGAACCCGCCGGCGACACCGGCGATCGCCAGTGCCAGCAGTCCGTACTCCGTCCACGCACCGAGTCGATCCGACAGCGTAGTCTGCGTCCGCAGGGGCACGCGGCCGACCAGGGCATCTGCCGTGAAAAGGCCGGTTGAGCTGGTGATCGTCCCGTCGGGCGCGACAATCGCGCTCACCCCGGAGGTGGCGGTGACCACCACGGCGCGGCCGTGCTCGACCGCCCGCAGCCGCGACATCGCCAGCTGCTGGTAGCTCATCTCGCTGCGCCCGTACCACGCGTTGTTGGTCGGCACCACGAGCAGCTCGCCGCCGGCGGCGGTGGCCTCGCGGGCCGGGTAGTCGAACGCCGCCTCGTAGCAGATGAAGACGCCGACCTTGGTGCCCGCGACCGACAGAGCAGCGTTGCTGCCGTCGCCGGTGGTCATGTCGCGGGTGTCGTCGACGAACGGGGTGACCAGCCGGGCGATCGCGCGGGCGGGCACGTACTCGCCGAACGGGACGAGCTGCTGCTTGGCGTAACGCTGGCCGGGGCCGGTGCGCGGGTCCCAGACGACCGCCGAGTTCTGCGCGTTGCCGTCGGGCAGGCGCACCAGCGCGCCGATGATCGCGGGGATGCCGTAGGAGGACACCATCTGGTCGATGCCGGGGTCGTCGCCGTCGTAGGAGGTCGCGGTCTCGGGCCACAGCAGCAGGTCGGGCTTGGGGACCTGGCCGGACTGGATCTGCCCGAGCAGCTTGGCGCTCTCAGCGAGGTGGTTGTCGCGCAGCACGTAACGCTGGCCCTCCAGCGCGATGCCGATGTCGGGCGCGTTGCCCTGCACGGCGGCGACAGTCAGGGAGCCGTCCTGCGCGGCGGTGCCGATCGTCGGCCACAGCGCGAGGCCGGCGACGGCGGGCAGCACGGTGAACACGACGGGCCACACGAGCCGGCGGTCCCGCGCCTTCCGCTCGGTCCACAGCCGGGCGACGAGCGCGGCGAGGCCGAAGCCGGTCAGCACCACGGCCAGCCCGACCAGCGGGGCGCCGCCGATCGACGCGAGCGGCAGGAACGCCCCCTCGGGCTGGCTGAACGCCACCCGGCCCCACGGGAAGCCGCCGAGCGGGAACCACGCCCGCGGCGTCTCCATCGCGACGAACACCAGCGCGCCCCAGAGCGGCGCCGGCGGCAGGCGGGAGACGACCGTGATCAACCAGCCCGCGAGTCCGAAATAGAGCGCCAGCACGACCGACAGGCCCAGCCACGGCCACGGGCCGAAGTCGCGGCCGAGGAAGTCCTGCAGCCACAGCAGCTGGGTGAGGAAGAAGACGACCCCGAACACGAACCCGTAGCCGAATCCGCCGCGGAACGTCCGTCCACGGAGGACCAGCGCGAAGACGGCGAACGCGATCGGCGCGAGCCACCACAGCGGGCGAGGGGCGAAGCTCAGCTCGTAGACGTAGCCGGCCACCGCCGCCGCGACGAGCCGCAGCAGCCAGGCCCGCCTGATTCGCCGTTTTCCGGCGGTTTTCGGAGTGTTCTGATCGGAGTTCGCTTCGTGCGGGGCGCCCGGTTCGGGATCCGCGACTTTCACTGGCACACCGCGAACTCTAGGCGGAGGGGGTGAAATCGTCGTGGATGACCGCCCCGTCGCGGACCGTGCGCAGGCAGCGCGGCAGCGGCGTTTCCCCGTCCAGGCGCGGCAGCGGGGGCACGCCGGAGCGCGGGTCGGTGGACCAGCGCTGCACGCGGGCGTCGGCGGTGGCGACGACGAGCTCGGTCGCGTCCCAGATCGCGTAGTGCGCGGGGGCCCCGGGGACGAGGCTGCCGGTGACGCCGTCGTTCACCCCGGCGGCGCGGTGCCCGGCACGGGTGTGCGCGGTGAACGCGGCCCGCGCGGACAGCCGGGCGCCCTGGGTGTGGTGGTGGACCGCGGCGCGCACGGCGGCCCACGGGTCGAGCGCGGTCACCGGTGAGTCGGAGCCGAACGCGAGCACCACGCCTTCCACGGCGAGCATGGCGAACGGGTTGAGGTCCGCGGCCCGCGGCGCGCCGAGGCGGTCGGCGTACATCCCGGCGTCGCCACCCCAGGCCGCGTCGAACAACGGCTGCGCGGACGCAACGACGCCCCAGCCGGCGAGCGCACGGGCCTGGTCGGCGGTGACCATCTCCAGGTGCTCGAGCCGGTGGTGGCGCGCGGCGAGCGCGCGCTGGCCGACCTCCTTCTCGGCGAGCCGGAAGCCCTCCACGACCTCGGCCGTCGCCGCGTCGCCGATCACGTGGAAACCGGCCTGCAGCCCGGCTTCGGTGCAGGCGGCGAGGTGCTCGGCGATGGCGGCGGCCTCGAGGTAGAGCGAGCCGGACGTGCCGGGCTCGTCCGTGTAAGGCGCGGTGAGCGCGGCGGTGCGGGAGCCGAGGGCGCCGTCGACGAACAGATCGCCGCCCACACCGTACGCGCCGAGTGCGCCGGCGGCGTCGACGCCGGCCTGACCGGGTTCGCCCCAGTAGCCGACGACCTCCGGGGACCCGGGCTCGGCGGCGAGGGCGAGGAGACCGGCGAAGTCGTCGCGGCCGGCGATGTCCGGGCCGCCGCACTCGTGCACGGAGACGATCCCGCGGGCAGCCGCCGTGTCGAGGAAAGCGCGTTGCGCGGCCGTGCGCTGCTCCGGTGTGATCGCCGCCCGGGCGGCCGCGCGGACCGCGTGGTGGGCGTCGCGGGTGAGCGGGCCGGCGGCGGACCAGCCGGCGGCTTCGCGGGCCGCGGGCGCCAGCTCGACCAGCGCGGTCGACACGAGCGCGGAGTGGACGTCGACCCGGCTCAGGTACACCGGCGTCGCACCGGCGGCCTCGTCGAGTTCCGCGCGGCTGGGCAGGCGGGACTCGGCCCAGCCCGACTCGTCCCATCCGTGCGCGAGCAGTACGCGACCGGGAACGGCGGCCTCGCGCACCGCGGCGAGCAGGGCGGCGGCACTGCGGACGCCGGTGAGGTCGAGCCCGGTCAGGTGCAGGCCCGTCGCGGTGGCGTGGACGTGCGCGTCGACGAAGGCGGGGGCGACGAACGCGCCGGCGAGGTCGACGACCTGGGCGCCGGGGTGCAGCGCGCGGGCGGGGGCGTCCTGGCCGACCCAGACGACCGTGCCGCCGGACACCGCCATCGCGGTCGCGTCCGGCGAGGACGGGGTGTAGATCCGGCCGCCGAGCAGGAGCGTGGTGCTGTCGTTCGTCACGGTGTACGAGTCTCCCCCGGCGTTCCGGGTCCGCTTTGCCGGGGTGCGACCGACCGACGCCCCCTGTCACCGTGCAGGAAGATTTACGCTGTGAGAATGTTATGACAGGATATTTTAACGCGATACCGACGACGAGGAGTACAAGTGACTGCGATCCAGGAACCTGTGACGCCTGCCGCCGCCCAGGACCAGCCCTATGAGTACGCCCGCGCCGAGCTGGTCGAACCCGACTGGCGCAGGTTCCCCGGCTGGCAGGACGTCACCGATGCCGAATGGCGTGACGCGCAGTGGCAGCGGGTGCACTGCATCCGCAACGTCAAGCAGCTGCGCGCCCTGATGGGCGACCTGCTGGAAGATCGCTTCTACGAAGACCTGCTCGCCGACCAGCGCGAGATGGCCACGATGTCGATGCTGCTGCCCCCGCAGATGATCAACACCATGGCGCCGACGGCCGGCACCGACCCGGCGAAGGTCACCGAGGCGTTCTACGCCGACCCGATCCGCCGCTACATGATGCCGGTGCGCAGCGACCGCGACCCGGTCTGGCCGAACCACCCCCACTCCGAGCGCGACTCGCTGCACGAGGCGGAGATGTGGGTCGTCGAGGGCCTCACCCACCGCTACCCGACGAAGGTGCTGGCCGAGATGATCTCGACCTGCCCCCAGTACTGCGGGCACTGCACCCGGATGGACCTGGTCGGGAACTCGACCGAGCAGGTGGAGAAGCACAAGCTCAGCCTCAAGCCGGTCGACCGCCAGGACGCGATGATCGACTACCTCAAGCGCACCCCCGGCGTCCGCGACGTGGTGGTCTCCGGCGGCGACGTGGCCAACGTGCCGTGGCCGCAGCTGGAGTCGTTCCTGATGCGGCTGATGGACATCGAGACCGTGCGCGACGTCCGGCTCGCCACCAAGGCGCTCGCCGCGCTGCCACAGCACTGGATCCAGCCGAAGGTCGTCGAGGGGCTCGAGCGCGTCGCCGTCACCGCGCAGCGCCGCGGGGTGAACCTGGCCATCCACAC
>DASXYS010000243.1:0-9789 GCA_036502365.1 Amycolatopsis sp.
CCGCCCCGTCATGGGCGCGTCGTGCCGCTGTTGTCGGTGAACCCCGCCCCGGCCCAGCTCTTCTCTTCTTTCCTTCTGTGAGGACAGTTCCATGTTCGCCGTTCCGGACAACACCCTGCTGCGTCCCGAGAACCCCGCCCGGCGCCACCCCGTCCGCGTCGCCCTCGAGGTGGCCGCCGACCGGGACCGCTGGGGCGGCCTGCTCCGCTACGACCCCGACGAGCGGTTTTCGGCGCTCGTCTCCCGCGAGGACGGCCAGGAGATCTGGCTGCTCGGCTGGCTGCCGGGCCAGCACACCGACCTGCACGACCACGTTTTCGCGACCGGCGCGTTCACCGTCGTCTCGGGCCGGCTGAGCGAGACGGTCGCGCGTCGCGCCCCTGGCGGCCGCGCGGTGACCGAGGTGCACGCGCTCGCCGCGGGCCAATCGCGCGTCTTCGGTCCCGGCTACGTCCACGAGGTCCGCAACGACGGGCCCGACCCGGCCATCAGCATCCACGTCTACCGCGACGGTCCCCGCGACATGCGGCCGTACCACCTGGACCCGTTGGGCGGCCCGATCCGCGACTGATCCGCGGCCGGGTTTCGGGGCGGGACGCGGTGGAAGTCCTTGCTGCCACGAGGAAATCGACTCAACCGGGTGCCGGTGCGAAAGTCCCGTTCGCGCGCCGTCGGTAACCCGAGCCGGTCAGCGGTCCAGGTCACCGCGGAGCCGGAACTCCGCCTCGATCCGGGCTCGCGACGCGCCGGTCGCCAGCAGGAGTTGCAGCAGGACCCGGGACTTGCGCGGGCACAGCCACCCCGCCATCGTCGCGCCCATGCGGATCAGGCTGGACTCCGAGCCGTGGAAGCCGTAGGTGCCGCGGAAAGTCGGGCCGGCGCCGGTGCGGGACGCGATCACGACCGGGACCTTCGCGGCCGCGATCACGTCCGCCGTGCCCGCGGAGACGTGGCCGACCCCGCTGGCCGCGATCACAACGCCGCGCGCGCCGCCCGCCAGCACCAGGGAAAGAAGCTCGCCCGAGTCCGCGATGCCCGCCTCCAGCAACGGCACCAGCCCGGAGAAGTCCGCGTCCGCCAACGGCAGCGCGGGCGCACGTGGGACGGGCGGGTGGAAGTAGTGCACCGAGCCTTCCGCGACGAGGCCCAGTGGTCCCGCCGGCACCGACGAGAACGCTTCCAGGTGGCTCGAATGGGACTTTCGCACCCAGCGGGCCGCGTGGACGTCGTCGTTGAACACCACCAGAGCGCCGCGGCTACGCGGGTTGGCTGCGATGGTGAGCGACCCCAGCAGGTTCGCCGGCCCGTCCGCGCTCGGCAGGCTCGGGTTGCGCATCGCGCCGGTGACCACCACCGGCACGTCGTCGTGCGGCCAAGCCAGCTCGAAGAAGTACGCCGTCTCCTCCAGCGTGTCCGTGCCTTGCACGACGACCAGCCCGGTGGCGCCGTCCGCGACCTGTTCGGATCCCCAGGCCAGGCAACGCGTCAGGGTGGCGTAGTCCATCGAGGCGCTGGAGATGCCGGCGAGCGTGGCCGCGCGGACGTCCATCGGCAGGTCGGTGCCCAGTTCGCCGAGCAGGTCGGCGGCAGTCAGCCGGGGCACGACGCCGTCTTCGACCCGGCCGCCGGGGGTCATCGAGATGGTGCCGCCGAGTGCTGCGACGGCGATCAGGGGACGAGTCATGCCGTCACTCTAGGAACGCTCCAGGAACCGAGCGGGACAGGCTATGTCAGGAACCTTTCACTGCCTGGAGCGTGTAGCTCGCCGCGAGCCGGCGCGGGTTCTCGCGCATGCGCCACAGACCGCCCTCCTCCTCGGCCATCTCCTTCGGCAACGCGTTCCACGGGACGCTGTCGTGCTCGGTGAACGCGGTCAGCGAAAGGCCGTTGTCCAGCAGCGCCGTGATGATCTCGCCCAGCGAGTGGTTCCACGAGTGCGTGGTGGTGTTGCGAAGGGGCCGTTCGATCTCGACGTACGTGGTTTCGTCGTCCCACACCAGCGGTTCGGCGTGCTCGAAATAGTCGTACTTCGGCCACGCGCGCTCGGCCTCGTCATCCAGAGCCCACAGCATCGGGTGGGCCTCGCGCAGGAACAGCTGCCCGCCCGGGCGCAGCAGCCGTGCCACCACCGAGGCCCAGTCCGCGACCCGCGGCAGCCAGCACAGCGCGCCGATTCCGGTGTAGACCAGGTCGAACCCGCCTTCGCCGAAGACCTCGACGGCGGCGTAGACGTTCGCCTCGTGGTAGTCGATGTCCGCGCCGGCCCCGGCCGCGAGCTTGCGCGCCTCGGCGAGCGACGCGGGCGAGAGGTCGAGGCCGGACATCCGCGCGCCCAGCCGCGACAGGGAAAGCGTGTCCGTGCCGATGTGGCACTGCAGGTGGACGCCGCGCAGCCCGGCGATGTCGCCCAGCCGCGGTTGGTCGAACCGCACCACGCCGCCGATGTACTCCGGGTCGTCCAGGAACTTCCGCACCGAGTACTGCTCCGACGCCGCGTGCAGCGGCGCGCGCTCGTCCCAGTTGGCGCGGTTGACCTCGAACGAACCGGTCATGCCGTCGCCGCTTTTTCGGCAGCGCTGCGCTCCACACAGAACTCGTTGCCCGCCGGGTCGCCCAGCACGACCCAGCCGGTGCCGTCCGGTCGCCGCTGATCGTCGACGAGGGTCGCGCCCGCCGTCAGCAGCCGCGCCACTTCCTCGTCGCGCGGCACGTCCGGGCGCAGGCAGATGTGCACGCGGTTCTTCACCGTCTTGGGGTCGGGCACCTGCTGGAAAAGCAGGTGAACGCCCAACTCGAGCTCGATCGACGCCTCGGGGTCGCCGGGAAAGTCGTCGTCGGCCAGTGGCCGCTCGGTGACCACGGTCCAGAACTGCGCGAGCGTGTACGCGTCCGCGCAGCCGAAGGTGATGTTGTGCACTACCGAGGCCATCAGGCTCCTCACATCGACTGGCTTTGCCGTGAGTCTGCCCGAAACGGACATCGCGGGCGATCGCTTTTCAGGCGGCGTCCAGACCGGGGGACCGGTGCACCCGGCGGGCCGCGTCGATGATCAGCACCTCGCAGCCCGGTTGGCCCGCCGCCCACTCGATGCCCTCCTCGCCGAGCGCGAAGGCCGCGGTGGCCAGCGCGTCGGCGTTCGTCAGGTCTTCGGTGACGATCGTCACGCTCAGCAGCCCGGTGGCCGGGCGCCCGGTGCGGCCGTCGAGGATGTGCTGCCCGCGCTCGTAAGCTGCGGACGTCGCCACCGCCCCGTTGCGAGAGGTGACCACCGCGCACACCGACTGCGGCTGCTCGGGATGCCGGACGCCGACGCGCCACGGCCGTCCCGGCTCGGGCTCGCCGGCGGTGACGACGTCGCCGCCCGCGTTCAGGCAGAACCGCCGCGCCCCGGCGGCGTGCAGCCGGTCGGCCGCGCGCTGCACCGCCCAGCCCTTCACCACGGCGCACGGGTCGAGGGCGCGCCCGGGGAGCCGCGCCGAGAACGCGCCGCCGGAGAGATGTTCGTAGTACGCACACAGGTCGAGCACCTCGTCGAGGTCGCCGCTGAGGTCACCCGCGGCCAGCTCGCCCCGGTCGTAGCGGGACACCTCACTGTCCACTTTGTACGGGCTGAAGCGAGCGTCCACCTCGTGTAGCCAGCCGAACGCGTCCGTGACGGCCGCCGAGAAGTCGCCGTCGTCGCGCAGGTCGAGCGACACGGGCAGGCCCATCACCTGCTCGACGTGGGTGGTCATCAGGAGCCCTTCGCGTCGAGCGCTGCCTGGAGCGACCGGATGTAGGACTCGCTGGTCTGCGTCGCGCCGGAGACAGTGTCGATGTGCGCGCTCTGGGCCTGCAATGCCTCTTGCCGCAGTTGCGGGAGCGCGTCGATTCCGCGACCGCTGTCGGGTTGTTGCAGGAGCTGGACGTCGGTGATCTGGCTGCCGGAGAACGTCACCTGGACCTGCACGGTGCCGAACTCGCTGCTTTGCGCCGAACCCGGCACGGTCACCGAGGTGCTGCTGCTGCCGGTCGAAGTGGACGGTGCCGAGGCCGACGGCGGGGTGGTCGTGGTGGTCGTGGTGGTCCCCATCGCGGCCGGCTCGAACCGCCAGACGGCGATGAACCCGGCGATCGACAGGGCGACGACGAAGATCGTCTTCTTCATTTCCCGCTCCTCACGCGGCCAGGCTGAAACGTTCGGCATGCACCCGTGCGGACGGCACGCGCAGCTCCCGCAGACTGCGCAGCACCGCCGCCGTCATCCCCGGCGGCCCGCAGACGAACACGTCACGATCGTCGATGTCGGGCACCAGCGCGTGCAGGCTTTCCGTGCCCAGCAGCGGTCCGTGCGGGCCGCGCTGGTCCGACGGTCCACTGAGGACTTGCACGATCGCGCCGCGCGCCTTGGCCAGGCCCCGCAGCTCGGGCAGCAGCACCGCGTCCTGCGGGGTGCGCACGCGGTAGAGGACGACGACGTGACCGGTGATGTCCTCCAGCAGCGCGCGGATCGGCGTGATGCCCACGCCGCCGGCCACCAGCAGCGCGTTCGGCCGCTGCTGGTGGATCGTGGTGAAGGCGCCGTACGGGCCTTCGGCGAACACTCGCGTGCCGACGCGCAGCGAGCGCAGGCTCGCGCTGGACTCGCCGACCGCCTTCGCCGTCAGCCGTAACGTGCGGCCGTCCGGCGCGGCCGACAGGGAGAACGGATTGGCTTGCCACCAGCGGTCCTTCGTGAGGAACCGCCACAGGAAGAACTGCCCGGCGCGCGCGGGCAGCCGGTCGAGGTCCTTGCCCGTCATGTAGACCGAAACGGTGTCGGGTGACTCCGGGACGACGGCGACCACCCGCAGTTGATGCCGCAGGTTCCGCCACAGCGGCAGCACGGCGCGTCCGGCCAGCACGGCGGCCCCGGCGCCCAGCCACAGCGTCCACCAGTAGGCGCGCGCGACCGGATGACTGGTGAACGACTGGCCCACGGCGACCTGGTGCGTGAACGCGAGCAGCACCGCCGCGTAGGTGTAGAGGTGCACGAAATGCCAGGTCTCGTACGCCATCCGCTTGCGCGCGAACCGGGCGGAAGCGGCGCCGACCACGAGGATCAGCACGAACGCGACGATCGCGCGCAGCAGTCCCTCGAGCGTGTCGGCCAGCTGCACCAGCTCGCCGACCGGGCCGCGCGCCTCCACGCTCGCGTAGCCGAAGACGATGAGCACGACGTGCGCGAGGAGCGTCCACAGCAGGGTGAAGCCGGTCCAGCGGTGCCACGCCGTGAGCCGGTCCATGCCGAGCCGCCGGTCGAGCCACGGCAGGCGCGCCACGAGCAGCAACTGGAAGGCCATGGCCTGCGCGGCGTACAGCCCGGCGAGGCGGCCGGCGCTGATCAACGGGTTGTCGGACAGCCCGCCGTTGACGAAGAACACGGTGACGAGTGCGAGGTTGGCGCCCAGGAACGCGAAGAGCCACGCCTTCGCGGCGACCCGCGGGGAGACCGCCGGTCCGGCCGGCGCGGCGATCGGTGTCATGACACTCACACGGGTTCCCTTCGGTTCGGGTTCACGACAGCCAGCGTCGGCGCGGAACCTGTGGGAGATCTGGGCGGAAGCTGTCGACTGGCTGTCGAGCGGGGGTTCGGCTCGCGCGCCCGCCCGCGGCTCACGGAGGATGGGGGAGTGGAAACCCCGAACCCGGTGCGGCTGCTGGTCGTCGACGACGAGCCGCACATCGCCGACCTGGTGGCGACCGTCGCCCGGTACGAGGGCTGGCTGGCCGTGACCGCGGGCTCCGGCGCGGCGGCGTTGAGCCGGGCGGCGGACTTCGGGCCCGACATCGTGGTGCTCGACCTGATGCTGCCCGACCTCGACGGCTTCACGGTGCTGGACCGCCTGCGCGCGAACGGCAACACCGTGCCCGTGGTCTTCCTGACGGCGAAAGACGCGACGGCCGACCGGATCGCCGGCCTCACCCGCGGGGGCGACGACTACCTCGTGAAGCCGTTCTCGGTGGAGGAGCTGATGGCGCGGCTGCGCGCGGTCCTTCGGCGCAGCACCGGCGCCGCAGTCCCGGCGGCCGCGCGTGGCGCCGTCCTGACCGTGGGCGATCTCACGCTGGACGAGGACACGCGCGAGGTCCGCCGCGGCGGCCGCGCCGCCGAGCTGACACCCACGGAGTACGAGCTGCTGCGCTATCTCATGCGCCGCTCGCCGACGGTGCTGACCAAGGCGCAGATCCTCGACCACGTCTGGGAGTACGACTTCGGCGGCCGCTCCAACGTGGTCGAGCTGGTCATCTCCCATTTGCGGCGAAAGCTGGACGACGGCGCGGAACCGTTGATCCACACCGTGCGCGGCGTCGGGTACGTCGTGCGCCGGTCGGGCCGGTGACTCGCTTTGGCCGCTGGGCGCGGCGCTGGTTCGGCGCGTGGCGCGCGTCGCGGCTCGGCACCCGGCTGGCGTTCGGGCTGGGCGCGCTGGCGCTGGTGGTTTTCGCGATCGTCGGCACGGTCACCGTGAGTTTCATGAACGGCTATCTCGGCCGCCGGCTCGACGAGCAGCTGAAGACCAGCCAGGTCGCGCAGGTGCCCGGGCTGCGCTCGTCCCACGGCAGCCCGCAGACCATCTACTCCTGGTACTCCGCGGTGTTCGAGGTGGACAAGGGTGTGGCGACAGCGCAGCCGGGCGGGAAGCTGCCCAGTGACGCCGCGACGCTCGCGAAGGTCGCCGTCGATGCGACGCGCGGCGACGTCTTCCGCACCGTGTACATCGACGGCGCCGGGTCGTACCGTGTGCGCGCCTGCCCGGTCGCGACGGACCAGGTCGACACGGGCACCGTGCTGCTGAGCGCGGCGCCGCAGGCGGACCTCGACAACACCGTGCGGCAGCTGGTGCTCGTCGAGGTGATCGCGTTCCTGATCGCGCTGGCGATCCTCGTCGTCGCCGGGCGGCTGGTGCTGCGCCGTGGGCTGCGGCCGCTGTCGGACATGGCGGGCACGGCGCACGACATCGCGTCGCACGACCTCATGGCCGCGGCCGCCCTGCCCGTACGCGCTTCCGGCGAGGGCGGCGGCGCCGAAGTGCAGGAGCTGCGGACGGCGTTCAACCTGATGCTCACCCACATCGAGTCTTCGCTCGCCGCGCGGACGGTGGCGAACGAGCGCCTTCGCCGCTTTGTGGCCGACGCCTCCCACGAACTGCGCACGCCGTTGACGTCGATCCGCGGCTACGCCGATTTGTTCCGCTACGCCGCCGCGAACGAGCCTGAGGAACGCGAGGCGCACCTGTCGAAGATCCGCGAGGAGACTGCGCGGATGAGCGTGCTTGTGGACGACCTCCTCCTGCTCGCGCGACTCGACGCGCACGACGCCGAGCCGCCGGTACGGCCGCAGCGAATCGATCTGGCCGATCCGGCGCGCGCGGCCGCCGACGCGTTCCGGGCCGGACGGCCGGGGCACCCGCTGGAAATCGCGGTGCCGGCCGGGCCGGTCGAAATCGACGCGGACCCGGTCCGGCTTCGTCAGGTTCTTGACAACCTGCTGGCGAACGCCGCGGTCCACACGCCGCCGGGCACGCCCGTTTCGCTGGCGCTGACGGTCGAGGACGGTCAGGCCGTCGTGCGCGTCAGCGATGCCGGGCCCGGTATTTCGGCCGAGGACCAGCGGCGGATCTTCGACCGGTTCTTCCGCGTCGACAACTCCCGCACGCGCTCGGCGGGCGGCACCGGGCTGGGGCTGTCGGTGGCGCAGTCGCTCGTGGTGGAGCACGGCGGCACCGTCGAGGTGGCCAGCGAACCGGGCCGCACGACGTTCATCGTGCGGCTGCCCCTTCCTTCGTGACGCGCTGGGCGACGTGCTCGGGCGTCGTCCATTTCGCGGACAGGTCCGCCGACGGCTCGGGCTCGCCGAAGACCGTCCGCACTGGGAGGACACCGGCCCATGCGGCGTCGGCCTCGACGTCGTCCGCCTCGTCGTCCGGGCCCTCCGCGCGGAGCTTGACCGAAGCCTCGGTCAGGTCCAGCGCCAGCACGCTGACGGCGGCGAACTCCTTGGCGTTGACGCCGCGCGCGTGCTCCCACGAGCCGGGCGAGAGGTGGTCGGTGAGCACGTGCAGGGCGTGCATCTTGGCGTCCGGGTCGGTGACGGTCTCGGCGCGGCCGAGGATGACGGCGCTGCGGTAGTTCATCGAGTGGTTGTTCACCGAGCGGCAGTAAACGATCCCGTCCAACAGCGTGACGGTGACACACACGTCCACGCCGCCCGCCGCGGCGCGCAGGCTGGCCGCGCCCGTGGAACCATGCAGGTAGAGGGTGTCGCCGTCGCGGCCGTAGCCGGTGGGCAGCACCAGCGGCGCGCCGTCGCGGACGACGCCGAGGTGACAGATCAGCGCCTCGTCGAGCACGGCGTGGAGGGTGGCGCGGTCGGTGGCCGCGCGGTGCTTCTTACGGCCGAGGGTGGTCCTGGGGGTCGGCGAGAGGCTGGTCATGCCTTCAGTGTGAAACAGCCAAGTGGACCCATCAAACATCCACTTCTCGTACACTTGGAAAGTCCACTTTGTTTTGAGGGAGGTCCCTCGTGTCGTACGCCGACACCGCGCTGCCGGTCCGCCTCGACCGCGAAGCAGGCACGCCGCTCGCTGTCCAGCTGGCCGACGCCCTGCGTGAAGCCGCCGCGAGCGGCCACCTGCGCGGCGGCGACCGGTTGCCGTCCACGCGCGCGCTGGCCGACCGGCTCGGCGTCTCCCGCACGGTGACCTCTGCCGCGTACGAGCAGCTGCACGCCGAGGGCTGGATCTCCGGCCGACACGGTTCCGGCACGTACGTGACCACTCCGCCGACGCGTGCGGCCGCGTCGGTGTCGCCGTCGGGACCGCCGTTGGCCGACGCCGAAATCGCGCCGATGCTGGACCTCAGCCCGGGTACGCCGTGGGCCGCGGGCCTGGACCGCGCCGCCTGGCGCCGTGCGTGGCGGGCGGCGGCGGACCCCGAGCCGTTGATCCGGGCGCACCGCGCAGGGCTGCCCGAGTACCGCGCGACGGTGTCCGAACACCTGCTGCGCCACCGCGGCCTGGCCGCCGGCTCGGTGCTCGCCACCGGCGGGACGACGGCCGCGGTCGTCGAACTGGCCGCCGCGGTGCTGAGGCGGGGCGCGGTCGTCGCCTTCGAGGAGCCCGGGTATCAGCGGGCTGTGCAGGCGTTCCGGCAGGCTGGGCTCACGGTGGTGGGCGTGCCCGTCGACGAGCAGGGCCTGCGCCCGGACGCCATCCCGGCGGGCGCGCGGGCGGTCTACTGCTCGCCGGCGCACCAGTACCCGATGGGCAGCCGGATGAGCGCCGCCCGTCGCGTGGAGCTGGTCGAGCGGGCCCGGGCGGACGGCCTGCTGGTCATCGAGGACGACTACGACGGCGAGCTGCGTTTCGACGTCGCCCCGCTGCCCCTGCTGGCCGCCCTCGCCCCGGACGTCGTCGTCCACCTGGGCACGACGAGCAAGATCCTCACCCCGACGCTCGGGGCGGGCTGGCTGGTCGCGCCGTCGGAGGTCGTGCGCGCCGTGCTGGCGTACCGGGATCTGACCGGCACTCGTCCGTCTCCGGCGGGCCAGCGGGTCCTCGTGGAACTGGCCCGCCACGGCGATCTGGGCCGCCACCTGCGCAAGCTCCGCCGCGAACTGGCCGAGCGCCGCACCCTCCTCTCGGACGCCCTGTCGTCCGCCGGTGTCCCCGTCCTCGGCGACGACGCGGGCGCCCACCTGGTGGTCCTCTTCGAGTCCGCCACGGAGGAGACGGATCGCATCGCCGCCGCCGAACGCCACGGCATCCG
>DASXYS010000244.1:0-9751 GCA_036502365.1 Amycolatopsis sp.
ATCTCCGCCACGTCGACGTCGCGCTCGCCGGCGGCGACCAGGCGCAGCACCTGGCGCTCGCGTTCCGACAGCACGATCTTCGGGCCCGCGTGCCGGTCTTCGCTGTCCTGGATGATCATCCCGGCCAGCGTGGGCGAGACGTACGCGTTGTCCTCCGCGATGGTGCGGATCGCGCGCAGCAGCTCGTCGCCGTCGACGTCCTTGGACAGGAAGCCCTTGGCGCCCGCCTGCATCGCGCCGAGCACCTCCGGCTGTTCCGCGTGTGCGGACACCACGAGCACCTTGTGCCCCATCTGCCCGACTTCCAGCACCGCCGCCGCGTCCTGCACCCCGCGCAGCTTGAGGTCCAGCACCACCACGCTGCCGCGCGGCTGTTCCTGTACGGCGAAGCGCGCCACGGAGTCGGCCACCGCGCCCAGCTCGATGTCCGGCGCCTCGTTCAGCACCCGCGCCACCGCGTCGCGGTAGAGCGGGTGGTCCTCGATCACGCCGACGTTGATCCGCGGCGGCTGCTCCTGGCCGTCTTCGACCGTCACGTCACGGTTTCCTTCCCGGGCCGCCCACGAGGCCACGGCGGATGGCCTCCTTCACCAGCCCCGGACGGCGCCGCTCCCCCGTCTTGTCCCGGATCCGGTCGAGGTAGCCGCGCACGGTGCGCACGCCGATGCCGAGGATCCGCGCGATGTCGATGTCGCGCTCGCCGGCCGCGACCAGCCGCAGCACCTGCTCCTCGCGCGGCGAAAGCTCCATTTCCGGCCGCGGCACCGAGCGCTCGGTGTTGTCCTTGATGATCATCCCGGCGACCACGGCGGAGACGTACGCGCCGCCCTGGGCCACCGCGCGGATGGCGATCAGCAGTTCGTCGACGTCCACGTCCTTGGACAGGAAACCCTTGGCACCGGCGGCAATTGCGCCCAGCACCTGGTCCGACTCCGCCTGCGCGGACACCACGAGCACGTGGTGCCCGAGCTCGCACACCTCCAGCACCGCCGCCGCGCCCGCGACCCCGGGCAGCCCCAGGTCCAGCAGCACGACGCTGCCCGCAGGCTGCTGCTGCACGTGGAAGCGGGCGACCGAGTCGACCACCGCGCCCAGCTCGACGTCCGGCGACTCCTCGAGGACCCGCTCCACCGACCGGCGGTACAGCGGGTGGTCCTCGATGACGGCGACCCGGATCCGGTCCGTGCCGGGCACCGCTTCGCTCGGTAGTTCTTCAGTCATCTGCACCGACCCGCTCACCCCGTTCCACCCGACGGGGCCGGCTGCCCGGCCGCGGCCGGGTCCAGCGCGGGGCCCGTCGGCACCAGTGCCAGTAGCCCGCTCGGAAGCGGTTGCCCGGCCACGGAACCGTAGCCGAGCGAAGCCAGCGCCGGGGCGCTCGCGACCGGATATTTCCGGCCCATGTCCGTAACCAGGTAGGTCGTCCCGGAACCCGCGTCGGTGACCACGGCGCCCCCGGACGGCGGCACGAAGACCTGGTCGGCGACCCGGGCGTCGCCGCGGCTGGTCACGGGCAGCGCGCGGCCGCCGGCGGGCAGCGGGAGGTCCGCGGAGACGAAGATCCGCCCGCCCTGCGCGCACAGGGTCACGGAGTTGCCGGTGATCGGCGCCTTGCCGGGGATCCGGTCGGGATAGGCGGCCGGGTCCGCGCCCCCTGCGCGCGGCTCGGCCACCTTCGCGACCGAGGCGACGTCCGCGGCCCGGGTCGAAACCGGGGCGGGACGGCCGTCGTACGCGGCTTCATTGGTGGCAGTGGTCACCAGCAGGCTCGCCTCGGTCTGGCCGATCGGCTGGAGACCGTCCTTTCGCACCAGATAATACGAGTTCGCCTCGCCCGGCCCGGCCATCGCGTCGACGACCGCGAGGACTTCGCCGACGCGCGTGGCCGTCGTGCCGACCCGCGGGCCGGGGTCGCCGGCGCCCGGCACCGGGATCGCGCCGAGGTCGCGGCCAGCCGGCACGGTGTCGATCCACCGGGACGAGACGGCGATCGTCGGGTAGCTGTCGAATTGCAGTGCGGCCGCGGCCTCGTCGCTGAGCTTGTACCGCCGCCCGCCCGCCACGAGGTAGCGATCGCCTTGGGGCAGCCGGACGATCGCGCCGGAGTCACGCGGCAGCTCGACCCCGTTCTGCGGAGCGCCGACAAGCACGGCCACCAGCGGCTCGGCCGAAGCGGGCGCGTCCTGGGTGGTGCGGCTGCAACTGCTCCACGGCGCGGTGGTGAGCGCGGCCGCCGCGGGCAACGAGTCGGGGGCGCCGGGGATGCCGATCTGCGTGCCGCGTGGCGCGGTGCCGAGGTTCGCCGAAGACACGGAGACGGTCGAGTCGCCATTGCCGCCCGCGAGCAGCCGGGCGGAGGCGTAGTTGAGCACCGGGTGCACGGCGCCGTCCGCGCCGAGCACGAACCGCGCGCCGGTGCCGTCCTCGACGATCACCCGCCCGCCCGCGAGCCAGTCCTTGCCGCCGGACGGGTTGAGCAGCCCGATCACGCCGAACACCGCGGTCACCAGTATCGCCACGGCCAGCCCCAGCACGGTGCCGAGCACCAGCCGCCTGCTGGGCGAGGTGGGGTGGTTGGCGTCGGCCGCGACCAGCGCGGAAACGAGCCTGCGGCGCAGGAACTGGTACGCCTGGATCTGGTCCCGCTGCGTCCACACGCTGTTCCGGCCCCCTGTTCGCGCGCATTGGTCCAGGCAGGAGGCTAGGAGCCGCCGGACCCGGCGACGAGGGTAATTTTTACGCCCACACGCGAGTGTGTGGAGCGCTAGCGTCACGGGGCCGGGCCAGGGTGGGTGCCCGGGGAATGGGGAGCCCGTGTCCGTCTCAGCACTGCCTGGATCAGCCGGGCCCGGATCAGCTGGGCCTGGTTCAGCCGAGCCCGGTTCCGCTGGGCCAGGTTCAGCCGGGCCTGGATCAGCCGGGCCTGGTTCCGTTGGGCCCAGCCCGGCCACGCCCGCGCCCGCAGGTGGGCGTCCGGCCCCGTCCGATCCCGGGCCGTCCGTCGCTTCCGGCTCGGCGGCGCTGCCGTGGCTGCTGCCGATCCGCCCGTTGCAGGCCACCTCGTGGGAGATCCTCGCGATCGCCGTGCTGCTGGTTTTCACCCGGCCCGAGGTCGCGCAGCCCGTCCGGATCAGCGTCGCCGTGGTGGCCGGGGCGCTGCTGCTCGCGACGTCGGTCCGGTTCGCCGGCCGCCACTTCGGCGCGTGGACGTGGACCTGGCTCGGTTACCGCCTGCGGCGCCACGACAGCCGCCGCGACAGCCCCGACCCGCTGCACCGCGTCGCCGGGCCCGTGCTGGTGCGCCAGCACGTGGACCGGGCCGGCAACCGCTTCGGCGTCGCCGAGCTGGACGGTGACTGGTGCGCGATCGTCCGCCTCACCCCCGGCGCGGCCGAGCCGTCCGTCGAGGCACTGGTCCGGATCCTGCGCACCGCCTTCCACGGCACGGACATCCCGCTCGCCGCCGTGCAACTGCTGACCTGGACGGTCCCGCGCGGGCCCCAGGTCTACCGGGTGCGCTGGCTCGCCGTCCGCTATCGCCCGCAGGACGCGCCGATCGCCGCGCTCGCCCGCGGCGGCGGGCAGCTGGGCGCGTTGCGCAGCACCGCGAGCGCCGCGCTCAGCCTGATGGTCGCCCTCGCTGAGGCGGGCTATCCGTCCACTGTGCTCGAAGCCGCCGAGCTGACGACGGAGCTGCGGGTGGCGCTCGGCGTCCAGGCCGCGCAGCAGCCGCAGGACAGTGACGGCGACGGCTGGAAGTCCTGGTCCTGGGGCGGTGTCACGCAGGCCTGTTACGCGCCCCGCTCCTCTCGCGACCTTGCCCGGACGCTCGGGCTGGCGGTGCCCGGCGCGGCGTTCACCGCGACTTCGGCCACGCTCCGCCGCACCCCCGGCGGCCGCGAGCGCACCGACGTGACCATCCGCGTCGGCGCCCGCCCGGGAGAGGAAGTGCCCGCGCCGCAAGGGGTTTCGGCGGTTCCGCTGCACGGGGCGCACGGCGCGGCGGTGCGCCGGACGCTGCCGCTCGCGTTGACCTGATCCCCGGATCGGCCCACCGGAACCTGCGCGAATTGGCACTTCTGAGGGAGCCACTCGCCGCTTAGGGTCGAGCACATGACCAGCTCTCTCGATCAAGCACCGCCGCTCGACGTGGCCGTGGCCAACACCGCCGCCTTCTGGACACTGCTGGCGCAGACCCGCGGACATCGGCTGACCACCCGGCCCGGTTTCGTCTGTGTGCACGGCAGCGAGCGCAGCGGCATGCGGATCGTGCTGCGCACCGGCACGCCCGACGCCGAGGACGTCGCCGAGCTGACCAAGCTGGCCGAGAACGCGGCACGGGTCGTCGTCGAAGACGCGTACGGCACCGTCGACCTGTCCGCGCTCGGCCTGAAGCCGCGAGAGCTGCCGGTGATGGCGCGCACCGCCGCAGCGTCCACAGTAGACATACCAGACGTGGTCCGAGCCGATACGCCGGAGCAGCTGGCGACCGTCGAAAACGTTGTCGTGCACGGCTTTCCGCTGGAACGGCACCAGCCGTACCGGCGCGGCGAGGTCTTTCCGCCCGCGTTGCTGGACCGCGACGACGTGGAGCTGTACCTCACCGAACGGGACGGCGAGCCGGCCGGCGCCTGCTTCGTCGTCCTGGACGGCACGGCCGCCGGCGTCTACTGGGTGACCACGCTGCCGGCGAAGCGCTCGCGCGGGGTCGGCCGCTCGTTGATGAACGCCATGCTGTCCCGTTTGGACGGTCTCCCGATCACCCTGACCGCCTCGAAGGCGGGCAAGCCGCTGTACGACTCGCTCGGCTTCAGCACACTGGCGTCCTCGGTCTGGTGGGCCTGAGGAGTCCTCAGCCGGCCAGGTCGGTGCCCGGCACCAGCACTTCCAGCGCGCTGCCCGGGTTGAGCAGCAGGTAACGACCCTCCAGCGAAGCCCCGAGTTCGCGCACTGGCACCGGGCGGAAGGCCTGGCCGGGCGGCGGCTCCGGCAGATAGCTCTCCGAGGTGTACACGAGCACGGCCTCGACGTCGTCGTGCCGCACCGGGATGACGGCGTGGTCCGGGGCCGACGCGGTGTAGACCGTCGCGGCCAGCAGGGCGGACCGGACCGCGGCGTCGTCACCGCGGCCGGTGACGGCGGCCTGCAGCGCGGCCTCCAATTCGTTGCCCGGCGCCGGGAAACCCCACGCCATCGGGCTGGGCCGGTAGTCGGGGTTACGGACGAAGGCGCCCGCGATCTCGCCGCGCTCGTCGACCCGGTAGCCACCGGCGATCGCCGAACCCGGGACGTCGCCGGTGCCGGCATAGGCCGGATCCACCACGTAGAGCCAGCTGTCCGGCGCCTGCCGCGCGCGCTCGCGCAGCTCCGGGGTCACCGGCGGGTCCTGGGGGCCCTCCACCACGGTCTCCGATCCTTCGGGTTGGTTCGCCGCGGTCACGGCTGGAAGTCCGGGTTGGGGATCCAGGTGCTCTGGATGCCGCTCTTGCCCGGGATGATCGTCGGCGGGGCGCCCGGCGCGCCGAACGGCTGCACGTTGTAGTTGCCGGTGATCTTGTTCGCCCCGACGATCTGCGAGCCCGGGATGTGGTCGACCGCGGCCCATTCGTCCTGGCCGTCGAAGTTCTGCACCCGGCCCGGGTGCGAGGGCAGGTGGACCATGCTGCCCGAGTCGCCCTTGATCGTGTACACGTAGCCGTCGTGGCCGTGGTACTGGGTGCCGCCCTTGCCCCAGAAGTCGGCGCCCTCGGTGACCTGCGCCCCCGGCTTGATCGGCACGAACTGCACCCCGGTGTTGTAGTTGCCCGAGGTGGACACGTAACCACTGCCGGACCCGTACGACCGGTGCTGGTGCGTGTCGATGTCGTAGATCGGCGGCCGGTTGTTGCGGATCGCGTCGGAGGTCAGGCCCTGGTTGAACACGACCTCCGGCGGCGCGCCCGAACCGTGGTAGACGTAGTCGGGCGCGTTCGGCGGGTTGTGCGAGAAGTCCGGCTGCGCGGGCTGGTGCGCGGGCGGTGGCGCGGCCTGGTCGGTGATGTCCTCCGAATCGGAGCCGGGATCGCGCGACGGGTTCGAGGTGCTGCCCGTGTCATCGACGTGGGCCGCGTCGTTCGAACCGCCCGGCCGGGTCCCATCCCCGAGATCGACCTCGGAGCAGCTCGTCGGCGCCAGGCCCAGCGGGTCGGCCACCCGCAGCGGGTTGTCCACATACGCGACCGGGTTGGGCGCGGGCGCGAGGCCGAGCGGGTCCTGGCTCACGTACCGGCCGGTGGCCGGGTCGTAGTAGCGGTAGACGTTGTAGTGCAGCCCGGTCTCGGCGTCGAGGTACTGGCCGGGGAAGCGCAGCGGGGTGCTCGTCGCGCCGCCGCTGCCCGGGAGGTCACGGCCCCACACCGTGGCCCGCCCCTGCCAGCCGAGCCCGCCGGCGGGGTCGAGCAGTTCGGCCGGCCGTCCGACGGGGTCGGTGACGATGGTGTGGAACAGCCGGATCCCGCCGGTGCTCTCGTGCTGCGCCACCGGCGCGTCGGTGTCCGGGTCGTAGTCCCAGGTGCGCACCCGGGTCGTCCCGTCGGGGCCGCGGTGGACCTCCTCGACGAGCTTTCCGCCGTCCCAGACGAACTCGACCTGCTCGGCGACCTCGCCGCCGTGGCCGAGGCGCTGCTTGGCGATCCGCCTGCCGATCGGGTCGTAGCGGTAGTTCCAGCGCGTGCCGTCCGGGGTGGTCACGCCGGTCATCCGGTCCTGGGCGTCCCAGTGGTAGCTCCAGACCAGCTCGCCGGCCAGGCGCTGGACGACCCGGCCCTGGGCGTCGTGCCGGTACGCGACGGCTCCCGCGCCGGTGAGGGTGTTGCCCGCGTAACCGCGCGGGCCGGTCTCGGGCGAGCCGGCACTGGCACCGGCCGCGGCACTGGCCACGATGTTGCCCGCCGCGTCGTAGCGGTAGCCCTCGCGCCGGTCGGGCGCGACCGCGTCGACGACGCGGCCCGTGACGTCGAGCTGGAACTGCACCACGCCGGCGACGCTGTCCGCGGTGCGCACGAGGTTCCCGTCGGGCCGGTAGTCGTAACGGCGCTGCCGGACCGGGGTGTCCTGCGCGGTGAGCCGCTGCTCGGCGTCGAACGCCTGCGTGAGCAGCACCCGCCCGTCCACCGTCCGGCCGGTCTCGTTCCCGCCGGCGTCGCGGCCGAACCGCACCTCGTGGCCGCCGCCGGAGAGCCCGACGGGCACGCCCTTGTCACCGAAGGACCACACACTGTCCACACCGGACGGAGTGCGGCGGTGCACCCGGCCGGCGTCGTAGGCGAACGTGGTGGTGCGGCCGTTGGTGGTCTGGGCGATCACCCGGCCGCGTTCGTCGCGCTCGTATTCGATGACCGCGTCGGCGTTGGCCGCGCGGACGAGCCGGCCGACCGGGTCGTAGGAGTAGGTGGTGAGCCCCGACGACGTGCGCCGCCCGACCACGTTGCCCAGCGTGTCGTAGGTGTACTCGACCAGTTCGCCGAGCCCGTTCAGCGAGCGGGAAAGCCGGCCCATGGCGTCGTACTCGAAGCGCAGCGTGCGCCCGTCGAAGTCGCGTTCTTCGGTGATGCGGCCCTCGTGGTCGCGCAGGTAGTACCAGGTCAGCCCGACCGGGTTGGTCACCGACGCGAGCCGCAGCTCGGTGTCGTAGGTGTACGTGGTGCGCGCCCCGGCAGCGTCCACAGTGGCCACGACGACGTCGAACGGCCCGTACTCGCGCCGCGTGACCGCGCCGGCTTCGTCGACGTGCGCGACGTCGTTGCCCTCGGCGTCGTACGTCCACTGTGCACGGCCGCCGCCAGGTCCGACGCGGGCCGCCCGCAGTCCTTCGACGGTCCAGTCCAGGCGAACCTGCCCACCGGGCGCCGAAACCAGCGCGGGACGGCCGAACATGTCCGGGACGTAGCCCTCCGACGGCTGCGCTGCTTCCTCCACCGCGTCCGGCGCCGGCGCGGTGCTGCCGACGCCCTGGTGGCGGAACCCGGCCGCGACGCCGAGCTGCCCGGCGAACGGGTCCGGCGCCTCGTCGTAGACCCGCGTCCAGGTGCGCTCGGCGTCACCCACGCTGATCGCGGCGACCGCGCCCTCGCGCAGGTGGACGTGCACCACGCTGCCGTCCGGCCGGACGACCCGGCTCAGCGCGCCGTCGGTGTCGTACTCGTAGGAGGTGACGCGCCCGAACTGGTCGGTGCGGGCGAGGAGCCGGTCGTACCGGTCCCAAGTGGACTCCCGGGTGTGGCCCGCCGCGTCCACCTCCCGCACGACCTGGTTGGCCTCGTTGAGGTGGTACTCGGTGCGGTGGCCGAGCGAGTCGGTGTACGTGGTGACCAGCCGGTCACGGTCGTAGGCGAAGCTTCCGTCGCGGAAACCCTTGTCTCCCACCGTCTTCACGCACCGGCCGGCGGCGTCGTAGACGTAGCGGTACCAGGTGCCGTTGCGGTCCTGCCAGCCGGTGATCCGGCCGTGGGTGTCGTAGTCGAACAGCATCGGACGGCCCGAGGAGTTCACCACCTGGGTGAGCCTGCCGTCGGCGTCGTAGCCGTAGCGGGTGGCCGCCGCCCGCACGTCCGCGTCCGGGTCCACCACGGAGATCGCGGTGATCCGGCCGCGGGAGGTGGTGAACTCGACCTGGTAGCCGTCGGAGTGCCGGATCCGCAGCGGGCTCGCGTCCTGGCCGTACTCGATGCGGTAGTCCTGCCCGGCTCCGGTCACCGTGGTGAGCGGAAGCACGCCGGCGCGCTCGCCGGGCACCGGGTCGAACCGCAAATGGGTGCCGTGTACCGGCCCTTCGAGGCCATAGCCGCCGTCGAGCCGGCGCGTCAGTGACAGCCGCGGGCCCTCCACCGGCAGCACCGAGGTGCCGGGCGCGGGCAGCGGGTACACCAGGATCATGCCGTCGGGCGAGAAGTAGCGGATGCCCTCGCCGCCGACCTCGAGTCGCTGGTCCACTGTGGACGACCAGGACGCGCCGAACCAGCGGCCCGCGCGGTAGGACGACACGTGCATGCGCTCCAGCGCCAGCTCGAGCCGCAGCGGCAGCACCAGGTCGGTCTGGTCGAGCACCATCTCGCCCGTGGCGACGTCGACCGGGTCGGTTTCGCAGACGCGGCCGTTCTTGCCGACGGCGGTGCCGCGAGGATTGTCGCCCGGCGGCGTTTTGTCCCCGGTGGCGCCGTTGGGCCGGCCACCCGGCGGATCGGCGGGCGCCGGCTCGGGCTTGGGCTGCACGGGCGGGTTTTCCCCGCCGGAGCCGTGGGACTCGTTCGGCTTGGGGGCCGAGTGATCACCCGAGGTCGTGGTCGAGCCGCCGCCGCCGGTCCCGGAATGATCGCCGGACGTGGTGACGGACTCGTCGCCGCTCTTGGGCGTGCCACCGCCGCCCTTGATCTCCGGAGCTTTCGGTGTGCCATCGATCTTCGACGGCTTCGGCGGCGCGTCGATCTTGCCGCCCTTCAGGCCCTTCAACGCCTTGCCCGCGTCCTCGAACAGCGTGCCGGCCTTCTTCAGCAGCGGGACGAGCGCCTTGAGCGCCTTGACCAGCTTCGTGGTCACGCTCGCGATCGACGACGCGGTCTTCGCGACGGCGGCCACCACCTGCGGCACCACCCAGGTCAGGCCGATACCAAGGGTGAACACCACCTGCAACGCCCAGCTGATCATGTGCCCGATCAACTCGGAAATGATGTCCCGCACCAAGGTCCGGACCGCGCCGACGACCTCACCCGCCGTC
>DASXYS010000245.1:0-13634 GCA_036502365.1 Amycolatopsis sp.
GCGTCGACCGGCTTCAGCGGGCCGCGGGGCATTGCCGGTTTCGTCGGGCGCACGGCCTTCACCGGGTTGATCGGCATCGGCTCGTGGGGTGGCTTCGGGGGCGCGCTGTGCGAGGCCTCGGTCCACGCGACGACCGCGCCGACGTGGTCGCGGAAGGTGCCCGCGCGGTACCAGCCCTTGTGCACCGAAGCCGGGCTCACGACGCTGCCCGAGTGCAGCCAGGCCGTGACCCGGCCGCCGAGGTCGCGCAGGGCGTCTTCGTCGAGCCAGGCGCAGATCTGGCCACGGCGGTCGTAAATCGGTTCCATCTCCGGATGTTAGGGCGACTCGCGGCGGAAGCGGGAAAAAAGTTCGTAAAGTCCGGCCGGAGACGACTGTCTACATGGGATAGGAACCCCTGCTTGACCTCCAGCGAGCTGGAGGTTTCAGACTGGAGCCATGACAACGGGACTGGCCAAGCTGACACACAGCGGTGACTGGGGCGTCGAAGCGGTGGACGTCGACGCCTACCTGGCGCGGATCGGGCAGCCGCGGCGGGAGCCGTCGGCGGCGGCGCTCATTGCGCTGACCAGGGCACACGTCGAGGCGATCGCGTTCGAGAACGTCGACGTGGTGCTCGGACGGCATCAGGGGATCGGCCTGGACGTCGTCGCCGCGAAGCTCGTCGGACGGCAGCGCGGCGGCTATTGCTACGAGCAGGCCGGGCTTTTCGCGGCCGTCGCCGAGCGGCTCGGGTACGAGCTCCAGCGCACGGTCGCGCGGGTTCAGCCGGGCAAGGACGGGCCGTACACGCACATGGCGCTGCTGGTCACCGTCGAGGGCACGCGGTACCTGGTCGACGTCGGCTTCGGGGCCGGGATACTGGTGCCGATGCCGCTGGTGGACGGCGCCGTCGTCGACCAGGCCGGGTGGCCGCACCGGCTGGTCGAGCGCGACGGCTGGTGGGTGCTGCAGAAGCAGGACGGCGACGGCTGGGACGACCTGCACGAGCTGGACGACCGGGTGCGCAGCCGTCCGATCGACTACGAGGTCTATCACCACTACACCTCGACGCACCCGCGTTCGCCGTTCACCGGGCGGCTGGTGGTGATGCGGCTGGCCGAGGGCCGGTTCCGCCGCCTGCTCGGCCGCGAGCTGACCGAAACCCGCTCCGACGGCACCACGGAGACCCGCACCGTCGCGCCGGACCAGCTCGGCGAAGTGCTCGAAGACTTGGACGTCGTGCTCACCGCGGAGGAGCTGGAAGCGCTGCTTCGCGTCTACTGAAACAGGTCGGCGGCCGCGGCGGGACGGCCCAGGTGGTAGCCCTGGGCCTGGTCGCAGTCCAGCTCGCGCAGCAGCGCCAGCTCTTCGGCGGTCTCGACGCCCTCGGCGACCACGGTCAGGTCCACCGCGTGCGCCATCGCGATGATGCTGGTGACGATCGCTTCCGCGTCACGGGATTCGGCGATGCCGGTGATGAACGAGCGGTCGATCTTGAGCGTGTCCAGCGTCAGCCGGCGCAGCTGTGCCAGCGACGAATAGCCGGTGCCGAAGTCGTCGATCGCCAGCAGGACGCCGAGTCCGCGCAGTGAGGCGAGCACCGCGGCGGCCGCGGCCTCGTCCCGCATCAGCGCGCTCTCGGTGATCTCCAGGCACAACGAGCCCGGCGGCAGGCCCGTGGTCGCGAGCACGTCGCGAACCGCGGGCACCAGGCCGGGATCGTCGAGCTGGCGGACGGACAGGTTCACTTTCAGGTTCAGGTCGAGCCCGCGTTCGGTGCGCAGCCGCGCCAGCTCACGCGTGGCGCAACGCAGCACGAACTTGCCGATCACGTTGATCAGCTCGCTCTCCTCGGCGAGCGGAATGAACTCCACCGGGGAGATCTCGCCGTGTTTCGGGTGCGTCCAGCGCAGCAGCGCCTCGACCGCCACCATCTTGCCCGTGCGCAGGTCCACCACCGGCTGGTACGCGGGCCACAGTTGTCCATTGTGGACGGCTTCGCGCAGGTCCTGCTCCAGCCGCAGCCGCCGCTGCATGCGCTCGCGCAGCGTGACGTCGAACAGTTCGAACCGGCCGCCGCCGAGCGCTTTCGCCTGGTACATCGCGACATCCGCGTCGCGCAACAGGTCTTCGGCGCTGCGCTGGTCGTCCGGCCCGACCAGCACGACGCCGATGCTCGCGTCGAGGTGCAGCTGGCGGCCGTGCACGACGATCGGCTCGGCCAGCACCGCGCGCACGTGCCCGGCGAGCGCCCGCACCTCGCCGTCTTCGGTCGCCGCCTGCGTGACGACCACGAACTCATCGCCGCCGAGGCGGCCCACCACGTCCTCGGCGCCCGCGGCGTGCCGCAGCCGCTCGCCGACGATGCGCAGCACCTGGTCGCCGACGGAGTGGCCGAGGGAGTCGTTGATGACCTTGAACTTGTCCAGGTCGAGAAACAGCACGGTGGACGCCTGGCACTGGGTGCGCCGGTCCAGCCGGTCGAGCACGAGCGTCCGGTTCGCCAGGCGGGTCAACGGGTCGTGGGTCGCGTCGTGCGCGAGGCGAGCGCTGATCGAGCGGCGCTCCGTGATGTCGGTGAACGAGACCACCGCCGTCGCGCCCGCCGCGTCCTCCGGGTCGAGCAGGCGAGAGGTCAAGGAGAGCCAGACGTCGCGGCCGTCGGGGCGGCGCCAGCGCGCGACGCGGCCGTTCTGCGTGAGGCCGGTGCGCCGGGTGCGCACGGACGGCAGCTCCTCGTCCGGGATCTGCCCGCCCGCCTCGTCGAAGAGCGCGAGCATGGTGCTGGGGACGCCGATCAGGTCGGCCGGGGTCAGGCCGAGGATGCGGCCGGCCGCCGGGTTGGCCGACTCGAGCCGCCCGGTCGGGCCCATCACCATCACGCCTTCGTCGAGCGCTCCGACGACCGTGCGGTAGCGCTGCTCCGCACGGCGGCGGGCGGTCTCGTCGGCGCAGACAAGAACGTAGCCGTCGTTCATCTCAGCTGCGGAAACGCGGACCGAGAGCGCCGTGCCGGTGCGGTTTCGGTGCGCCTGCTCGACCACGCCGCCCGCGCGCAGCACGGCCCCGGGGTCGAGTTCGGCGCCTACCAGTTCGGCGGCCGGTCGACCGGCGGCCTCGGCCGCGGACCAGCCGTACACGGCCTCGGCGGCCGGGTTCCAGCTGGTCACGATGCCCGCGCCGGTGGTGGCGATGATGGCGTCGCTGACGTGGGTCACGAGCGCGGCCTGCGTGCGCAGCGCGTCGGCCACGGCCCGGCGGCCGGTCACGTCGCGGAGCACGACCTGGAACGACGGCGTGCTCTCGTCGCTGGTCCGCACGGTGACCGTCTCCACGGCGAGCTTGCTGCCGTCGACGCGCTTGAGCACGGCCTCGACCGGCCCGGTCCCGGCGCCGGGCTCGGTGAGCGCCCGCACCCCGCCGGCCAGCCGTTCGGCCGAGCCGTCGGCGAGGAAGTCGGTGAACGGGCGGCCGAAGACCTCCGCCGTCGAACCGGCGCCGAGCAGGTCGAGCGCCGCGCGGTTCACGTAGCTGACGAACCCGCCTTCGTGCACGCAGATCGCGTCCGGGCTCAGCTCCACGAGCACGCGGTAGCGGTCGGCCAGCTCGGCCAGTTCCGATTTGCCCGGCTGCTCGTCCCGCACCGCGTAGGCGACGCCCAGCAGGCCGGTGGTGCGGGAGTGCTCGCCGACGGTGCGCGCCCGCAGCCGGATCCGGCGCGGCTGTCCGGTGGCGGTCTCCAGCGACTGCTCCAGCTCGAAGTCCCGGCCGGGGAGCACGGCGCGCAGGTTCGCGGTGAGTGGGCGGAGCAGGGCGAGCAGCTGTTCGCACAGGTCTTCGCCGGGGGCGCCGGGCAGGCCGAGTACGGCGTCGAGGCCGGGCAGCCAGGTGAGGGTGGTGTCGGTGGCGTCGAAGGAGAAGATCACGCCGGTGTCGCCTTCCGGGGCCAGACCGGCCAGCCGCGCACGCAAAGCCGTCGCCGCGGCGTCACCCGCCGGTTCGCCCGCGGCGTCGGCCTCCATGATGCGTCCCGGTCCCCCCGTATCGGCGTATGGCCCGTCGATTACACCACCCGGGGATCTCCCTGTATACGCACAGATACGACCGGACTTTCCATGGTCAGCCGCACTGGTGAACTGACCTCACGTTTCCGCGCCGGCCCCGACCAGTTCGGGCCGGGCGACCGGCGGGTCGACGGGCGGGGCGGGCGTCCGCGCCCGGCGCAGCCGGGCGCCCCAGAAGAAGAGGCCGAACTGGGCCGCGCACAGGTGGCCGAGCACCGTCACGATCGACTCCAGGCTGCTCGGGTCGTCGGTGACGTAAATGAGCGCGATGAACAGCTCCAGCGCCGCCACCGCCGCGATCCGCAGCCGGCCGCGCAGCTGGAAGACGAGTGCGCCCGCGGTGGTGAAGAAGCCGTAGCTGACGCCGATGTCGAGCCAGCGGCCCGCGGAAGTCGGCAGCACCCCGTTGCTGATCAGGGCCATCACCGGCAGCTCGGTGGCGAGCGTGGCCAGCACGTGGCCGCTGAAGAACACCAGTGCGGTCCGGCCCGCGCCGAAGCGGCGTTCGAGCGGCGCGACGAGGACGGCGAAGATGGCGGCGTAGGTGAGCCAGCCGCCGTCGGCCAGCCACAACGCGCTGGTCAGCAGCGAGGTCAGCGGACGGCGCCACAGGTTGTGCGCGTCGGTGCTGGAGAGCAGCAGGAGCTTGTTCGTCAGCGTCGAGCTGGCGAACCGCAGCAGGAGCGTGGTGCCGAGCAGGACCACCAGATAGCCGAAAGTGAACGGGGTGCTGCGCGGAGTGGGCACCCACCGGAACCAGACGGACCAGCGCGTTCGCAGGGGAACCGGCTGGGGGGCGCGCAGCAGCATGGTTCCAGGCTGGCTGGTCATGCTGGGATTTTTACTAAGGGCAGCTGTGAAACCGCTGTGACTCTCACCCGATAGGGTGACGTACACAGTGTAGGAATTTCTGTCAGTCTTCACCCGTTCGGTGGCCTTCTGCGGTAAGAATGGCTCACCCTGGTGAAAGGTCCGCTGGTGAACGAAGAGGTTTCGGTCGCCGATCTGCTGGTGCGCGAAGGCTGGGGCGAGCGCGTCCCGCCGCCGTCGAGGTCGCGCTGGCGCATGGTCGCCGTGATGCTCGCCGTCGTGGTCGGCTGTGGTGCCGCGGCGGTTCTCGTCGGGTTCGGGACAACAGCGAACGATACGGCCGCGCACGTCACCGAGATGAAGGTGATCGAGATGCCGGACCGCACCGGGGGTGCGGGCGGCGTCAGCGAGACCAACCCGCCCACCGCCGGGGGCACCAGCGGCGGCGAGGGACAGCAGTCGTCCTCGAGCGACGAGACCACTGACCGGCCGCGCTCCTCCGACGTCACCTCCGTCTTGGACCCGCTGCACCCGCGTGGCGGCTCGGCTCCCGACTCGCCGCCGGCGCACGACTCGGCCCCGCCGCGGCACAGCGCCCCCTCGACTCCCACCGGCGATCCGTCTTCACCGGACCCGTCCACCTCCACGTCGGCGCCGACCCACTCGTCGACCCCGAAGCCGCCTCCGCCGCCGTGCCTGCTGGGCATTCTCTTCTGCTGATTCACCCGGTCACGGCGCCGACAGCAGGTCCGGCTCCGAGCGCCGGCCGAGGTGGTTGAACAACAGGTTCAGCACAAAAGCCAGCACCGCCGCGACCGTGATCGGGCTGCCGCAGATCGTCTGCAGCCACGCCGGGAAGTGCTGGAAGAAGACCGAGTTGCCGAAGCGGTCGAGCCCGAACGCCGGCAGCAGCCCGACGCCCAGCGCCACGGCGACGACAAAAGTGTTGTGGTTGCCCGAGAACTCGACCTTCTTCAGGTTCTGCACGCCGACCGCGGCGACCATCGCGAACATCACCACCGCGACGCCGCCGACCACCGGCTCCGGGATCGCCGCGATGAACGCGCCGATCTTCGGCACCAGCCCCATCACCACGAGCAGGCCGCCGGTCACCGCGACCACCCAGCGGCTGCGCACGCCGGTCATCTGCACCAGGCCGACGTTCTGCGCGAAAGCGGTGTCGGGGAACGAGTTCATGCAGCCGCCGAGAATCGCGGACAGGCCGTCGGTGGCCAGGCCGCGCGCCAGGTCGGAATCCGTCGCCGGCCGCCCGGTGATCTCGCCGACGGCGATCAGGTCCGCGGTGGACTCGGTGAACGTCACCAGCATCACCACGCACATCGACAGCACAGCGGCGATCGGGAAGGTCGGCGCGCCGAAGTGGAACGGCGACCCGAGCCCGAACCAGCTCGCCTGCGCGACCCCGCCGAAGTGCGTCAGCCCCAGCGGAATCGCGGCCAGCAGCCCGATCACGAGCGCGATCAGCGGGCCGAGCTGGTTGCCGAATCCGCGCAGCACGCGTGTGCACAGCACCACCAGCGCCACCACGCCGAACGCCAGCCCGATGTGCGACGGCGACCCGTAGTCCGGCGCCTCGGTGTCGTGCCCCGCGATCATCGCCGCGCCCGGGCCGAGCAGTGAGATGCCGATGACCACCAGCAGCGTGCCGGACACCAGCGGCGGGAAGAACCGGATCATCTTCGCGAACGGCTTCGCGATCACCAGCCCGAACACCCCGGAGACGAGCATCGCGCCGTAGACCGCGGTGAGCCCGTACTGCGAGGCGATCAGGATCATCGGGTTCACCACGGTGAAGGTCGCGCCCGCCACCACCGGCAGCCGGATGCCGAGCAGCCTGCCGATCCCGATGACCTGGACCAGTGTCGCGAGGCCGGCCACGAACAGGTCGGCGTTCACCAGGAGGGCGACGGTCGCGGCGTCGAGCTTCAGCGCGCTGCCGACGATCAGCGGCACCGCGACGGAACCGGCGTACATGATCGCCATGTGCTGCAGGCCGAGCAGGAGCAGCCGGCCGGCGGGCAGCCGCTGGTCCACCGGGTGCGGGACGGGTTCGGTCATGTGGGGCCCTTTCGCGCGATTTCCGGGCCATAGCCAACGCGCCGGGGATGACAGTGGCAAGTCCCTGGCATGATCTTCGTGTTTCCCCGGCGGCCGGCGACCGGGCCGAATCGGCGATCGGCACGGGCCACCGGCCTGTGTGACGATGCCGGGTATGACCCCACGTCCCCCGTTCCGCGCCGACCATGTCGGGAGCCTGCTGCGACCAGCCGTGCTGCGCGAGGCGCGGCGACGGTGTCAGGACGGCGAGATCACCGCCGAACAGCTCGGCGCCGTGGAGGACGACACGATCCGCGACGTGGTGAAGATGCAGCGGGCCGCGGGCCTGGCCTCGGCCACGGACGGGGAGTTCCGGCGGTCCTCGTGGCACATGGACTTCATCTACGCGCTCGGCGGCGTCTCGCGCAGTGACGAGCGGCTGCACGTGAAGTTCCACAACCTCGCCGGCGACCTCGAGTTCAGCCCGCCGGGGCTCCAGGTGGACGGGAAGGTACGGCTCGAGGAGCCGATTTTCGCCCGGCACTTCGAATTCCTGAAGGCGCACGTCGACGCGGGCGTGACGCCGAAGCTGACCATCCCGTCGCCCAGCATGGTTTATTACCGCGGCGGCCGGGCGGCGGTGAGCGAGACCGTCTACCCGGATTTGGACGAGTTCTTCACCGACCTCAGCTCGGCGTACGCGGCGCAGCTGACGGCGATGGGCGAGCTGGGCTGCACCTACCTGCAACTCGACGACACCAGCCTCGCGTACCTGAACGACCCGGCCCAGCGCGAGCTCGTCGCCCGCATGGGCGGCGACCCGGACACCCAGCACCTGCGCAACATCAAGCAGATCAACGCCGCGCTCGCCGGGAAGCCCGGCGGCATGACCGTCACGACCCACCTGTGCCGCGGCAACTTCCGCTCCTCGTGGGCGGCCGAGGGCAGTTACGAGTTCGTCGCCGAGGCGTTGTTCGGCGAGCTGGGCGTGGACGGCTTCTTCCTGGAGTTCGACGACGAGCGCTCCGGCGGCTTCGAGCCGTTGCGCTTCGTCCCGCGGGACAAGCGCGTGGTGCTCGGCCTGGTCACCACGAAGCGGCCCGAGCTGGAGGACCCGGACGCGCTGGTGCGGCGCATCGAGGAGGCCTCCCGGTTCGTCGACGTCGACCAGCTCTGCCTTTCCCCGCAGTGCGGTTTCTCCTCGACGGAGGAGGGCAACGAGCTGACGGTCGACGACCAGTTGCGGAAGCTGGAACTGGTCGTCTCGACCGCCGAGCGGGTGTGGGGCCGCGAATGATCGCGCGCGTCGTCGGCTACCTGCCGCGCTTGGTCCGGGGTTGACCCGGAATTCGTTACGGCCGAGCCGGATCCGGCGCGATGCGCTTGACTTGCCCCCATGCGGCACAACGCGCGGCGGCCGCCGTCGGTGGTGGGGCGGGTGCTGGACGTGCTGGGCGCGTTCACCTCCGACCGTCCCGTGCTCACGTTGTCCGAGCTGAGCCGGCGCACCGGGCTGCCCTTGTCGACCACGCACCGGCTCGCGGGGGAGCTGGTGAGCCGCGGGGCGCTGCAGCGGGACGGCGACGGGAAGTTCCGCGTCGGGCTCTGGCTGTGGGAAGTGGCCTCGCTCGCGCCGCACGGGGCGCAGCTGCGGGAGAGCGCGATGCCGTTCCTGGAGGACCTCTACGAGGCCACGCACCAGAACGTGCAGCTGGCCGTGCTCGACGGCGCCGAGGTTGTGTACATCGAGCGCCTCTCCGGCCGGCACGCGGTGAACGTGATCTCCCGCGTCGGCGGCCGGCTGCCGGTCCACGCGACGGCGGTGGGGCTGGTGCTGCTGGCCCACGCGCCCGCCGACGTCCAGGAGCAGGTCCTCGCGCGCCCGCTCAAGCGGTACACGGACCGGACCATCGCGTCGCCCGAACGGCTGCGCCGCGTGCTCGCCGACGTGCGCCATCAGGGTTACGCGGTCAGCGACGGCCAGATCGAGCTGCACGCACTGTCCGTCGGCGCGGCAGTGCACGGCTCGGACGACACCGTCGTCGCGGCGATCTCCGTGGTCGTGCCCGCGCAGGGATCGGATCCGCTCACGCTGGTGCCCGCCGTGCGAGCCTCGGCGCGCGGGATCTCGCGTGCGCTGGGCGCCCCGCGTGCGCAGCGGCTCCCCGAAGACGTCCGCCGCGAGACTCGTCAAAGCTTCCATTGAGTGGAAGTCGGCACGCGCCGGACCGCCCGGATCCCGCAGGCTGACGGGCGTCCCGAAGCGAGGGGCTCACCGCGGGCTCCGTAACGGCATGTGCGCCCCGTCACGTCCGCGTCGTTCCTGCGCGCCTCGACGATCATCGGGTGTTGTGCTCAGATGAGGGGGAGAAGTTTGGACTGCATGGCCAGCCCGCGGGAGGCCACCAGCAGGCTGTCGTGTCAGCTACCGGTGACCGGGGTGAACGACGGTTCTGGCCTGCGCTTTCCGGAGGAGCAGGAATGAGCACCGTAGGTTCCCCGTCCGAAACCGTGTCCGAGACCGTGCTGGTGGTCGGGGGCGGGCAGAGTGGCTTCCAGGCCGTGGCGTCCTTGCGTGACAAGGGATTCCCCGGCCACGTGGTCCTCATCGGCGACGAGCCGGGGGTGCCGTACCAGCGACCGCCGCTGTCGAAGGCGTACCTGAAGGGCACGGCGGGCGACGAGGCGCTGCGGCTGCGACCGGAGGACTTCTTCGCCGAGAAGGACATCCAGCTCGTGGCGGGGCGGGTGCGCTCGCTCGACCGCGCGGAGGGCCAGGCCGTCCTGGAGGACGGTTCGAAGCTCGGTTACGACCACCTCGTGCTGGCCACCGGCGCGCGCAACCGGACGCTGCCCGTGCCCGGCGCGGACCTCGACGGCGTGCTCATGCTCCGCACCCGGGACGACGCCGACCGGCTGCGCGCCGAGCTGGAGGCCGCCCGCGACGTCGTGGTCATCGGCGGCGGGTTCATCGGGCTGGAGTTCGCGTCGCACGCCGGGCGGCCGGTGACGGTGGTCGAGGCGCAGGACCGGCTGCTGGCGCGCGTCGCCTCGCCCGAGGTGTCGGAGTTCTTCGCCCGGCTGCACCGCGATGCCGGGCACACCGTGCTGCTCGGCACCGGCGTCACGGCGCTGCACGGCGAGGGCCGGGTCGAGTCGGTGGAGCTGTCCGACGGCCGACGGCTGCCCGCCGACCTGGTGGTGGTCGCCGTGGGCGTGGTGCCGGAGACGGGGCTGGCCGAGGCGGCCGGGCTGCCCGTGACCAACGGTGTGGTCGTCGACGAGCACCTGCGCACCGAGGACCCGAAGATCTTCGCGATCGGCGACTGCGCCAACTTCCCGTGTGTGCAGGCCGGCGCCCCGACCCGGCTGGAGTCCGTGCAGAACGCCGTGGACCAGGCCCGTTGTGTCGCCGCCTCGATCACCGGCGGCTCCGCGCCGTACGACAGCCTGCCGTGGTTCTGGACCGACCAGACCGCCGCGAAGCTGCAGATCGTCGGCATCCTCGCGAACGCCGACCAGACCGTGGTCACCGGTGACCTCGCCGAGGGCAAGTTCTCCGTGCTGTCGTTCCGCGACGGCGTGCTCATCGCGGTCGAGTCGGTGAACCGGCCGGCCGACCACATCGCCGCCCGGCGGCTCTTCACCGCCGAGCAGCGTCCGTCCTATGTGGATCTCAAGGCCAGCGCGTTCGACCTGAAAGCCCATGTGAAGTCGCGCTCCGCGGCTTGAGACCCGACCTCGGAGGTACCCCCGTTGCGCACTCAGGTCGCCGTGATCGGTGCCGGCCCCGCCGGACTGCTGCTGTCCTACCTGCTGCATCAGGCCGGGGTGGAGGCAGTGGTCCTGGAGGCCCGCGACCGGGAGTACGTGCGGCAGCGGGTGCGCGCGGGGGTGTGCGAGCAGCCGACGGTGGAGCTGCTCACCGAGATCGGGCTCGGCGACCGGCTGGCGCGGGAAGGCCTTCCGCACGAAGGGTTTTCCCTGCGCTTCGACGGCACCGACCACCGCATCGCGCTGACCGAGCTGACCGGCCGGGCGATCACGGTGTACGGCCAGCAGGAGATCGTCAAGGACCTCGTGGACGCGCACGAGGAGCGCGGGCTGCCGCTGCACTTCGAGGTTGCCGAAGTCGAACTGTCTGATGTGGACACGGAACGGCCGGTGGTGCGCTACCGGGACGCGTCGGGCACGCTGCAAACTATCGAGTGCGACGCGATCGCCGGCTGCGACGGGTTCCACGGGGTCGCGCGTCCGTCCATTCCGGACGGTGTGCTGAGCGTCTTCGAGCGCGAGTATCCCTTCGCGTGGCTCGGGGTGCTGGCGGAGACGCCGCCCTCGCACGAGGAGCTGATCTACACCCACCACGAGCGCGGGTTCGCGCTGCACAGCATGCGCTCGCCGGAGATCACCCGGCTCTACCTCCAGGTGGACCCGGCCGAAGACCTGGCCGCCTGGTCCGACGACCGGATCTGGTCCGAGCTGGCCGAGCGCCTGGCTGTCGACGGCGAGTTCACCCTGCGCGAGGGCCCGATCCTGGACAAGGGCATCACGCCGATGCGCAGCTTCGTCGCCGAGCCGATGCGTCACGGCCGCCTGTTCCTCGCGGGCGACGCCGCGCACATCGTGCCGCCGACCGGAGCCAAGGGCATGAACCTCGCGGTGGCCGACGTCCGGGTGCTCTCCCGCGCGCTTGTCGCACTGTCCAAGGGAGACGCATCGCTCGCGGAGTCCTATTCGGACACTTGCCTGCGCCGGGTGTGGCGGGCCGAGCACTTCTCCTGGTTCATGACCACGATGCTGCACACCGATCCGCACGCGGACCCGTTCGCCCGCCGGCTCCAGCTTTCGCAGCTGCGCTACACCGCCGCGTCGAGGGCGGCGGCGACCAGCTTGGCCGAGAACTACGTCGGGCTGCCGTTCGCGTGATGCAGCGGATGACGCTTTCGCCTCGCTGAGTGCAGCGCGAGCGTCATCCGCTGCGTCGGTCGGCGTCAACCCGAGGTTGACGAGAGTGGATCGTCAACTGTAGGTTGACGGCATGACCTACCCAGTGAAGCTCGACGACCTCATCTCCGCCATCAAGTCCAACCAGGACCACGACGCGCTCGGCCAGCTGTCCGACGCCGTTTACCTCGGCGAGCACCTCGGTGAAGTGGCCGATCACCTGATCGGCCACTTCGTCGACCAGGCCCGACGGTCTGGCGCGTCCTGGACCGAAATCGGTGCCAGCATGGGCGTTTCCAAACAGGCGGTGCAGAAACGGTTCGTGCCGAAAGTCGATCCTGGCGGCGATCCAGGGGGGATGATCCAACGGCTCTACGGCCGCTACACCGACCGCGCGCGGCACGTGATCGTCGCGGCCCAGCAATCCGCGATCCAGGCCAAGAGCCCCGGCATCGACACCACGCACCTGGTGCTGGGCCTGCTTTCCGAGCCGGCCGCGCTGGCGGCGGGGGTGATCGTGTTCCAGGGCGTCTCGCTCGACGCCGTTCGCGAGGCGGCGGAGGCCCGGCTGCCCGAGCCGGTGGAGGACGTGCCGGACCCGATGCCGTTCACCGCGGCGGCGAAGAAGACGCTGGAGCTGACCCTGCGGGAAGGCCTGCGCCTCGGTCACAACTTCATCGGCACCGAGCACCTCTTGCTGGCCCTGCTGGAACAGGGCGAGGGTGCGGGGTACGAGGTGCTTTCCGGGCTGGGCATCAAGAAGGAGCCCGCGGAGGCGAAGATCAAGGAGGCGCTCGCGGAGATCCTGGCCGCCCGAGCCCAGTAAACCTCGTGAGTGGCTATGACGGTTAGAACCGTCACAGCCACTCACGAGTCTTGGTCAGGACGGCGATTCGGTCCGGTCCTCGGTGGCCCAGGCCGTGTGGAACGAGCCTTCGCGGTCCACCCGGCGGTAGGTGTGCGCGCCGAAGTAGTCGCGCTGCCCCTGGACGAGCGCGGCCGGCAGGCGGTCGGCGCGCAGGCCGTCGTAATAGGCCAGCGCGGTGGAGAAGCCCGGCGTCGGGATGCCGAGCTTGACCGCGGTGGAGATGACCGAGCGCCACGAGTCCTGGGCGTCCTCGACGGCCTTGCGGAAGCCGCCGGAGGTGAGCAGGGTCGGCAGGCCCGGCTCGTCGGCGTAGGCCGCGGTGATGTCGTTGAGGAACTTCGCCCTGATGATGCAGCCGCCCCGCCAGATGGAGGCGACGCGGCCGAGGTCGATGTCCCAGCCGTATTCGGTGGCACCGGCCTGGATCTGGTTGAAGCCCTGCGCGTACGCGACGACCTTCGACGCGTAGAGCGCCTGTTCCACATCGTCGGCGAAACTTTCCGCCGCCGCACCGGAAAGCGGCGTCCGTGTCGGGCCAGGCAGGCCACGGCTCGCCGCCCGCAGGCTCGCGCTGCCAGACAGCGACCGGGCGAACACCGCCTCGGCGATCCCGCTGATCGGCACCCCGAGGTCGAGGCCGATCTGCACCGTCCAGCGGCCGGTGCCCTTCTGCTCCGCCTGGTCGACGACGATGTCCACGAACGGCTTGCCGGTCGCGGCGTCGGTGTGCGCGAGCACCTGTGCGGTGATCTCGATCAGATACGAGTCGAGCCGCCCGGTGTTCCAGGTGCGGAACACCTCGGCGATCTGCGCCGGCTCGTAGCCGAGCGCGCCGCGCAGCAGGTCGAAGGATTCCGCGATCAACTGCATGTCGGCGTACTCGATGCCGTTGTGCACCATCTTGA
>DASXYS010000246.1:0-4686 GCA_036502365.1 Amycolatopsis sp.
CACGACCTCGGTGCGCGGGTAGTACTTCTGATGCCCGATCCCGTGCGGGATCAGCAGCACCGGCGACGGCAGCTCGGCGAGGTCGTCGTTCTCACTCGCCGCGATCGCTAGGTCGAACCCAGGTTTGACGGCCTGTGCCCATGGCACGACGTGTGTCCCCAGGCTGTGGACGAATTCCGGCAGCCCGGCACTGAAGATCGCTGGGTTCAGCCCATCGAAGGTGAAGACGACCTGGATGCGGGGATCGTCCTCGAACAGCGACAGCACGTCCAGCAGGCGCGTCACGGTGGTGACCGTTCGCGCGACCACCAGCACGCGTCGCTCGACGGGGAAGGTCAGCCAGTGTCCGTATGCCGGATCCGTCGGAAACGCCGGGGGGGGGGTGCGTATTTCCGGCATCACTTGCCGCGGCGGGCGATCCAGGCGGCGGCCTGGGTGCGGCGTTGCATGCCGAGCTTGGCGAGGACCGAGGTGACGTAGTTCTTGACCGTCTTCTCGGCCAGGAAGAGGCGTTCGGCGATCTCGCGGTTGGACATGCCCTGGCCGATGAGCTCCAGCACGTCGCGCTCGCGGTCGGTGAGGGCGGCGAGGTCGTCCGTCGGCGGGTGGCGGAGCTTGTCCAGCACCCGCGCGGTGCTGAGCGGGTCGAGCAGGGAACGGCCCGCGGCCACCTCGCGCACGGCGTTGACCACGTCCTGGCCCCGCACCTGTTTGAGCAGGTAACCCGAAGCGCCCGCCATGATCGCGCCGACCATGGCCTCCTCGTCGTCGAACGCGGTGAGCATGAGGCAGGCCGGCGGGCTGGGCTTGGACCGCAGCTCGCGGCAGAGGGTGATGCCGTCGCCGTCGCCGAGGCGGACGTCCACCACGGCCACGTCCGGCTCGACGTGCATCGCCACCGCCAGCGCCTCCTCGACGCTGCCGGCCTCGGCGACGACCTCGATGTCGGTCTCGTCGCCGAGAAGGTCGCGCAGGCCGCGGCGGACCAGTTCGTGGTCGTCGACGAGCAGCACCTGGATCGGCATACTGCCAGGTTACGGGGTGTGCGAGCGGCACGGCCGCCCTCGTGCCCGACGCCACGGGCGCGCGGCGGCGGGAGCCCCGGCCGGTGCGGGCGGAAAATCACCGGATATACCCGATCGGGTGGACGGATCGCCATTTCCGGAACGGTGGACGTTTGCCGGAAAATCGCCCGTAACAGTCCTCGGGGAATTCCGATACTTACCACGCATCAGCCCCATTTTCCCTCGGAAGGACCACTCCGTTGTCCTCATTTCGTCGTGTCTTCGGCCTGGTCGGCGTCGTCGCCGGGCTGACCTTGATCGCGCCGGTCCAGCTGGCCTTCGCGCAGGCCGGAGACAAGAACTGCAGCGACTTCGCGTACCAGGAAGACGCGCAGGCCGTTTTCGACAAGGACCCGTCCGACCCGAATGGGCTGGATGGCAACGACGACGGAGTGGCGTGTGAAGATCTGCCGCACCGGCCCGTTCAGAGCAGCACGCCGACGTCGTCGCAGAATCCGTCTCAGGGCGGCTCCGGCACTTCGGTGACAATTCCGGAAACGTCCACGACCACTTCCACCCGAGTTCCGGTCAAGACTGCGCCTCAGGTGAAGGTGAAGCCCGTCGGCGGCGTCGCGACCGGCGGTGGAGCGCCGGATGAGAGTGGTGACGGCGGCTTCCTCATCGGGGCCGGTGTCCTGCTCGCGGCCGGCGCGTCCGGCGGGATGGTGCTCTACCTGCGCCGCCGTCCGAGCTGATGCGGGTCCGCGCGCTGCTCGTCGGCGCCGTCCTCGCCGTGGCGGTGGCGGTGCTGCTGATCGCCGCGTTCCTCCGGGCGCCGTCCCCGACGGACGGCGTGCAGCCGGTCCTCGCGACGGGCGGGCCGCCGACGTCGGTGAGCGCGCCGCCGGTGCCGTCGGCTACGCGGCTACCGGTCGCGAGGGTGCAGACGCCGTCGAAGCCCGCGGCGCTCGAGATCCCGGCCATCGGCGTGCACGTCGACCACCTCGTCGAGCTGGGCCTCACCGCCGACGGCGCCCTCGAGGTGCCGAAAGACGCGCTGACCGCCGGCTGGTTCACCGGCGGCCCCACGCCCGGCCAGGTCGGCCCCGCGGTGGTGGCGGCGCACGTCGACTACCGCAAGGTGCCCGGGGTTTTCTTCCGACTCAAGGACATGCGCCCCGGCGAGCAGGTCGTGGTCAACCGCGCGGACCGCACGAGCGCCGTGTTCACCGTGTACCGCGTCGACCGCTATCCGAAGTCGCAGTTCCCGACCGACCTCGTTTACGGCGACACCCCGACCCCGGAACTGCGCCTCATCACCTGCGGCGGCGACTTCGACCACTCGACCGGGAACTACCGTGACAATGTCGTGGTTTACGCGCGGCTCGCACAGGCTTATCTCAGTACCTCGTGAGTCGGAAAATGATTCCCGGGCGGAATTCACTCGCAGGCCACGCCGTCGCCGTCGCGGTCCAGCGCTTTTCGGTAGCCGGGCTCGCCGATGTGCAGCGGCGCGGCACCGGCGGCCTTCGCGGCGGTGCAGTTTTTGTAGTAGACGGACGAGGAATTGTCGGGCGCCGGGGCCTGCTCTTCGGTGGGGGTGGGCGCCGGGTTTTTCGGAGCGGGCGCGGGTGCGGGGGCGGCCGGGGGTGCGGGCGTCGGCGCGTCGATGCTGCCGTTGCAGGGCGCGGCCCACAGGCCGACGGCGGTCTGGCTGGCCGTGTTCTGTAGCGCCTGGAGTGACGTCGAGACGGCGTCGGCGGCGTACTTGGCGAAGCCGCCGGAGATCGCCGCGGTGGCGTAGTCGGTGCCGTCGGCCAGGGCCAGCGCGACGCCGGTGGTGGTGTCGGTGGTCAGCTTGACCGTGGTGCCGACGAGTTTTGTGGTCGCCCAGGTCAGCGTTTCCGCAGCGAAACAGTTGTTCCCGGTCGCGACGGTGACCCCGAGGACGTGCACGGTGCGGTGGGTTCCGTCGCTGCCGGCGAGTTCGACGGTGGCGCCGTCGGTCACCTTGTCGACGGTGAACGTGGCCGGTGGCGGCGGAGCGATCGACGAGGACGGCGCCGAGGACGAGGTCGTGGCCGGCGCCGGCGGGGCGGCGAGCGGCTGCGTCGGCGTTTCGGGGGCCTTGCCGAAGATCGCGCCCAGGACGAACAGGACCACAAAAACGCCGAGCGTGGCCATCAGCCACTTCGGAAAACGCCGACCGGGACGCGCCGCGGAGGCAGGAGTGGGGTGCATTCGGGAATTCCTCGTTCCTCAAGGGCGAGCTGGTGAGGATATTTTCGCGGGAAAACCCGGCTGTGTTACGGCGATGACGTGCAGTTGGCGTGAAAATGTCCAGTGTCACTCGAACGGTCCTGGTTTATCGTCACAGGGGTGTCACGGATTCCGGCACCGGTGGAAATGATGTCACATTCGACGGGCCGTGGACGATCTTCATCCGAACCTCCTCCGGCAGAAAGTACGTTGGCCATGGCCGAGTTGATCGAATTCTTGCCGCTTACGCGAGACGGACGGGTCTCCGCGCGCGAAGCCGACTTCACCGCGATCGACGTGAAGACCACGGGCCTGCGTACGGGCCGCGTCGTCGAGCTCGGGGTGGTGCGCGTCCGCGCTGACGGGACAGTGCGCGGGGAGTTGGCGACGCTCGTCTCGCCGGGGTACCCGCTGCCGCCCGGGCCGCATCGGATCAACGGGGACGAGCTGGCGGGGGCGCCGTCGTTCGGCGACGTGCTCGGACCGTTGCTCGACCTGTGCCGTGGCGCCGTGGTCGTGGCACACGACCTGCCGTCGACCTCGGGATTCCTCGCCGCGGAAATCGCACGGCTGGGCGGCCGGCTGCCGGTGCTGCCCGGGGTTTCGACGATGCGCGCGGCGCAGGAGGTGGTGCGCCTGCCGAACTACCGGCTGGGCACGATCGTGCGGGCGCTCGGCATCGGCGACTACCCGCCGTACCTCGCGTCGGCGTCGGCTGGGGTGTGCGCGCGGGTGGTGACCGCGCTCATCGGCGCGCACGGCCTGGGTTTCACGGCGCCGCCGAGGTTCCCGGAGCTGCCGCGGTTCGCGCGCGGTGGCCGGATCGTCCGCCGTCCGGACGTTGACGTCGAGACCGGCTGGATGTCGGGCGTGGTCGACCGGGTCGTCGCCGGGCCTTCCGATCCGACGGTGGCGCAGGCCTACCTGGACCTGCTCGCGGAGTCCGTCGGCGACCAGCACCTGTCGGGAGAAGAAGTGTGGGCGCTGGCAGGTCTCGCGGCCGACGCCGGGATGACCGAGCCGGATGTTCGGCGTATCCACGAGAGTTTTGTGGCCGCTCTGCGCTCGGTCGTGGCGGCGGACGGCGTGGTGACGGCGGCGGAGCACGGCGAGCTGCGCCAGGTCGCGGCGGCTCTGGACGTCCCGGAAGTTGTCGCGGGCCTCCGTCCCACGGCTTCCGGGAGCGTGACGCGTGTGCTGGTCCTCGGCACAACGGCGGCGGCGGACCGGCTGCGCGCCCGCGTGCTCGACGAGGGCGTGCAGCTGGCGAAGAAGCTGACGGCCTCGGTTACGCATCTCGCCTACGACGACCGCGTGTCGCCGGGTGAGCCGCGGCTGGCGCGGGCGGTCGAACTGGGGGCCGAGGTGGTGGCGGTCGAGAAGGCCACGGTCGCGCTGGGGTTCGAGACGCGCGAATCAGTGG
>DASXYS010000247.1:0-2373 GCA_036502365.1 Amycolatopsis sp.
GTGCGCTCGTGCTCCGGTTCGGTGAAGATCCGCTCCGGCGGGCCGGATTCGATCAGGGCGCCGGCGTCGAGGAAGCAGACCCGGTCGGCGATCTCGCGGGCGAAGCCCATCTCGTGCGTGGCCATCAGGATGGTGCGGCCCTGGCCGGCCAGTTCGCGGACGAGCGTCAGCACCTCGCCGACGAGTTCGGGGTCCAGTGCGCTGGTGATCTCGTCCAGGAGCAGCAGCCGTGGTTCGTAGGCCAGCGCGCGGACGATCGCCACCCGCTGCTGCTGCCCGCCGGACAGCCGGTCCGGGTACGCCCTCGCCTTTTCTTCCAGCCCCACCCGCCGCAGCAGCGCGAGCGCCGCGGCCTCCGCTTCCTCGCGCGGGCGGCCGTGCACCACGCGCGGCGCCAGCGTCACGTTGTCCAGCACAGACAGGTGCGGGAACAGGTTGAACGCCTGGAACACGACGCCCATCCGGCGCCGCGCCACGTCCGGGTCGGTCCGCGGGTCGGACACGTCCTGCCCGTCGAGCAGGATCTGCCCGTCGTCGACCTCCTCCTGCAGGTTCACGCAGCGCAGCAGCGTCGACTTTCCCGAGCCCGAGGCGCCGATCAGCACCACCACCTCGTGCTCGGCGACCGCGAGGTCGACCCCGTCCAGCACGGTGTGGCCGCCGTAGCGCTTCACCAGGCCGGACACCCGGAGCACCGGTTCGCTCATCGCGCCCCCTCCCGCGTCGCGAGCCGCCGGCCCGCGGCGTCGGCCAGCCGCGCGCACGGCACGGCGAGCACCACGAACAGCAGGCCCGCCACCACATACGGGGTGAAATCGTAGAACCGCGCCACCCCGATCTGCGCCGCCCGCACCGCATCCACCGCGCCGAGCACGGAGATCAGCCCGCAGTCCTTCTGCAACGCCACGAAGTCGTTCAGCAGCGGCGGCAGCACCCGGCGCACCGCCTGCGGCAGCACCACGATCCGCATGGCCTGGGTGTGGGTCAGGCCGATCGACCGCGCCGCCGCGACCTGCGACGGGCTCACCGAGTCGATGCCCGCGCGCAGCACCTCGGCGACGTAGGCGGCGTACACCAGCACCAGGGCGATGCCGCCGAGCAGCACCGGGTCGTTCGGAATCCCGGCGAGCCGCAGCCCGGGCAGGCCGAACCCGACCAGGTAGAGGCAGATGATCAGCGGCAGCCCGCGGAACAGGTCCACATATCCCGTGGCCAGCGCGCGCACCGGGAACCACACCGGCCCGCGCAACGTGCGCAGCGCGGCGATGCCCAGCCCGAGCACCAGGATCGCGACCTCGCACACCACCAGCACCCGGATGTTGAGCCACAGTCCACTCAGGACGGCCGGCAGCGACGCCAGTGCCGAGTGCACGTCGAAGAACGAGTCCCGCACCCGGGGCCACCCCGGCGCCGAGGTGATGGTGAACCAGGCGACGGCCGCGAAAACCAGCGTCGAGCAGAGCGCGACCACTGTGGAGCGCCGGGCGCGGGAACGCTTGTACGCCAGGCGTTCCCGTTGGAGACTGCTCGTCATTTCAGCTCGCGCGCGCTTCCCGCTCGGGTCAGCCACTGGTCGGTCAGCTTCGCCAGCGTGCCGTCGGCCCGCAGCGCTTCCACCGCAGCCGAGACACACCCGGTGAGCGGGCTGCCCTTGTCCAGCACGGCGCCGAACTGCTCCGCCGCGCCCGCCGGCGGGACCTGGCCGACGATCACCGAGTCCGGCACCTCACCGGCCCCGGTGATCTCGAACGCGGTCGGCAGGTCCACGACCAGTGCCTGGATCTGCCCGGTGGCCAGCGCCTGCTTCGCGTCGTCGTTGTTGTTGTAGACGGAAATCTGCGCCGCCGGGGCGATCACCTTCTCCGCGGCGTCGTAACTGGTGGTCCCGACCTGCGCGCCCAGCTTGGCCCCGCGCAGCGCGGCCAGCGTAGTGGCTCCGGCAACGGCCGAGGTCTTGGTCGCGACCACGGCCTGGGTCACGTCGTAGTAGGGGGCGGAGAAGTCGACCGCCTTGCGCCGCTCGTCGGTGACCGAGAATTCGTTGAGGTCGGCGTCGTAGGTCTTCACCCCGGGCTGGATCGCGGCGCTGAACGGCACCCGCACCCAGGTGACCCCGTCCTGACGGTAGCCGAGCTTGCCGGCGACCGCGTAGGCCACGGCCGACTCGAACCCCTTGCCGTTGGCCGGGTCGTCGCCGGTGAACCACGGCGGGTACACCGGCTGGTCGGTGCCGAAGGTGAACGACCCCGGCTTCAGCGTTTTCAGCTGCGCCGGAGCGCAGGCACCCTGCCCGGGGGTGAGCGGCCCGGCCGGCGGCGAACCGGCACCGCTGCCCTGGTCGACGGGCGCGCACGCGACAGCCCACAACGGGCA
>DASXYS010000248.1:0-3160 GCA_036502365.1 Amycolatopsis sp.
GGGAGCCCGGTGCGCGTAAACGGGGTGAAAGCCGGTGAACGGGGCGGGAGCGGGCCGGGACACGGGCGGTTCGGGCGCGATCCGGGGAGGTGAGACGGTAGCGTTCGGGGAGTGGCCGTGACCGATCCCGTCGACATTCGCCTGCTTGCCGCGCTCGCCGATCTCGGCAAGACCGCGGTGCACGAGCTGGCGGCCAAAGTCGGGATGGATCCGCGGGAGGTCGCGTACCGGCTGGTCGCGCTGTCCGGGAGTGGGCTGCCACTGCTGGTCGGCGTCGAGAGCGACCCCAGCGGGCTGCGGGCCGCGATTTCGGCCGCGCCACCATCTTGGGCCCAGCCGGGCGCGCAGCAGCCGTCGTCGGGACAGGTGCCGTCCCAGCCGCCGTCCGGGCCGGTGGCATCCCCGCAGCAGTACCCGTCACCGCAGCAGTCCCAGCCGCACCAAGCACAGCCGCCGGCGCCCCAGCAGTTCCTGTCCCCGCGGCAAACCCAGTCGGGACAAGCACTCCAGCACCAGCAACCGGGCCAGGCACCCCAGCAACAGCCGCAGGGCGGGCAGGCACCCCAGCAGCCGATGCAGCAGCAGTCCGGGCAGGCGCCCCACCCGCCGATGTCGCAGCACCAGCAGCAGCCGATGCAACAACAGCCGCAGTCCGGGCCGATGCAGCAGCAGCCGGGCCAGGGATTTCCCGTGGCCGGGCCCGCAATGGCGCCGTTCTCCCAGGGACTGGGCGGCCCCGCGCAGAACGGGCCGGGCGGCCCCGCCGTCCACGGTGGACCGTCCGGGGCCCACGCGGTCCAAGGCACCCCGTCGGGCGCCTACCCCGGAGCACCCCAGCCAGGCGCAGCCTCCGGGCCGTACGCGGGAGTGCCCGGGTCCGGGTCGGGCCCGTACGCGGTGCAGGGCCACCACGCCCCCGCCAATCCCCTCGTGAGCACCTGGGGAGTGCCGCAGACGGCGTCCTGGGCGCGCGGCGACGAGCCGCGCCGGACCGGGCCGCCGGGCGGCCGGCAGGGGCGGATCGGCGAGGTGCTGGCGACCGAGGGGCTCGAAGGCGAGCAGCTCACCGTGCAGTTGCTGGAGGTCCAGGACCCGGCGGACTACCTGTTCGGCGCGGCCGGTTACCGGCTCGAGGAGGGCGAGCGGTCCGTGGTCGTGCACACGGAGATCACCAACCGCGGCTCGGTCGGCTTCGCGTCGCTGCCCGACAACTACCTCGAACTCGTCACCGAAGACGGCGCGACGGTCGGCAAGGCGCCGGTCTCGCTCACTTCGCGGCCGCCGCACAAGATCGGCGTCCGGCCGGGCGAGACGCTCGGCGGGCACACCGTCTACATCCTGCCGGACGCGATCCGCGTGGTCTCGGTCCGCTGGAGCCCGCGCCCCGAGCCGGACGATCGCACCCTGACCTGGGCGATCGAGTTTTAGTTCTCGTCGCGCAGCAGTTGCAGGGCGTGGGCCAGGTCGTCCGGGTACTCCGATTCGAACTCCACCCAGCGGCCGTCGGCCGGGTGCGCGAAGCCGAGCGTGCGGGCGTGCAGCCACTGGCGGGTCAGGCCCAGCTTGCGCGCCAGCACCGGGTCCGCGCCATACGTCAAATCGCCGACGCACGGGTGGCGGAGCGCGGAGAAGTGCACGCGGATCTGGTGCGTCCGGCCCGTCTCCAGCTTGATATGGGCCAGCGAAGCGGCGCGGAACGCCTCCACCACCTCGTAGTGGGTCACGCTCGGGCGCCCGCCCGCGACCACGGCGAACTTGTAGTCGTGGCGGGGGTGGCGGTCGATCGGGGCGTCGATGGTGCCGCGCGTCGGGTCCGGGTGGCCCTGGACCACGGCGTGGTAGCCCTTGTCGACGGTCCGCTCCTTGAACGCGCGCTTGAGCACGGTGTACGCGTGCTCGCTCTTGGCCACCACCATCACGCCCGTGGTGCCGGCGTCGAGGCGGTGCACGACGCCCTGGCGCTCGGCCGCGCCCGACGTCGCGATCCGCAGCCCCGCGGCCGCCAGCCCGCCGACCACCGTCGGCCCGGTCCAGCCCGGGCTCGGGTGCACGGCGACGCCGACCGGCTTGGAGATCACCACGATGTCGTCGTCGTCGTGCAGGATCCGCATGCCCTCGACCGGCTCGGCGACGACCTCGACCGGGTTCGCCGGGTCGGGCAGCGTGACCTCCAGCAGGCCGCCGGCCGCGAGCCGGTCGGACTTGCCGGCGGGCCGGCCGTCCAGCAGCACCTCGCCGGCCGCCGCGAGTTCCGCGACGACCGTGCGCGAAAGGCCGAGCAGCTTGGCCAGCCCGGCGTCCACGCGCATCCCGTCGAGCCCGTCGGGGACGGGCAGCATCCGGGCGCTCACGCGGATTCCTCTTTCTTGGTCCGGGTGGAGGTGCCGTCGTAGTCCTTGCCGAGCAACGACAGCAGGACGATCAGCACCCCGCCGCAGCAGATGGCCGAGTCGGCGATGTTGAAGATCGCGAAGCCCTCGCCGTTCGGGGCGAACGCCGAGATGAAGTCGACGACGTGGCCGCGCAGCGGGCCGGGGGCGCGGAAGATGCGATCGGTCAGGTTGCCGAGCGCGCCCGCGAGCACCAGGCCGAGCCCGATCGCCCAGCCGATCGAGCGCAGCCGCCGCGACAGCCAGATGATCGCGACCACCACGGCCGCCGCGACCAGCGCGAGCACCCAGGTCATGCCGGTGGCCATGGAGAACGCGGCGCCCGGGTTCCGGATCACCTGCAGGTAGATCAGCCCGCCGAGGATGCGGACCGGCTCCTTGCCCTCCAGGTTCGCCGCGACCAGGTTCTTCGTCACCAGGTCGATCACCCAGATCACCGCGGCGACGGCGAACACCAGCCCGACCCGGCGCTTGGGCAGCGGGGCGGCGGCCGGCTCGGCCTCGGGTTCCGTCGGCGCCTCGGCCGGAGCCGGTTCGGGGGCCTCGGTGGGCTCGACGGGCTTCGCGACGTCGTGTTCGGAGGAGGAGGACTCGGTGCTCACCCGACCATTGTCCACGTTACGGGCTCAGCCGGTCTCGGCGGCAGGCCGCGGACGCCACTTGGCGGGCCCGGCGACCGCCGCGAACGCCGCCGCCAGCAGTACCGCGCCCGACAGCACGACCCCGGCGAGCGACGGCAGGAGCACCGCGGCGAGGACCGCGAACAGCAC
>DASXYS010000249.1:0-14233 GCA_036502365.1 Amycolatopsis sp.
AGCCAGGAGCCGCGCGGGGTGTTGACCGAGACTCGGCCGTCCGGTGCGGCGACCACCGTGCAATGCCCCTTCAGCAGCACAACGGCGTTGTACTTCTTCGCCGCTTCGCGCGCGGCGGTGAGCCGGTCGGCGCCGGGCTTGCGGCCCATCAGGCGCTCGTACTCCCCCGCGTGCGGCGTCAGCACGAGCGGAGTGTCCGGGTCGCGAGCGTCGAGCACGTCGGGGTCGCGCGCGATGATCGTGGTGGCGTCGGCGTCCGCGCAGACCGGGACGCCCTGGCCGAGGACGTGGCGCAGCAGTTCGCGGCCGTCCGCGCCGGTGCCGATGCCCGGCCCGACCACCCAGGCCTGGACGCGCCCGGCGTCGGTGACCGAGCCCGTCGCGACGATCTCCGGCCAGCGGGACCGGACGACCTCGGCCGCGTGCCCGGCGTAGCGGACCATGCCGGCCGTCGCGTGCACCGCCGAGCCGGAGGCGAGCACCGCCGCACCCGGGTACGTCGCGGAGCCGGCCGCGATACCGACGACACCTTGGCTGTACTTGTCGTCCGCCGGGCCGGGAATCGGCCACACGGCGGCGACATCCGCCAGTTCGAGCTGCCGCAGGTCCGGCTCGCCCAGCGAGGGCCGCAGGCCGATGTCCACCAGCACCACCTCGCCGCACTCCTGCGGCGCGAGCACGTGGATGGGCTTCAGCGCGCCGAACGTGACCGTGCGCGTGGCCGTGACGTGCGGTCCGTCGGCAGCCCCGGTATCCGGGTCGACACCACTGGGCAGATCCACCGCGACGATGGGCGCGTCCACCGACTCGACCAGCTTCGCCGCGTCCGGCCGCAGCGGCCCCTTCGCGGAGATGCCGACAATGCCGTCGACCACGACGTCCGCCCGCGAAATCCACTGTGGACCGTCCTCGAGCGACACCACCCGGCCACCGGAACGCCGCAGTGCGGCCAATCCCGCCACGTGCGCCTGCTCCGGCTTGAGCAGCACAGCCGAGACGGCCACGCCGCGGCGGCGCAGGAACGCGCCCGCCCACAGGGCGTCACCACCGTTGTTGCCGGACCCGACGAGCAGCACGGCCCGCCGTCCGGACACCGACCCGGTGGTTTCGGCCAGCAGCTCCGCGACCTGCGTGGCCAGCCCGAAGGCGGCGCGGCGCATCAGCTCGCCGTCCGGGGTGACGGCGAGGAGCCGGTCCTCCGCCGCCCGGATCCGTTCCGTGGTCCAGATCCCCAACACGGCAGCGGCCTCCCGCTTATTCGACGGTGACAGACTTCGCCAGGTTACGCGGCTTGTCGACGTCGTACCCGCGGGCGCGGGCGATCTCCGCGGCCAGCACCTGCAGCGGCACGGTGGACACCAGCGGCTGCAGCAGCGTCGGCACGGCCGGGACCTCGATCAGCTCGTCGGCGAACGGCCGCACCGTCTCGTCGCCCTCTTCGGCGATGACGATGGTGCGCGCGCCCCGGGCCTGGATCTCGCTGATGTTCGAGACCAGCTTGGAGTGCAGCACCGCGCGGCCCTTCGGCGAGGGCATCACGACGACGACCGGCAGGCCCTCTTCGATCAGCGCGATCGGGCCGTGCTTCAGCTCGCCCGCGGCGAAGCCCTCGGCGTGCATGTACGCCAGCTCCTTGAGCTTCAGCGCGCCTTCGAGCGCCACCGGGAACCCGACGTGGCGGCCGAGGAACAGCACCGCGCGCGAGTCGGAGATGCGCCGGGCCAGGTCCCGGGTCTGGTCCACAGTGGACAGGACCTTTTGCACGGCGGCCGGCATGGCCTCCAGCTCGGCGAACTCGCGGGCGACCTCGTCGGGGTATTTGGTGCCCCGGGCCTGTGCCAGCGCCAGGCCCACCAGGTAGTTGGCCGCGATCTGGGCGAGGAACGCCTTCGTCGAGGCGACACCGATTTCCGGGCCGGCGTGGGTGTACAGCACCGCGTCGGACTCACGCGGGATCTGCGCGCCGTTGGTGTTGCAGACGGCCAGCACCCGAGCCTTCTGCTCCCGCGCGTGGCGCACGGCCTCCAGCGTGTCGGCCGTCTCGCCGGACTGGGACACGGCGACCACCAGCGTGTCGCGGTCCAGCACCGGGTCGCGGTAGCGGAACTCGCTGGCCAGCTCGACCTCGACCGGCAGCCGGGTCCAGTGCTCGATCGCGTACTTGGCGACCAGCCCGGAGTGGTACGCGGAACCGCAGGCGACGACGAAGACCTTGTCCACGTCGCGCAGGTCCTGGTCGGAGATGCGCTGCTCGTCGAGGATGATGCGGCCGGACTCGAAGTGCCCGCGCAGCGTGTTGGCCAGCGCCTCGGGCTGCTCCTCGATCTCCTTGAGCATGAAGTACTCGTGGCCGCCCTTCTCGGCGGCGCTCAGGTCCCAGTCGACGGTGAACGGCTTGGCCTGCGCGGCGTCGCCGTGGAAGTCGGTGACCTCGTAGCCGTCGCGGGTGATCACCACGAGCTGGTCCTGCCCCAGCTCGACGGCCTCGCGCGTGTGCTCGATGAAGGCGGCGACATCGGACGCGACGAACGTCTCGCCCTCGCCGACCCCCACCACCAGCGGCGAAGACCGGCGCGCCGCGACGATGGTGTCCGGGTGCTCGGCGTGCGTCACGACCAGCGTGAACGCGCCCTCCAAGCGGCGGCAGACCGCGGCGACGCCGGCCGCGAAGTCACCCTTGGTCTCGCCGCCGTCGTAGGCGCGGGCGACCAGGTGCGCGGCGGTCTCGCTGTCGGTGTCGCTGGTCATCTCGACGCCGTCGGCCTCCAGCTCCGAGCGGAGGGCGGCGAAGTTCTCGATGATGCCGTTGTGCACCACGGCGACGCGGTTCGACGCGTCCCGGTGCGGGTGCGAGTTCCGGTCCACCGGGGCGCCGTGCGTCGCCCAGCGGGTGTGCCCCATGCCGGCGGTGCCCGCGAAGGCGTCCCGGCCGACCTCGTCGAGCCTGGTCTCCAGGTTCGCCAGGCGACCGGCCTTACGCTCGACGTTCAGCGCACCCTTGCCGTCCAGCACCGCGACACCGGCCGAGTCGTAGCCGCGGTACTCCATGCGCCGCAGTCCGCCGAGAACGACGTCCAGGGCCGGCCGGTGTCCGACATATCCCACGATTCCACACACGAGGACAAGCCTAACGAGGGATGTCCAGTCCCCTACTCCGGTACCTTGACGAGTGGTTTCTGGCGGGTTGACCAGGCGTTTCACTCATCGGCACATACGCTGTAAGGCTGGGCTCGACCCCACCCCTGAAGCGTGACCGGATGGCTCGGAGCGGCGGGCGGGCCGGGCGCAGGCACGGGCAGTAAGGTCACGCGCATGGCCAGCAAGCCCAAGCAGCTGCTCACGGAGCTGTCACACCCGGGGCCCCACGAGGTCCTGCGCGGCAATCTCGCCCTGGTCGGGCTGCCCGGCATCGTGTTCACCCCGCGCAGCGGCCTCGGCCTGCCCGCCATCGCGTTCGGGCACGGCTGGCTGCAGCCGACCGGGCGCTACCGCCGGCTCCTGCACCACCTCGCCAGCTGGGGCGTGGTCGCCGCGGCGCCCGCCACGCAGCGCGGCCCGCTGCCGTCGCACCGCCTGCTGGCCGCGGACCTGCTGACGACGCTGGAGGTCATCACCACCGTCCGCCTCGGCCCGGACGGCATCAGTGTCGACCCGGAGAAGCTGGGCCTGGCCGGCCACTCCACCGGCGGCGGCTCCGCGGTACTGGCCGCGGGCACTTCGGCTGCGGCCGCTGCTTCGCTTGCTACTGCTGCTACTTCCGGCTCCGGCAAGGCCCGTTCGCGTAGGGCTTCTGCGCCGCGGAAGGACTTGGCCGACGACGCCGAACTGCTCGGCCGGACGTACCCGCGGATCGGTGCCGTCGCCACGATCACCGCCGCCCAGACCTTCCCGCCGGCCACCGAGGCCGCGAAGCTGATCACGGCGCCCGGCCTGCACCTGGCGGCGGAGGAGGACCTGGTCGCCCCGCCCATCGGCCACGCGGAGGCGATCGCCAACGCCTGGGCCGGGCCGGTGCAGCTGCGGACGCTCGGGAAGTCCTCGCACCTCGGCGTCACCGAAGGCAGGCACTGGAGCCAGCTCCTCCTGCACGGCAAGCCCCACCGCAGCACCCAGCAGCTGACGCGGGCCCTGTTCACCGCGTTTTTCCTGACCCACCTCACGGGCACGGACAAGTACCTGCCCCTGCTGGAATCAGACGTGAAGCGCGCCCCGATCGACCTGCCGGAAGAGCCCGCGGCCTGACTCAGTCGACCATCCAGCTGTTGTTGGAGAAGTCGTCGTCGTCGAAGGAACCGGTGCGGGCCTGACGGCCACCGGGCGGGGGTGACGGAATGGGCGTCGTCGGCGGAGACGGTTCGGGTGGCGGCGGCTGGGTAGCGGGCGGCGGCCCTTCCATGATCGGGGCGTCGATCGGGCCAGGCGGCTTCGGTGGGATGAGCTTGGCGAAATCGTCGCGGGGCTTGTCGTCTTCCTCCGGGCCGAACTCCATGGTCTGCCAGCGATCCACGAGCGCCTTTTCGGTGAGCCAGCCGCCCGCCTCCTCGTGCCGGCGGTTCAGCTCCTGCATGTGCGTGATGTAGCGGCCGTGCACGGCGGCGTCGCGCTCCATCGTCTGACGGGCCTGGGCTTTGGCCTCCTCGAGGTGCCGCTCGCGTAAGCCGCGCTGCTCCTGATGCTCACGCGTCGCGGACTCCATCGCCGAGCGCGCGGCCGCGAGCCGGTCAGCCGCGCCGGTCACCGGCCGCCCCCTTCGTCGCGGATGGACCGGTCACCGGCCGCCGCCCTCGTTGCGAACGGGCCGGTCGCTCTCGTCGTCCAGCGAACCGCTGATGCGGCTGCCGGAACCCCGCGCCTCGAAGACGTCGTCCCCCAGCCGATGCTGGCTGCCGCCCCGCTGCTGGTCGCCGCCGGGCGCGCTCCCCAGCCCACCGCCCATGCCCATCCCCATGCCCATGCCGCCGAAGCCGCTCGTCCCGTCGGGCATCGTGCCGGTCTGCTGGCCGGCGCCCAGCGGGTCGACGGTGAAGCCACCCGGCGCCGCACCCAGCTGCCCATCGGTCGACGCCTGGTCGGGTTCGACCCCGTGCGGCTGACCGTCCGGGTCGAGCACGTGCGCCCCGAGATCGCCCAGCGAAGCCGACGCCGTGGTCGTCTCGTCGGACGCCCCGGGATCAGCCGAAGCCGTTCCGGTCGACGAGTCCACCGCCGACGAGTCCATCACGAAGCCGCTCGGCGCCGCGAACCCACCACCGCCGGTGGGCGCGACGGACCTGGCTGCCCCTTCGGCGCCCGCTCCGTCCACCGACGCGAACATCGCCGAGACGTCCGGCGCCACCGGTACCGCGCCGCCAACAGAACCCGTTCCCGCCGCCGCAAACGGGTTCGTGAACCCCTCCATGAACCGCGAAAGCGTCTGGAAGTGGGTGTTGATCGTGTCCGTGGCCGTTTGGCACAGGCCCTTGAACGAGTCGTACCGCTGCCCGAACTCCGCCGAGAACGCCCCGTTGAGCCACTGCTTCGCGGCCCCGATCGCGTAGTCCTTGTTCTCGTCGTTGAGCCCGCAGTCGTCGTCCCGCAGCCGGTCGTACAGGTTGTTGCCGGGGCACGCGGAGTCGAGCCACTGCGCGATGTCCAGCAGCTTGTCCTTCGAGACGGCCTTGCCCTGCGCGACCTCGACGACCTGGTTCGCCAGGTACAGCGGCGCCGCGGCGATCTCGTCGACGCGCAGCTTCAGCACCTCGTCGACCTTGGTCTTCAACGCGGTGTAGATGTGCGTCATCGTCTCGGGGATGAGCTTCGCGGCCCCGTCGATCTGGTCGGACAGATCCTGGGCACCGGGCTGGAGGTGCTGCTCGTACCGGGCTTTCGCGGCCTTCGCGCCGTCGCCCCGCCAGTCGTTGAACAGGGTGGTCACGGCTGTGGTCGCGTCGGTGCGCGTCCCGTCGACGGACTGGCGCGCGTTCGCCAGTTCCTCGGCGTCGGCGAGGAACTTCCGGAAGTCGAGGTCGGCGTTCTCGGCGAACTTGTCCCAGATGTCCTTGCGGAGTTCGACTTTCTCCGCCGGAGCGTCGGGCAGCCGGTTCCAGATCTGGTCCGCCCAGGTCGAGAGGAAGTCGAGCGCCGGCTTCGCGAGGTCGAGCACCTCGTCGGACTTCTTCACCCCGACGCCACCCGGCGCCGGGCCCTGCTGCGCGTCGAGGGCCTTCTCCGACTTCGCCGTCTCGTCCCGATTGGCCTTGTCGCCCTGCGCGTGCGAATCGTGTTCCGCCTGGGCCTTCTCGTAGGCCTCGCCGGCGCCGTCCGGGCCGAACTGGTGGTACGCGGAGATCGCCGACTGTTTCGTGGAGTCGGTGACGTACGGATCGTTCTGCAGCGCCTTGATCTGCTCCTCGGTGACAGTCATCAGCGCCCCGCGTCCCGCGCGACCGAACCCTGCTCCTCGTCGCCTGCCGAATACCGCGTCGCAGCCGTGCCGACGCCGCCGCCGAGCTGCGTGAGCTGGCCCGCGTAACTCTTCATGGCGTCGCCCAAGGCGTTGATGCCATTGCTGTAGCCGGTGAACGCCTCACCGTGGACGCGGCCGAAGTCCTTCGCGGTGAGCAGTGTCGGTGCCACCTTGCCGGAGCCGTCCGCCGCCTTCTCGGCCGCGCTCTCCAGCGACGTCTTGGCGGACAGCATGCTCTCCGAGTCGTGCCGATAGCCACCGTCAGACATGGCCCTCGCCCCCTTGGTCCCGCGTGGTCTCGCCCGGTTCGACGCGCCGGCCCGCCCACGGGTGCCGTCGTCCGTGCATGGGGAATCTACCCACCCAGCGCGCCCACGAGAACCGCTGCAGCCGTGTTCCCACCGCGCCACGCCGCGTTCCGGCCGGCTAGGTGGCCAGCCAGTCGGTGTTGGCGAAGTCGTCTTCGTCCCCGTGGGCTGCGCCGCGCCGATGCCGTCCGGGCACCGGCGGCGGTTGCGGCGTCTCGACCTTGGGCAACGGGACGGCGCGGCCCCCGAAAGCCGGCTCCGGCTCCCCCGCGGCGCGGTAACCGGCGCGGCGGTCCTGCTCCGCGTCGTCCTCCTCGAACCCGAAGTCGCTCTCGTTGTCGGGCTTCTCCCCGACGGTCGACTCGGTCGCCCAGCCGCCCGCGGCCTTCGCTCGGCGGTTGCGTTCCTGCAGCCGGGCGAACACCTCACCCTGGATCTTGCCCTGCTTGTCGAGCTTTTCCTTGCTCTCCGCGACGGCCTCGTCCCGGCTGCGGTCCAGCAACGCCGCGCGGGCGGTGTTCTCCGCCTCCAGCGTCGACAGTTTCGCACGCATCGCCGCCAGCGCGTCTTCGGAACTCATCGGGCTCCCCTTTCCGACGCCGGCTACCGGGAGCCGATCGCGCTGTCGTCGTCGAGCGAACCACTGATCCGCCCGCCCGACGCAGACGACTCGAACAACCCGCGATCGACCCGGTACGGGCTGGCGGAACGCTCCTGTTCCTGTTCTCCGCCGCCTCCGCCGCCGCCCATCATTCCGCCGCCCATCATGCCCATCGAGGCGGGCTGCGAGTGCTGGTCACCAGCTGTCGGCGCGGTGCCCAGCCCGGACGCTGACGGGTCCGTCGCCCCGCCACCACTGAGCCCGGTCGAGTCGACGGCCGCGCCCAGACCGGCATCCTCATGCCCGCCGGCGCTGCTGTGGCTGTCCATCGGATCGGTGAGCGACTGGGCCGAGGTCGAGTCGTCCGGCCCCGACGCCTGAGCCGCGGGAACCCCGACGGCCGGCTGCACAGCACTGGTGTCCGGTGTGGACTGAACGTGGTGAGGCGAATCCCCTTGCGCCGCAAAGGATTGTGCCGAGGAGTGGTCCTGCCCGACGGAACCCGACTGCGCGTACGCCGCGCCGTGTGCCGCCGAAACAGACTGGACGGACGCAGGATCGTGACCAGCCGAAGCCACATCGCGCCCGTCCGAAACCGAATGAGCCGAGGCCGGACCTTGCGCGGCCGCGACCGGCTGGGCCGGACCAGAGGAAGTCGCCGGGTCATGGCCGGTCGCGCCGGGATGGCCACCGGGCGTCGCACCGCCTGCGGCGGGGTCGCCGCCTGCAACCGCACCGCCGGATGTAGCCGGGTCTCCGAGCGCAGCAGCGCCGCCGACTGCGCCCGGGCCGCCAGCCGTGGCGGCGCCGCCGTGGCCACCGGCTACACCCGAGTCGGCGGTCGCGGCGTGGCCGCCGGCGACAGCCGAACCGTCGGCGGGCTTTCCGTTCGCCGCGCGGTCGCCGAGGGTGTACTTGACCGGCTGGCCGCTCCCGTCGTCGACGGTCACCACGGTCGGGCCACCGGCGCCCGCGGGCTGTTCGGCGGTGATCTTGAGCGGGCCGTCCTCGATGTGGATCTTGCCGTCCGGACCCGGCCGGTAACCGCCGTCCGACGCGGGCTGAGCGCCGGGCTCGTGCCCGGCTGTGCCGCCCGGAGCAATGCCGCCCGGAGCCGCACTTCCCGGACCGGTACTGCCCGGAGCAATGCCGCCCGAAGCCGTGCCGTGGCCCGGAACCCCAGTCGGCGGCGTCGCCGGCACCGCGCCATCGACAGGCGTGGCCCCGGGCGTCGCACCGTCCTTGGCCGGGCCGAAGTCGAGCTGGTAGTCCTTTGCGGCCCCGGAGCCGTCGCCGACCTTGATGTCCATCCGGCCGTCCGCGCCCGGCTCGGTCATGGCGATCTTGTGAGCACCCTGCTCGACGGTCATCGACTCCGGCGCGGTCGGGCCGGTCTTGATCGCGGCGCCGGTGCGCGGGTCGATCGGGTACGGCTGCCCGGTCTCGGGATTGGTCTCCAGGGCCTGGTGGGTGACCGGGTTCAGGTGCGGGTCCGGCACCTCGGGCGGCTTCGGCGGAGGCCCCACCGACGCGGACGGCGGCGGGGCGGCCCCGCCACCCCCGCCACTGTTGACCCCAACGCCACCACCGCTGTTGACGCCACCACCGCTGTTGACCCCACTGCCGGAGGTGCTGCTGGCCTTCGTCGCCCCACCGTCGTCCGCGGGCTTGCCGACATCGGCGAACGGATCCTCCGGCAGCTTCAGCAGGAAGTCCGACAGCGCCTTCCACGCCCCGTCGACGGCCGTGTGCGTGTTGGCGCACATGGTCTTGAAGTCGCGGATGTACCCGTCGAAGAACTTGCCGAAGTTGTCCTTCAGGTACTGAGTGCACTGGTCGACGATGTGGTTGATCGTGTCGTCGTTGAGGTCGCAGTCGTCGTCGTTGATCAGGTCCTGCGACTGCTGGTCGAGGAATTTGGCGCAGTGCTTGAAGTCGTCCTGGCTCGCGTTGCTGCGCAGCTCGACGATCCGGATGATCCGGTCGAGATCCTGCGCGGTGACCGGGCCGAGCGAGTCGACGCGGTACTTGATCACCCAGTTCGCCTTGTCCCGGCAGGCTTTGCCCACCGAGCCGACGGCCGCCAGCATCGCGTCGGCCGCGTGCCCCATGCCGTCCGCGGTGGTCTTCGCGTCGGCGAGGTAGTTGTTCCGGAAGGCGTTCGCCTGGTCCGCGGCGCCGCCCTGCCAGTTCGCGAGGTCGGTCGCGAGCTGCCCCTTCACGTCGTTCGACGAATCCGTGACGGCGGTCTTCAGCTTGGTGAACTCGTCCGCCCCCGCGACGAACTTCGTGAACGGGATCTTCCGCTGCTCGTTGTAGAGCTTGTACAGATCGTCCTTGTTCGCCGGCTGGTAAGTGCCGACCGCGGCGACCGCCCGGTTGAACAGCGGCACGAAGACGTCGAACGTCCGCATCCCGGCGTTGCCGAGGTCGAGGATCTCGTCGGAGGTGTTCGCGCCGGCGTTCGTCGCCGACGCGCGCCCGGCCATCTCGTCGAGCTTGCCCTTGGCGTCGTCGGCGGCTTTCTTGTCCGCTTGACGGCCGTTCGCCTGACTCTGGTCGTAGATGTCCTTGGCGTGCGAGTAGGAGTCGTAGACGTCGTCCTCGTCGTGGTTGTCCTCGACGTCTTCCGGTGGATCGTTGCTCAGCGCCAGGTCACGCTTGACCTTGTCCCGCCACTGGTCGAACTCGGCCTGGTCCTTGAAGCCGTATTGGGTGGGGTCCTGATCGTCGACGTACTGCAGGTACTTCCACGCCAGATCCGACCCCGCCTGGGTTTTCATCAGCTGGGGGTCGTAGAGGATCTGGTCGATCTCCTGCTTGGACGGGACGTCGTCCCCGGCACTCGCGCTCATCGGCCCGCGCCCCCGGCCGCCTGGGCGCTGTCGGCTTCGTTGGCCTGGTAGCGGCCGCCCGCGGCGTTCAGCTTCTGGGAAAAGGCGTCGGACGCCTTGAGGTACGCGTCGGCCATGCCGGCCAGCCGGAGTACGCCGGTGTGGTACGAGTCGAAGTTGCCGCCGTGCGCCTCACCGAAATCGGCGGCGGCGAGCTGGACGTCCTTGACGGCCGCGAGCGGCTGCTGCAGCGCGTTCCGCGGCGTCTCGCTCACCGCCCTGGCCGCACTCGTCAGCGCTTCCGTGTCGACCTTGTGGCCGCCCGCCATCGCTCGTCCTCCCTCAAAGCCCTGCTGTGTACAGCACATTGGGACGCGGGAAACCCACGTCCGGTGCCGTCGCACTCGCACACGGAATGTACCTGGCCGGTGACGGCGAGCGCAGCGATTCGGGCGATTCCGGGTGGTCAGGAGGCCGCGGAGACGACCCCTGCGAGACGGTCGGCAGCGGCCTGGGCCGTGGCGGGCGACGGGGCCTCCACCATGACGCGGACGAGCTGCTCCGTGCCGGACGGGCGGAGGAGGACGCGGCCTTCCTCGCCGAGTTCGGCTTCGACCTCGCCGACGGCGTCGCGGACCTCGACCGACGCCGCGACGGCGGCCTTGTCCGCGACGGGGACGTTCACCAGCACCTGCGGGAGACGGTTCATCACCGCGGCGAGCTCGGCCAGCGGTTTGCCCGTCGCGGCCATGCGGGCCATCAGGCGCAGGGCCGTGAGCAGGCCGTCGCCCGTGGTGGCGTGGGCCGGGAGGACCACGTGGCCCGACTGCTCGCCACCGAGGGCCAGCCCTGACGCGCGCAGCTCCTCGAGCACGTAACGGTCGCCGACCGCCGTGGTGACAACCGTGATGCCGTTGGCCTTCATCGCCAGATGCAGGCCCAGATTGCTCATCACGGTGGCGACCAGGGTGTCCTTCACCAGCTCGCCCTCTTCGGCGAGCGCGAGCGCCAGCACGGCCATGATCTGGTCGCCGTCCACCAGCTCACCGGCGGCGTCCACAGCCACGCAGCGGTCGGCGTCGCCGTCATGCGCGATGCCCAGGTCGGCGCCGTGCTCAACGACGGCGGCACGCAGCAGGTCCGGGTGGTTCGAGCCACAGTGCTCGTTGATGTTGATGCCGTCCGGCTCCGCGTGCAGGGCGACCACCTCGGCACCGGCCCGGCGGTAGGCCTCCGGCGCGGCGACGGACGACGCGCCGTTCGCGCAGTCGACGACCACCTTCAGCCCGGCGAGCGGATGCGGCGTAGCGGAGAGCAAGTGCTCGACGTAGCGGTCCAGCGCGTCCGAGACGTCCGAGACGCGGCCGACGCCGGAGCCGGTCGGGCGGACGACCTCACTGCTGAGGCCCGCCTCGATCTCGTCCTCGATGCCGTCGGGGAGCTTGTGCCCGCCCGCGGCGAAGAGCTTGATGCCGTTGTCCGGCATGGGGTTGTGCGAGGCGGAGATCATCACGCCGAGGTCGGCGTCCAGCGCGCCGACGAGGTGGGCGACGGCGGGCGTCGGGAGGACGCCGAGGCGCAGCACGTCGGCGCCGGCGGAGGCGAGGCCCGCGACCACCGCGGCCTCCAGCATCTCGCCGCTGGCCCGCGGGTCACGGCCGACCACGGCGATCGGCCGGTGCGAACGGTCGTGAGCGGCGAGCACCCGCGCCGCGCTGGCGGCGAGCGACAGCGCCAGCTCCGGCGTCAGCTCGGCGTTGGCCAAGCCACGTACCCCGTCGGTGCCGAATAGGCGAGCCATTCTCGACCTCCTTGTCCCCGAGCAACCACGACAACCTAGCGGCCATCGCGGACCACGGGCCCCCTGCCCCCGCCCCTGGAAAGTCGCCCGCGGGACGCGAAACGCATCACTTCGGGGACAGGCAGGCGCAAAAGGGCCCAAAAAACACGGGAGCGCCCATCCGATGGACGGATGGGCGCTCCCGGGGTTGCGCCTGAGGCGCGATCAGCGCTTGCTGTACTGCGGAGCCTTACGGGCCTTCTTGAGGCCGTACTTCTTCCGCTCCGTGGCGCGCGCGTCACGGGTCAGGAAGCCGGCCTTCTTGAGGGCCGGGCGGTCGTCGGCGTCGACCTCGATGAGCGCACGGGCGATGGCGAGACGCAGCGCGCCGGCCTGGCCCGAGATGCCGCCACCGTGCAGGTTGGCGAAGATGTCGAACGAGTCGGGCTTGTCGACCAGGACCAGCGGCTCACGGATGAGCTGCTGGTGCACCTTGTTCGGGAAGTACTCCTCGAGCGTGCGGCCGTTCAGCTTGAACTCGCCGGTGCCGGGGATCACGCGAACGCGGACCACGGCCTCCTTGCGACGGCCGACCGTCTGGGCGTTGCCGCCCGCGGCCCGCGACGGGCGCGGGGCGGCAGCGGACTCGCTGGTCGCGACAGCGTCGGCGACCGCGGGGGTCTCCGACGTGGCGACGACGGCCTCGGTCTCGGTGCTGGTCACAGACTGTTCCTCACTCACTGCGCGACCTGCGCGATCTTGGTGATCTCGCGCGCCTGCGGCAGCTGCGCGGCGTGCGGGTGCTGCGGGCCGGCGTAGACCTTCAGCTTCTTCGCCTGGGCGCGGCCGAGCTTGTTCTTCGGCAGCATGCCCTTGACGACCTTCTCGAGAAGGTGTTCGGGCTTGGTGTCGAGCAGCTCGCCGAACGAGCGCTTGCGCAGGCCACCGGGGTAACCGCTGTGGCGGTACGCGAACTTCTGCTCGCGCTTGTTACCGGTGAGCGCGACCTTCTCGGCGTTGACGATGATGACGAAGTCACCGGTGTCCACGTGCGGGGCGTAGGTCGGCTTGTGCTTGCCGCGCAGCAGCGTGGCGACCTCGGTCGCGAGCCGGCCGAGCACGACATCCTCGGCGTCGATCACGTGCCAGGCACGAGTGACGTCGCCGGGCTTGGGGCTGTACGTGGGCAAGGGTCTACCTCGTCGTCAACATTGCGTGTGGGTTCTGTGCGGGCCTAGCGCTGACGCGCCGCAACGCACAACGACATATGAAGATACCCCCCTGTTCGCGGCACCCGGACAGCGGGGTGGCGAACAAGGCCTCATCCTACGGTGCACGGTAGGCCCGGTCACGGGGAAGTGTACCGGGTGGTCCGAGCGGAACCACCTGCGCATCCCAGCGTCGAACGCGATGATGAGACGATCGCGGCGGCGAGGCGAGGACCGGGGGACATCGATGGCGAAACGGGCAGTCAGGGCGATCAGCGCCGTGAGCGCCGTGCTGGTGCTCGCGACCGCTTGCGGGCAGGCGCGCGCCGGCACCGCGCTGCCGGACGGCGACCAGGCGGCCTCGTACGTCGGCGCCAAGTTCGAGAAGGCGATGTCCAAGCTCGAGGACTCCATCCTCGACGCCCGCGACGTCACCAACTCCGCCGACGCGTACCTCCGCATCGACGACAAGTACGTGCACAACATCATCACCTCGGCCCGCACCGGCAGCCCGGAGAGCCGCGTGGTGCACAACCGGTCGCAGAAGAACCCGGACGAGATCATCGACTCGTTCACCCCCGCCGACGGCCCGGTCGAGTACCTGTACCTCGGCCCGGCGTACAAGTCGCTGGAACCGACGCCGTGGGTGTCGATGCCGAAGCCCGACGCCGGCCTGGTGCAGCCGTGCGCGTGGGGCGGTGTGCTGACGGCGTGCAAGATGGCCGACGCCGTCGACGCCTCGTACGCCGCCGACAAGAAAGCCGTCCGCGGCGCCAAGAGCATGGGCGACGGGACGACCGAGCTGACCGTGAACGTGCCGTTCTCGCAGTTCCTCGACAAGCGCGTGGAAGTCATCCCGCCCGACCTGCAGGCGAAGATCGGCGCCGACCTGCGCAAGGCCCCGGTGCCGACCACGATCCGCCTCAACCCGGACGGCTCCCTGATCGAGTTCGTGATGGACGCCAAGCTCCAGGGCAGCGGCCACAACATCGAACTGCGCTACGACTTCCGCTTCACCGGCAAGGCCAGCGCCCAGGACCTCCCCAAGCCCCCCGAC
>DASXYS010000250.1:0-36910 GCA_036502365.1 Amycolatopsis sp.
CAGCCGTGATCAAGCCACCCCGAGGTGCCGCGCGATCAGCATCCGCTGCACCTCGCTGGTCCCCTCGCCGATCTCCAGGATCTTGGCGTCACGGTAAAAGCGGCCGACCGGGAACTCGTTCATGAAGCCGTAGCCGCCGAAGATCTGGGTGGCGTCGCGGGCGTTGTCCATGGCTGCGTTGGAGGCGACGAGCTTCGCGATCGAGGCTTCCTTCTTGAACGGCTCGCCGCGCAGCATCTTCGACGCCGCCTGGTAGTACGCCAGGCGTGCGGTGTGCGTGCGGACCTCCATGTCCGCGATCTTGAACTGGATCGCCTGGTATTCCCCGATGCGGTGGCCGAACGCCACGCGGTCCTTGGCGTACTTCAGGCACTCGTCGACGCAGCCCTGTGCCAGGCCCACGCTCACCGCGGCGATCGCGACCCGGCCTTCGTCCAAAATAGACAGGAACTGCGCATACCCGCGCCCCCGCGTGCCGACCAGGTTCGAAGCCGGGACCCGGACGTCCGAAAAGGACAGTTCGTGGGTGTCCGAGCAGTTCCAGCCGACCTTCGAGTACTTGCGTGCCACGGCGAAACCCGGGGTGCCGGCCGGGACGATGATCGCGGAGATCTCCTTGCGCCCGTTCTCCATCACGTCGGTGACGGCCGTGACCGTGACCAGCCGGGTGATGTCGGTGCCGGAGTTGGTGATGAACGCCTTGCTGCCGTTGATCACCCAGTCTTCGCCGTCGAGTTTGGCGCGCGTGCGCGTGGCGCCGGCGTCCGAGCCGCCGCCCGGTTCGGTCAGGCCGAAGCCGCCCAGCGCCTCGCCCGTGCACAGCGCGGGCAGCCAGGTTTCCTTCTGCTCCTGCGTGCCGAAGCGGTAGATCGGCATCGCCCCGAGCGAAACGCCCGCCTCGAGCGTGATGGCCACCGACGAGTCGACCCGGGCCAGCTCCTCCAGCGCCAGGCAGAGCGCGAAGTAGTCACCGCCCATGCCGCCGAACTCCTCGGCGAAGGGCAGGCCGAACAGGCCCATGCCGCCCATCTTGGCCACGATCTCGTACGGGAACTCCTCCTTCTCGTACATCGGGCCGATCACCGGCGCGACCTCCGCTTGCGCGAAGTCCTCGACCGTCTTGCGGAGTGCCTCGTACTCTTCGTCCAGGCGGAAGTCGATCACTGCTTCTCCTCGGTCGGGCTGATCACAGCCAGCGTCTCGTCCAGCGCGACCTGCTGACCGGCGCGGACGGAAAGCTCACTCACCACACCGTCGATCGGCGCGGTGACGGTGTGCTCCATCTTCATCGCCTCGACGATCAGCAACGGCGTGCCCGCGCTGACCGCGTCGCCGGCCGCGACCTTCACCACGAGCACGGTGCCCGGCATGGGACTGGTGACCGGCCCGGCGCCCGCGGCTTCCCCGCGCGCCGAGAGCCGCACTTCCTGGTCGGAGAAAGCAAAGCTACGGCCCGCGCCGGCCAGCCAGACCGTCCTTTCCGGACCTGAAGCGCGCCGGTAACGCAGGAACCCCTGCGGTTGAAGGATTTCCAGCAGATCACCGTCGCGGCGGGCCGAGACCCGCACCGGATCGGTGTCGTCCACCTTCACTGTGGCGTCGGCCGGAGTGCCCTCGACGCGGACCACAGCCTGCGTTGTCGAACAGCGCAGCCGGAACGTCACGCCCCCGGTGGCGCCTAGACGCCAGCCGCTCGGCACGTCCCACGGGTCCACAGTGGACCCCGTGGGCTGCAGCGAGAGCAGCCGGTCCATGGCCGCGGCCACGAAGAACTCCGCCGGTACGTCGCCGGAGACCAGCTCGTCCAGCCGCCGGTCCACCAGCTCGGTGTCGAGCCGGCCCGCGCGGACGTCCTCGTCGGCCAGCAGGCCGCGCAGGAACGCCACGTTCGTGCCCACGCCCAGCAAGGCGGTGTCGGCCAGTGCGAGGTCCAGCTTGCGCAGCGCCGACGCGCGGTCCGGGCCGTACGCGATGACCTTGGCCAGCATCGGGTCGTAGTTCGAGCCGATCACGGCGCCCTCGGTCATCCACGAATCGACGCGCACGCCTTCACCCGAGGGCTCGTGCACAGCCAGCACCGTGCCGCCGGTCGGGATGAACCCGCGCGCCGGATCCTCGGCGTACACCCGGGCTTCGATGGCGTGGCCTTCGAGGCGGACGTCCTCCTGGCGCAGCGTCAGCGGCTCGCCCGCGGCGATCCGGACCTGCCACGAGACGAGGTCGAGGCCGGTCACCATCTCCGTCACCGGGTGCTCGACCTGCAGCCGGGTGTTCATCTCCATGAAGAAGAACTCGTCCGGGTCGTGGGCCGAGAGGATGAACTCGACGGTGCCCGCGCCGACGTAGCCCACGGACCGCGCGGCCTCGGCGGCGGCCGAGCCCATCTTCGCGCGCATGGCGTCGTCGAGCAGCACCGAAGGCGCCTCCTCGATGATCTTCTGGTGCCGCCGCTGCAGGCTGCACTCGCGCTCGCCGAGGTGCAGCACGGTCCCGTGCGCGTCGGCCAGCACCTGGATCTCGATGTGCCGCGGGGTGGTGACAAACCGCTCCATCAACAGCGTGTCGTCGCCGAACGAGCCCTTGGCCTCGCGTCGCGCGGACTCGATCGCGGCGTCCAGTTCGGACTCCCCGTGCACCAGCCGCATGCCCTTGCCACCGCCGCCGGCCGACGGCTTGAGCAGCAGCGGGTACCCGACTTTCGCAGCCGCCTCGGCGAAACCGCCCTCAGGAATGTCCACATCGGACGATCCCGGCACGACCGGGACCCCGGCCGCGGACACCGTGGCCTTGGCGTGGATCTTGTCGCCCATCGCGTCGATCGCGCTCGGCGGCGGCCCGATGAAGACCAGGCCGGCCTCTTCGCAGGCCCGGGCGAACCCGGCGTTCTCGGCCAGGAAGCCGTACCCCGGGTGCACGGCCTGCGCCCCCGTGTCCAGCGCCGCCCGCACGATCGCCGGAATCGACAAATAGCTTTTCGCCGCTTCGGCCGGGCCGATGCGGACCGCGGTGTCCGCCTCACGCACGTGCTTCGCGTCGGCGTCCGCGTCGCTGTACACCGCGACCGAACGGACGCCGAGCGTGCGCAGCGACCGGATGACCCGGACCGCGATCTCCCCGCGGTTGGCGACTAGAACAGTGGTGAACACGCTCATCACATCCGGAAGACGCCGTAGTTGACCTCGGGCAGGGGCGCGTTGGCCGCGGCCGACAGCGCGAGCCCGAGCACCGTGCGGGTGTCCGCCGGGTCGATCACCCCGTCGTCCCACAGCCTCGCGGTGGAGTAGTACGGGCTGCCCTGCGCCTCGTACTGCTCGCGGATCGGGTCCTTGAAGGTCTCCTCGTCCTCGGCGGACCACTCGCCGCCGCGGGCCTCGATCGAGTCACGGCGGACCGTGGAGAGCACCGACGCCGCCTGTTCCCCGCCCATCACGGAGATCCGCGCGTTGGGCCACATCCACAGGAACCGCGGCGAGTACGCCCGGCCGCACATCGAGTAGTTGCCGGCGCCGAACGAGCCGCCGATGATCACGGTGAACTTCGGCACCCGCGCGCAGGCGACGGCGGTGACCATCTTGGCGCCGTGCTTGGCGATGCCGCCCGCCTCGTACGCCTTGCCGACCATGAAGCCGGTGATGTTCTGCAGGAACAGCAGCGGGATCGAACGGCGGTCGCACAGTTCGATGAAGTGCGCGCCCTTCATCGCCGACTCGGAGAACAGCACGCCGTTGTTCGCGATGATGCCGACCGGGTGGCCGTGGATGTGCGCGAAGCCGGTGACCAGTGTCGCGCCGTACTCCTTCTTGAACTCAGCGAACCGGCTCCCGTCGGTGATGCGGGCGATCACCTCGCGGACGTCGTACGGCGTGCGCGGGTCGGTCGGCACCACGCCGTACAGCTCGCGCGGGTCGACGGCCGGCTCCTCCACCGGCAGCACGTCCCACGGCCGCGGTGTGCGCGGGCCGAGGGTGGAGACGATGGAGCGGACGATGCGCAGCGCGTGCGCGTCGTCGTCCGCCAGGTGGTCGGTGACGCCGGACTGGCGCGAGTGCACGTCGCCGCCGCCCAGTTCCTCGGCCGTGACGACCTCGCCGGTCGCGGCCTTCACCAGCGGCGGGCCGCCGAGGAAGATCGTGCCCTGGTTGCGCACGATCACCGCTTCGTCGCTCATGGCGGGCACGTACGCGCCACCCGCGGTGCACGAGCCGAGCACGGCGGCGATCTGCGGGATGCCCCGCGCGGACATGGTGGCCTGGTTGTAGAAGATGCGGCCGAAGTGCTCCCGGTCGGGGAACACGTCGTCCTGCCGCGGCAGGAACGCGCCGCCCGAGTCGACCAGGTAGATGCAGGGCAGGTTGTTGTGCAGCGCCACTTCCTGGGCGCGCAGGTGCTTCTTGACCGTCAGCGGGTAGTAGGTGCCGCCCTTGACGGTGGCGTCGTTGGCCACGATCACGCACTCGCGGCCGGACACCCGCCCGATGCCGGTGATCACGCCGGCGGACGGGGCCTCGTCGTCGTACAGCCCGTTCGCGGCCAGCGGTGAAAGCTCCAGGAACGGCGAACCCGGGTCGAGCAGCGTGTCGACGCGGTCGCGCGGCAGGAGCTTCCCCCGCTCGACGTGCCGCGCGCGCGACTTCTCCGGCCCGCCGAGGCGAGCGGCGGCCAGCCGCTTGCGCAGGTCCTCCACCAGTTCGCCGTGTGAGATGACGCTGCGGGCGAACGGATCGCTCCGCGGATCCGCGGAGCTGCTCAGTACCGGCGTGTCCATGACTCCCCGTCGCGAGGTTAGCGGTCGTTAACTTCACCTCGGATGTTAGCGAGCGCTAACCGGAGTGTCCAGCGGAGGCCCCTGTGATCCGGGCCCCGGACGGCAAAAGGCCCGTGGACGGCGGTGCCGGTCGGCACCACCGTCCACGGGCCTGGGAAAACGTGCTGATCAGCCGATCGCGGCCGTCAGCGGGGAGTAGTAGCCGCCGCGCTGGCCGGCAGCCGTCGGGTGGTACGACTCGTCCACCGGGTAGGTCAAGCTGTGCAGGTAGTCGCTGGCCGAGGAGCAGATGTTGTGCCCGTCGAACGACGACCGGACGTCCACGAACTGGGCACCGGCCGCCGAGGCCCGCGCCGAGAGCACACCGGCGATGGTGTCCGCGCCGGAGTTGATCGCGGAGCGCTTGGTGTCGCTCAGGCCGACGCTGCAGGAACCCGGCACGGTGTAGAAGCGCGGGTAGGACAGCACCACGAGCTTGGCGCTGGGCGCCTTCGCCTTGACCGCCGCGTACACCTTGTCCAGCAGGGCCGGGAGGGTGTTCTGGACGTAGGTCTTCGCGGTGTTCACCCGGTCCACGCAGGTCTGGTCGCTGTTCAGGGTGCAGGTGGTGATCACGTCGGTGAAGCCGGCGTCGTTGCCGCCGACGGTCACCGTCACCAGGCCGGCGTTGGACGGCATCGAGCCGATCTGGGTCAGCACGTCACCGGTCTTCGCGCCGGAGCAGGCGAGGAAGGTGAACGTGGTGCCGCTGTGGGCGTTGGCGTACAGCTGGCCGTAAGAGTTGGCACTGCGCTTGCAGTTGCCGGAACTGCCGTAGTTCCCGGCGCCGACTCCCGAGGAGTAGGAGTCGCCGAGGGCCACGTAACTGGTGGCCGCGCCGGCGGTGCCGGTGAAGCCGAGGCAAACGAGCAAGGCGACCCCCAGGGCCGCGCACATCCGTTGGAGGTTTCGAGTGGTGGAACGGGCGGGTACAGCCATGGGTCACTCCTGTCGTGACGGCTCAACGAGGTAAAGCAATACCAGGTGGCTTCCCCACTGGACACCCTTAGAAGTGCCCTGCCGCCACTTGGCCCAGGCCGGAAGTCGGACCGGAGGTTAGCGCTCGCTAACCGGCGGTCCTACTATGGCCGGATGTCGGCGAACCCCACCCCACTGGTGACTGGCGAGAAGGCGAACAGGCGTGAACAGATCATGGCCGCCGCCGCCGAGCTGTTCGCCCACCACGGCTTCCACGGCGTGGGCATCGATGACATCGGCGCCGCGGTGGGCATTTCGGGCCCCGCGCTGTACCGCCACTTCCGCAGCAAGGACGCCATCCTCGGCGAGATGCTGAACTCGATCAGCCACTACCTGCTCGACGGCGGCACCCAGCGCGCGGCGATCGGGGGCTCGGCCGGGGAGCTGCTGGCCGCGCTCGTGCGGTTCCACGTGGACTTCGCGCTCGATCACCCGGCGCTGATCACGGTGCAGGAGCGGAACCTGGCGAATCTCACCGACAGTGACCGCAAAGAGGTTCGGGCGCTGCAACGCCAGTACGTCGAGGTATGGGTGCGGGCGATCCGTGACGCCGTCCCGGGGCTCGGGGAGCGAGAGGCGCGGTCAGCGGCGCACGCGGTTTTCGGCTTGATCAATTCGACGCCGTACAACCGCCATCTCGGTGACGGCGAGCTCGCCGACCTGCTCTGCCGGCTCGCGCTGGGCGCACTTTCGGCGGCCGGCTGATCCGCCGGATTCGGGGTATCCCCACGGATGCCGGTGCTGGTGTTTGATAGGCACGTGACCCTGGACCGGAGCGAAGATGAGCAGCGGCTCGTCGAGAAGGCGCAACGCGCGCTCGTCGCCATCAGCCTTGGCGAAGACGCCGAAGCGCTCGACGAGGTCACGCCGTCTTCCGAGGAGCCGAAGGAGCGCTCGGACGAGACGAAAGCGCTGATGCTGCTGCTGTTCGGCGAGTGCAGCACGATGGTGTCCACGCTCGGTGACGGCGGGACAGCGCCGGTGAAGGTCCAGGTTTTCGACGAGGACGGCGAAGAGGTTTCCATCGACCAGGCCGACCCGCCGGTGCGCACCGCGGTCCGCACCCTGCTCGCCGAGGTCCACGGCAACACGGCCGCCGCGCAGGAACAGGTCGAGATCGCGCTCGCCAACGCCGCGCCGAACGAGGTCGACAGCCTGGTCCTGCAGGCCCTGCGCTGGACGATCCGGCTGTCGGTCGAGTGCCTGGAGCGGGATCTGCCGGTCGCGGACTGGATTTCGGACGCCGTCGAAGGCTGAGCTCCGGGGATTCAGCCCAGCAGGGATTTCACCAGCGCGCCGATCTGGCCGCTCTCGATCAGGAACGAATCGTGGCCGTACGGCGACGACACCACCGCGGCCTCGCCGCCGGCCGCGCCCGCGATCTCCGCGGACTGGTACAGCGGGTAGAGCCGGTCACTGTCTACGCCGGCGACCACGGTCCGGGCGGTGACCTGCGCCAGCGCCGCCGCGACCCCGCCGCGGTCCCGGCCGATGTCGTGGGTGTTCATCGACTCCGTCAGCACCACGTAGGAGCCGGCGTCGAAGCGCGCGGCCAGCTTCTCCGCGTGGTGGTCCAAATAGGACTCGACGGCGAACCGCCCGCCGCGCAACGGGTCCTCTTCGCCCTGGTACCGGCGGCCGAAGCGCTGGGCCAGCTCGGGTTCGCTGCGGTAGGTCACGTGCGCGATCCGCCGGGCGACGCCGAGGCCGCGGTGCGGGCCTTCGCCGTCGGGACGGCCGTAGTAGTCCCCGCCGTGCCAGCCCGGGTCCGAGCGAATGGCGTGCAGCTGCGGGGCGGCCCAGGCGATCTGCTCGGCCGACGCCCGCGCCGTGGACGCCAGCACCAGGACCGAATCCACCCGATCGGGGGCCGAAACGGCCCATTCGAGCGCCCGCATCCCGCCCATCGACCCACCTGCGACGGCAGCCCAGCGGTAGACGCCGAGCGCGTCCGCGAGCGCCTCTTCGGTGCGCACCTGGTCCCTCGCCGTCACGACGGGGAACCGGCTGCCGTACGGCCGCCCGTCCCCGGCATCGGAAGACGGGCCGGTCGAGCCCTGACAGCCGCCGAGGACGTTCGGCACCACCACGAACAGCTCGTCGGTGTCGAAGGCCTTGCCTGGTCCGATCAGCCCGTCCCACCAGCCCGCGCTGGGGTGACCCGGCTCCACGGGGCCGGCCGCGTGGCTGTCGCCGGTGAGCGCGTGCTCGATGAGGACGGCGTTGGAGCCGTCGGAGTTCAGCGTCCCCCATGTCTCGTAGGCGAGGGTGTACGACGGCAGCGAGCCACCGGCCTCCAGCGCGAGCGCGCCGGGGCCGGTGAACCACTTTCGCCGGCCGGGCAGATCGCCCGCCCGCCATGCTCCGGTGACCGGCGGGAGACCGGCGCCGGAATCCGTCACTGCGCCGCCTTGGCGGCCCGGAAGCCCGCCTCGAGGTCGGCCTTCAGGTCTTCGAGGCCCTCCAGGCCCACGGCGAGCCGCACCAGGCCCGGCGTGACGCCGCTGGCCAGCTGCTCCTCGGGGCTCAGCTGGCTGTGCGTGGTGGACGCCGGGTGCACGATCAGGCTGCGCACGTCGCCGATGTTCACCAGCTGGCTGTGCAGTTCCGTGCCGTCCACGAAGCTGCGGCCCGCGTCGACACCGCCACGAAGGTCGAACGACAGCACCGCGCCCGCGCCGCGCGGCAGGTACTTCTGCGCGGCGGAGTAGAACGGGCTCGACGGCAGGCCGGCGTAGTAGACCTTCTCGACTTCGTCGCGCTGCTCCAGCCACTCGGCCAGCGCCTGCGCGTTGGACACATGCCGCTCCAGCCGCAGCGACAGCGTCTCGATGCCTTGCAGGATAAGGAAACTGTTCAACGGCGAGATGGCCGCGCCGGTGTCGCGGAGGATCTGCACACGCGCCTTCGCCGCGTACGCGCCCGGGCCGAGCGCCTCCCAGTACTTGAGACCGTGGTAGCTCGGGTCCGCCTCGTTGAAGCCCGGGAACTTGGCCGGGTCCCGGCCGAAGTCGAACGTGCCGCCGTCGACCAGCACCCCGGCGACGGTGGTGCCGTGGCCGCCCAGGTACTTGGTCGCGGAGTGCACGACGACGTCCGCGCCGTGCTCGATCGGGCGCAGCAGGTACGGCGTGGGCACGGTGTTGTCCACGACCAGCGGCACTCCGGCCTCGTGGGCGGCGTCGGCGACCGCGCGGACGTCGAGCACATTGCTGCCCGGGTTCGCCAGCGTCTCGGCGAAGAACAGCTTGGTGTTGGGCCGGACCGCGGCGCGCCACTGCTCGAGGTCGTCCTGGTCGTCGATGAACGTGACCTCGATGCCGAGCTTCGGCAGCGTGTAGTGGAACAGGTTGTAGGTGCCGCCGTAGAGCGACGGGCTGGAGACGAAGTGGTCGCCGGCGCCGGCGAGGTTGAGGATCGCCGCGGTCGTGGCGGCGGAACCGGAGGCGAACGCGAGCGCGGCGACCCCGCCCTCGAGCGCGGCGAGGCGCTGCTCCAGCACGTCCTGCGTCGGGTTCATGATGCGGGTGTAGATGTTGCCCGGCTCGGCCAGGCTGAACAGGTCGGCGCCGTGCTGGCTGTCGCGGAAGACGTACGACGTCGTCTGGTAGATCGGCGTCGCGCGAGCCCCGGTCGTGGGATCCGGCGCCGCGCCCGCGTGGATCTGCTTGGTCTCGAAGGACCAGGCCGAGGTGTCTTCCGGCATCGACTTCTCCTTGCGGCTCAATGGGATCGGCTCCACGGTCGAAGCTAGCTCGCCCGAACGGACCACCCAAGGGTTCCCACGGGATGGGAGTACCAGTCCCCAACCTACGCCCGTCATCGCCGGAGCCGGTCATTCCATTGTGGACTGATTCGGCCGTTGCCCGCTCCAGCCGCCGATTCGACTGTGATCTGGGTCACTCAAGCCTGAGTGTCCGGTTGGCCGTGTCGCAACGGCCCGGTTTGTACTGGAGGTGCGAATCTGATCTCCGAGGAGGGGAAGGCCGTGGCCTGGAGCATCGCCGGCTCGCCGAGCTGGCCGGCACGAGCCCGGCCCACGTCGAGGTCCTCGCCCGGGTCGGGGACCCGATCGAAACATCCGCCGAACCCGGCTGACCGTCAGCGGCGCACGGCCGTAGCCAGCTCGGTCAGATAGCGCTTGGTGATCCGGCCGCCGTGCTCCTCGTCGATCAGGCGGGCGATGGCGTCGAGCAGACCCTCGCGGCGCTCCGGCGGCAGGGCGCGGTGGCCGGAGTAGGTCAGCAGCAGGTCGATGTACTCCGCGGTCGAGTAGTCCAGCTCCCATTCCCAGCGGCGGAAGCGCGGCGGCCCGAAGCGATCGGACTCGTCGAAGGTGGTCGGCACGTCCGCGGCCGCGGACAGGCGCAGACCGGGCGGCGTGGCCGGGTCGAAGCGCTCGTAACAGCGCTGGACGTCGGTGAAGAAACGCTCGCTGCCGCCCGCCACGTGGTGAGTCGTGATCAGGGCGAGCGTGCCGCCTTCACACAGGGCGTCGGCGGCCTTCGCCATGCGGGTCGCCGGGTCGAGCCAGTGGAAGGCCGTCGCGGCGAGCACGACGTCGAACGGCTCGGGCGGCAGCGGCCAGTCCTCGAAAGCGCCGATTTCGACTGTCGCAGAAGGAAAATCCGCCAGCTTCCGGGACGCGACGGTCGCCAGGTCCGCACTCAGCTCCACCCCGGTGACCACACACCCGCGCTCGGCCAGCGGGACGCTCGCCTGCCCGGTCCCGCAGCCGATCTCCAGCACCCGCGTGCCCGCTTCGAAGTCCTCGAACACCGCCGCCGGATAACCGGGACGCGCCCGGTCGTACCGCCCGGCATCCTCACCGAAGGTCGTCCTCAGCTGCTCCCGCATGGGCTCCGACGCTACCGTTTCGCGCGCCGGTGGCGGCTCGGCGAAGATGTACCCCGTGGTCTCCGTACGCAGCGTTGTCGACCGGGTGGGGCCGACGCTGCTGCACGCGTTGCAACTGCCCGAGGACGGCCCGGCGGTCGGCGATGTCGTGATCGCCGAGCCGGGCACGCCCACCGGGGTCGCGGCGGGCGACCTCGTGCTGGGCGTGGCGACGGCGGAGGCGGCCGACGCGGCGGAACTGGTGCGGCTGAGCGCGAGCCAGGGCGCGGCGGCGGTGCTGCTGAAGCCGCCGCTGGCGGCGAAGCCCGCGGTGAAACGGGCGGCCAGGACCGCCGGGATCGCGCTGGTCCAGGTGCACGCGGCGACGTCGTGGGCCCAGCTCGTCTGGCTGCTGCGCACGGTGCTCGACGCGCTCGGCGACGAGTCGGAATCCCTGGAGGAGGGCGGCGATCCCGGGTCCGGCGACCTGTTCCGGCTGGCCGACGCCGTGGCGTCCGTGGTGGACGCCCCGGTGACCATCGAGGACACCAACTCGCGGGTCCTGGCCTACTCCGCGCGCCAGGACCTCACCGACCCCGCGCGCGTGGCCACGATCATGGGCCGCCGGATCCCCGACGACGTGCTCGCGCGGTTCCGTTCCCGCGGCGTCTTCCGCGAGCTTTCCCGTGGGCGGCAGACGATTTTCGTGCCGGCCCAGCGTGACGGCACGCTGCCGCGGCTGATCGTACCCATCCGGATGGGCGGTGAGCTGCTGGGCTCGATGTGGGCGGTGGTCGCCGGGCCTGTCTCGGAAGAGCGCGCGGCCGCCTTCGCCGACGCCGCGCCCGTTGTCGCCCTTCACCTGCTTCGGCGGCGCGCGCACACGGACACGCAGCGCCGCGCTTCGGCCGAGCTGCTGCGCGCCGTCCTCGAAGGCCGAGCTGGGCCCCGACGCGCGGTCGGCGAGCTGGACCTCTCCGACGAGCCGCACCGCGTCGTTGTCATCGAAGTCACCGGCGGCGACGGACGCGACGCCGAGGGACTGCGGCTGGCGCTGCTGGAACGGATTTCGCAGGGCCTCGGCCGCCGTCCGGTGGCGACGGAGCTGGGCGGGCTGCTGTACGCGGTCGTCCCGGACACCCCCGGCGCCGGTGGCTGGGCCGAGCTGCGCGACGCGATCGCGGGCCAGACCGCGTCACGGCGCGGCGGCGTCCCCCGGGCGGCCGCGGGGGCACCGGGCGACGTCACGGCCCTGCCGGTGTCACGCGCCCAGGCCGACGAGGCGCTCAGCCTGCTGCGCGCGGGAATCGTGGACGGCCGCGTCGTCGCGTACGACCAGCAGTGGACGGCGCTGGTCCTGCACCGCGGCGCGACCGGCGCGGCCGCGGCGAAGGTGGCGGAGCTGGGCCCGCTCGGCCTGTTGCGCGCCCACGACGAGACGAACAACGCCGGCTACGTCGACACGCTGTACGCCTGGCTCCGCCACCCCGGCGACCCCCGCGCGGCGGCCCAGGAGCTGCGGATCCACCCGAACACCTTGCGCTACCGGATGAAGCGCCTGCTGGCGCTGGTCCCGCTCGACCTGGACGACCCCGACGTCCGGCTGGCACTGACCACCCAGCTGGTCGCGTTGCGGTGGAGCTGATTCCGTTCCACCGCAACGCTTTCAGACCTGATAGCTGAGGTCGTGGGCCCGCAGCGAAGCCGGTGCCAGCCGCACCCAGACGGTGCGGTCGTCCTCGTGCAGATAACCGCGGAAGCGCGGGTCCCAGCGCTGCTCGTCCGGCCCGAGGTAACGCACCAGCTTGCGGCGGCCGCGCGGGACGTCGAACGGCCGGATCTCCGCGTCGCCGCTCGCGCCGACCTGGCGGACGAGCCCGGTGGTCACGTCGCAGACGTCAACCGTCAGCGCGATCCGCGGCGTGGCGCGGATCCGGCCGGGCAGCCGCGACCACGAACCGCTGAGAATCCAGAACGCGTTGTCCTCCCACAGGTACCAGGTGGGGCGCACCGTCGGCCCGGCCGTCGCGACCCTCGCGGTGAGGGGCTGGGCGAGGAATTCGTCGACATCAAAAGGACTGTCAAAAGGACTGTCGAACGCCGTCACGCGACAAGCAGGGTCTTGCCGAACGTCGCGCGCGCCTCGATCGCCGCGTGGGCCTCAGCGGCAGCGGCGAGCGGGAAGCGCTGGCCGATCACCGGGGTGAGGTGTCCCGCGGCGGCCGCGGCGAGGGCGGACTCCGTGAAGCCGCGCAGGGCGGCCGCGTCGCCGATCGAGCCGACCAGCGTGACGCCGCGGGCGCGAGCGTCCTCTTCGGACACTTCGGCCCAGGTGCCGCTCGCCAGGCCGTACCTCACCATGCGGCCGCCCGGGCGTAGCAAGGAGAACGCCGTGGTGCCGATCTCGCCGCCGACGCCGTCGAAGACCACGTCGACCTCGCCGGCCTTCTCCGGCCAGCCGGGTTCGGTGTAGTCGACCGCGAAGTCCGCGCCCAGCTCGCGAGCGCGCGCGATCTTCTCCGCCCCGCCCGCCGCGGCGACCACCTCGGCGCCCGCGGCCTTAGCCAGCTGCACCAGCAGGCTGCCGACGCCGCCGGCCGCCGCCTCGACCAGCACCCGATCACCCGGCGTGACGGACGCCGCGTGCACCAGACCGGTCGCCGTCCGGCCATCGGCGAGGAGCGCGACGGCGACGTCCAGGCTCAGCGCGTCCGGCACCGGGAACACCAGCGACGCGTCCACGGCGACCCGCTGCGCGTAACCGCCCGCCCCGCCGGTCGAGGTCACCACGCGCTTGCCCACCAGGCCGAGCCCGACGCCCTCGCCTACGCGGCTGATCACGCCGCCCACGCCGTTGCCGGGGATCATCGGCAGCACCGGGGTGAACGGGCCGGAGCCCGACGCCCGGAACTGGGTCTCCACGAACGTCACGTTCGAGAAGGCCACCTCCACGAGCACCTGCCCCGGCCCCGCGACCGGGTCCGGCGCCTCCCCCGCGACCAGCACCCCGGGACCGCCGAACTCGCCTAGCCAGACCGCACGCATGAACGCCCTTCCTCACCGACATCCGCCGTGCCACAGCCAACAACCTCGACCGCACTCGAGGTCAAGGGTTTTGCGCCGAAGCACCCACGAAAAGACGCATGAGACCATGCCACTCACGCGGGCAAACCGCAGTCCGGGCCGAGGACAGCAGGCGTCAGCGGCGGGATTCGACCTTCAGGTCGCCGCTGTTGAACGCACGGCCCCGGTCGCTGGCGAGCAAGGCATGCGGGTTGCCGAGCCCGATCGCGCTGGCCTCGTCGAGGCGGGCCAGCTGGGCGGCGGTGAAGTCGACCTCCAGCGCGCCCAGGTTGTCCTCCAGCTGGGCCGGGGTGCGCGCGCCGATGATCGGCGCCGTCACGTCCGGGTTCTGCCCGGCCCAGGCCAGCCCGACCTGGCCGGGGCTGCGGCCCAGCTCCGCGGCGACCTCCTTCAGCACGTCCGCGATCGCCAGGTTGCGCTCGGTGACGTCACCGTTGGCGATGTTGAAGTCCTTGCGGGTGCCGTCGCCGATCTTGCCCGCGGTGAGGTCGGCGCGGCTGTACTTGCCCGCGAGCACCCCGCCGGCCAGCGGCGAATAGGGGATCGCGCCCAGCCCCATCTCGCGGGCCATCGGGATCAGGTCACGTTCCCCGGTGCGCTCGATCAGGCTGTACTCGAACTGCAGCGCGACCAGCGGCGACCAGCCGCGCAGGTCAGCGATCGCCTGCATGCGCGAGACCTGCCACGCCGGGGTGTTGCAGATCGCCACGTACAGGACCTTGCCCTGGCGGACCAGGTCGTCCATCCCGCGCAGCACCTCTTCGACCGACGTCGTGAAGTCCCACACGTGCAGGTAGAGCAGGTCGATGTAGTCCGTGTTCAGCCGGCGCAGGCTGGTTTCCACCGACGCGAACATGGTCTTGCGGTGGCTGCCCCCGGAATTCGGGTCGCCGGGCCGGCTCAGCGTCGAGTATTTCGTCGCCAGCACCAGGCTTTCGCGGTTGTCGTGGGCGAATTCGCCCAGCAGCCGCTCGGAGCTGCCGTTGGTGTAAGTGCTGGCGGTGTCGATGAAGTTGCCGCCGCGCTCGACGTAGATGTCGAACAGCTTGCGCGCGTCGTCCTGCTCGGCGCCCCAGCCCCATTCGGTGCCGAAGGTCGCCGCGCCCAGCGCCAGCGGGGAGACCCGCAGCCCGGAGCGGCCCAGCAGCCGGTAGCTGTCGAGGGTGGTCGACATGGGTTTCCTCCTGTGCTTGATCCGTTGTCCAAGCCAGTCTGTGACCACCGCGAGCCGGGGATAAGGGAGAGGACTTCCTGGGAATACCAGTCCTACCCAGGCGGTAGAAATGACCATGACGACGAGCACCGCCGACCCGAACCAGGAGCTGGCCGTGTTCCTGCGGACCCGGCGTGAACGGCTGGACCCGGCCGATTTCGGCCTGCCGGCCCGCCGCCGCGTCCGGCGGACCCCGGGCTTGCGCCGCGAGGAGGTCGCCGAACTGGCCGGGGTCAGCATCGACTACATCGTGCGGCTCGAACAAGCCCGCGGGCTGCGGCCGTCGGCGAACGTGGTGGAGGCGCTGGCCAAGGCCCTGCGCCTGGCCCCCGACGAACGCGCCTACCTCTTCGACCTGGCCCAGCAGCGGCCCCGCAACACCGACAAGCCCGCCACCACCGCGCCGGAGCCGCTGGCTCGGCTGGTGACCGGCCTGTCGCCGCTGCCGGCCATGCTGATGAACCACCGTTACGACATCCTGGCCTGGAATCCCGAAATGGCGAGCCTGCTGATGGATTTCGGCACTCTGCCGCCAGCGCGGCGCAATCAGATGTGGCTGTGCCTGATGCACCCGCAAGTCCGGGCGTTCTACGCCGACCACGAAGTCGTCGTGCGGGAGGCGATCGCCCATCTGCGTGCCGCGTGGGCCGCGCATCCGGAGGATCAGGTGCTGGCCGGCTTCATCACCGAATTCATCACTCAGGACGAACTGTTCGCGCGCTTGTGGGCCGAGCGGGACATCGTGCTCAACGGCCGCGGGCGCAAGGTGCTGCGGCGTCCCGACGTCGGGGAGCTCACCGTCGACTTCGAAGTGCTCATGCCCCTGCAGGACCAGGACCAGCGGCTGGTGATCTACCGCGCCGCCGACGAGGAGAGCCAGTCGGCCTTGGACCGGCTGTGCGCACGGTGAGCGCCCGCCAGGAACTTGTGCGCTGAGGACTACGAAAGGACGTCAAAACTGTTCCACGAGCACGATGACACCGCCGTCCGGGTGCATCACCGTGAGTGGCAGCACCTTCGAAACCCATCCGCCGCCAGGAGGCCGCCGTGCGTATCGCCGTTCCCCGTGAGATCAAGAGGCACGAGTACCGGGTCGCGCTGACCCCGGCCGGGGTGCACGAGCTGGTCGGCCGAGGGCACGACGTTTTCGTCGAGACCGGCGCGGGTGTGGGCTCGTCGATCAGCGACGAGGAGTACGTCACGGCCGGCGCGAAGATCCTCGCCACCGCCGAGGACACCTGGGCCGAGGGCGAGCTGGTGCTGAAGGTCAAGGAGCCGATCGCCGAGGAGTACCCGCGGCTGCGCCGGGACCAGGTGCTGTTCACCTACCTGCACATCGCCGCCGACCGCGCGCTGACCGACGCGCTGCTGGCCGCCGGCACCACCGCGATCGCGTACGAGACGGTGCAGACCCCGAACGGCGCGCTGCCGCTGCTCGCCCCGATGTCCGAGGTCGCGGGCCGGCTGGCCCCGCAGGTCGGCGCGTTCGCCCTGATGAAGCCCAGCGGCGGCCGTGGGGTGCTGCCCGGCGGCATCCCGGGGGTGCACCCGGCGCGGGTCGTCGTGATCGGCGGCGGCGTGGCCGGTCTGAACGCCGCGCGCGTGGCGCTGGGCCTGGGCTCGGACGTCGAGATCCTGGACACGAACGTCGACCGCCTCCGCCAGATCGACAACAACTTCGGCGGCCGCATCCGCACGGTCACCTCGAACCGGCTGGCCGTCGAGGAGTCCGTGCTGGCGGCCGACCTCGTCATCGGCGCGGTGCTGGTGCCGGGTGCGAAGGCGCCGAAGCTGGTGTCGAACGACCTCGTCCGCCGGATGAAGCCGGGCAGCGTGCTCGTCGACATCGCCATCGACCAGGGCGGCTGCTTCGCCGACTCCCGCCCGACCACGCACGACGAGCCGACCTACCAGGTGCACGAGTCGGTGTTCTACTGCGTCGCGAACATGCCGGGCGCGGTGCCGCGGACCTCGACCTACGGCCTCACCAACGTGACCCTGCCGTACGCCGTGCAGCTCGCCGACCACGGCTGGAAGGCGGCCCTGAACGCCGACGCGAGCCTCGCGAAGGGCCTCAACACCCACGCTGGCCAGCTGACGAACGAGCCGGTCGCCGTCGCGCACTCGCTCCCCCACACGTCGCTGGAGAGCGTCCTCGCCTGAGGATTCAGCTCACCGGAGCGGGTCCCTGCTGTGCGACGGCAGGGGCCTGCTTGCGTTTCAGCACCAGCTTCCGGCCGAACGCGATCGCGGGCAGCTCGACCCACCGGCGCAGCAGGCACGCGAAGAACAGCGCGACCGCCGACGTCGCAATGGCTTTGGCGAGGCCCGACGGCAGCAGCAGCCCGGTCACGCCCGCGGCCGCGGTCTGAGTGAGGTACAGCGCGTACGACCGGTCCCCGACGAAGGTCAGCGGACGGCTCGACAGCAGCCACCGGACCGGGCCCGCCGAGACCACCGCGACGAGCAGCAGCGCCGAACCGGCCCCGTAGATCGGGATGACGAACTGCCATTGGCCGCCCAGCACGTCGCGCAGCGGCTCGATCGACAGCTGCAGCACGCAGAACCCGAGCGCGACCAGCACCGCCGCGGCCGGGCTGGTCAGCGGCCGGAACACGGCGAACCCCCGCGGGTGGTGCAGCGCCAGCCCCAGCAGGCAGCCGACGACCAGCGAGCAGTAGTGCGCGGTGAGACTCGCCCAGTGCGCCGAGGGCGCCATCGGCAGGGTGAACAGGAGCACGCCGAGCACCGCGCCGACGCCGATCATCAGGCGCAGCACGGTCTTCGCGCTCTTCGCGAACGCCGTCAGCACGAGCAGCGCGGGCCAGACGAGGTAGAACTTCTCCTCCACGCCCAGCGACCACGACGTCGGGTACGGCGTGTTGTAGTCGACGATTTCGTTGAGGAAGGTGAGGTAGTACGGCATCGCGTCGGCGAGCCTGCTGCTGTGGTAGACCCCGGCGAGCGCGACCCCCAGCGTCGTCAGCCCGAGCAGCAGGAAGTACACCGGCATGATCCGGAAGACGCGGCGGATGTAGAAGTCCGGCAAGGAAATCCGGCCGGTGCGGTCCTCTTCCCTCAACGACAGCGTCGTGATCAGGAAGCCCGACAGCACAAAGAACAACTGGACCGAGATCCACCCCTGCAGCCGCTCCGTGACCGGCCCACCGTAGTGAAAGAACACCACCGCGAGCGCCGCCAGCGCCCGCACCCCAGCCAACCCCGGAAACCACGACGACGCCCGATACTCGTCATGACCCAGCGGCTGCCACCACCCGCGGCGCGAAGTCACGACCATGCCCCGCAGCCTAAGACGTCCACCTGAACACCCCCTGAAGCCCCCTGAACCCCCTTCACCTTCGCCCCCCTGACCCAGGACGACGCCACTCACCCACGCTGAATCAGTCACCAATCGCCCCACCGCCCCCACGACGACGCCACTCACCCGTGCTGGGTTGGCACCGACCGCACCGTGGGGTTCCGGGGGCTCGGCCCCCGGGCGACACTCTCGCCCCTTCCCCTCTGGGAAGCGCGCCAGCGCGAACAGGGAAGGGCGAGGAAGGGGCGACCCGCTCAACCAGCCTGGGGGTCACTGGGAGCGGGTCGCCACGGACAAGCTTAGGTAATAAGTTCGGAGTTCGCTCCCCGGGGTGCCGAACTGGTGCCCTTACTTCTCCGCTTCCTGCGCATGCGTCCGGTGAGCCGACCCACTCGGAATCGTTAAAGGCGTCGTCAGAGGCTTTCGCTCGGGCGGTCCGGCGGGCGTCCGGCGTGACGAAAGTCGCGTCCGGCCGGCTGTCCCATTCAGCCCGCATGGCGCTCATGTGTGCGGCAGGATGGCCGCGGTCGGTGTCAGGCGGATCAAGGCAAGGGGCGCGATGCACGACGGCAGCGGCCGGATGGTGGTGCAGAACCTCGGCAAGCAGTTCGGCAGTGTGGTCGCGGTCCAGAACCTCAGTTTTGTGGTCGAGCCGGGGTCGGTGACGGGGTTCCTCGGGCCGAACGGCGCGGGCAAGACCACGACGTTGCGCATGCTGCTCGGCCTGGTGACCCCGACGACGGGCTCGGCGACGATCAACGGCCGGCCGCACGATCAGCTGGGCACGCCGGCGCGGGTGGTCGGGTCGGTGCTGGAGAACGAGGGTTTCCACCCGAGCCGCACGGCACGTGACCATCTGCGGGTGTACGCCGCGGCCATCGGCGTGCAGGACCGGCGCGCGGACGACGTGCTCGGGATCGTCGGGCTGGCCCCGGTGGCGGGACGTAAGGCGGGCGGGTTTTCGCTCGGTATGCGGCAGCGGCTGGCGCTGGCCACGGCGTTGCTCGGGGATCCGCAGGTGCTGGTGCTCGACGAGCCGACGAACGGCCTCGACCCCGAAGGAATCCTTTGGCTGCGCAACTTCCTGCGTGCCTACGCCCGTGAGCGGCGCACCGTGCTCGTGTCGAGCCACCTGCTGAACGAGGTCGAGCAGACGATCGACCAGGTGGTGATCATCAGCCAGGGCATGACGCGTTACTACGGTTCGCTCGATCAGCTGCGCGCGAGCCGGCATCCGCGGGTGCTCGTGCAGCCCGCGGACCCGGGCGCGCTGGCGAAGACGTTGCAGGAGAACGGGTTCACACAGGTGTCGGCGACGCCGGACGGCCGGGTGGCGGTGGCGGGCGCGTCGGTGCAGCAGATCGGCGACCTCGCGGCCAAGAGCGGCATCGCCGTGTACGGCATGCAGGAGGAGACGGCCGATCTGGAGCGGCTGTTCTTCCAGCTCACCCAGCCCCAGTACGGCAGTCAGCCGCAGCCACAGCAGCCGCCGCCGGGCTGGGGCCGGCCGCCGCAGCAACCACCACAACCCCAGCAGCAATACCCGCCGCAGAACTGGAACGGTGGCCGGTGATGGGGAACCTGATCAAGGCGGAGTTCCGCAAGACGCTCTCGCTCAACACCTGGTGGGTACTGCTGTTCCCGCTCGTGGCCGTGTCGTTCGGCCTCACCTACGTCTGGGGCAAGATCACCAACGACTTCGTCGGCTTCATCGGCTCGGACACCGCCCGCGACCTCGCGCGGCCGCTCGGGCTGAACCCGGACGCGTTCCCGGTCGGGCTGCTGGCGATCGCGCACGGGGTGAACATCGCGCAGCTCGTGCCGGCGTTGTTCGGGATCTTCGCGCTGGCGGGCGAGTACCGCAGCAGGACGATCACCACGACGTTCCTCACCGCCCCGAACCGGATCTCCGCGCTGACCGCGAAGATGCTCACCTACATCGTGTGGGGCGCGCTCTACGGCCTGGTCAGCTTCGGCGTCGCGGCGCTGGCGACGCTCGCGAGCGTCGACTCGGAGCGGCTGCCGACCGGGCCGCAGTGGCTCGCCGCGCTGGGCGGCACGGTGCTCGCGTCGGTACTGGTCACGTTGTTCGGGATCGGCTTCGGCGCGGTGCTGCGCAACGTCACGCTCGCCGTGGTGCTGTTGCTCGTGTGGTTCCTGATCATCGAGAACGTGCTGGTGATCGCCACCTGGAACCTCACCTCGGTGCTCGGCGGGATCCTGCCCAACGGCACCGCGAACGGCATCGTCGGCGGGATCGCGGCCGACGCGTTCGGCATCAACACGCTGAACCTGCCGGGCGGCGTCGACCGCTGGTCGCAGCTCGGCCTGCAACTCGCGGCGGGCGCGCCCGGAGTGTTTTCGTGGTGGGCCTCGGCGCTCATTTTCTTCGGCTGGACCATGGTGTTCTTCGCGTTCGGCTGGGCCGGGAACCAGCGCCGCGACATCACCTGAGCGGCGGCGGACGGGGGCCGGCGGGAATAAATTGTCGGTCCCCCTCCCTAGGTTTGTTACGTGACCACCACCCCGACGCGTCCGCGTCAAGCCCGTCCGACTGCTGAGACCGCACCCCGCCCCGAAGGCTGGGTGCGGCGGCTGTCCGCTGCCTCCTGGGAGCACCGCGGCGTGGTCGTGCTGGCCATGGCGGCGGCGATCCTCAGCGTCGGCGTCCAGGCGGCCAGCCCGTTGCTTGTGCGGTCGGCGGTGGACGACGCGGTGGCGGGCCAGACCGCGCAGATCGCCGGCATCGCGGTGGCGCTGGTGGCGTTGCAGGTGGTCGCGTTCGGCTCGGCGTTCCTGCGCCGTTACGTCGGCGGCCGGCTGGCCCTCGACGTACAGCACGACCTGCGCAACCGCGTGTTCAAGGCGCTGTCGCGGCTCGACGGCGGCAAGCAGGACGCGCTGCGCACCGGCCAGGTGGTCTCGCGCGCGATCTCCGACCTGCAGCTGGTCACGGGGCTGCTGATGCAGGTGCCGCTCTCGGCCGGGTCGGTGATCTTCGCGGTGCTCGCGCTCGGCGCGATGCTGTGGATGTCGCCGATGCTCACGCTGATCGCGCTGGTGGTCGCGCCCGCCGTCGGGATTGTGGTGGCACTGAGCCGAAAACGGCTCTTCCCGGCCACCTGGTCGGCGCAGCAGCGCGCGGCCGACGTGGCGCAGCGGGTGGAGGAGACCGTCACCGGCGTGCGTGTGGTGAAGGGCTTCGGCCAGGAGGCGCGTGAGGTCTCGCGGCTCGAGCGCACGGCGCGCAAGCTGTTCGCCGAGCGGCTGCGCGCGGCCCGGCTGTCCGCGCTGCCCACGGCGACCACGTCGGCGCTGCCCGCGGCCGGGCAGGTCGCGGTGCTCGCGGTCGGCGGCATCCTCGCGCTGAAGGGCGAGATCAGCCTCGGCACGTTCCTCGCCTTCGCCACCTACCTCGCCGCGCTGATCGGGCCGGCCCGGATGCTGTCCGGGCTCTTGGTGCAGGCGCAGCTGACCCGCGCGGGCGCCGAGCGGGTGTACGAGCTGATCGACGCGCAGCCGGACGTCACCGAGCGCCCGGACCCGCAGCCGCTGCCCGAAGGCGCGCTCGGCATCGAGCTGGAAGACGTCCGCTTCGGTTACACCCGCAGCGAGCCGGTGCTCGACGGCCTGTCGCTCACCGCGCGGCCGGGCGAGACGCTGGCGCTGGTGGGCACGGCGGGATCCGGCAAGTCCACCATTTCGCTGCTGCTGCCACGGTTTTACGACGCCCACTCCGGTTCGGTCCGCCTGGGCGGCACCGACGTGCGCGATGTGGCGCTGAAACAGCTGCGGCAGTCGATCGGCGTGGTGTTCGAGGAAGCGTTCCTGTTCTCCTCGTCGGTGCGCGACAACATCGCGTACGGCCGCCCGGACGCGAGCGACGAAGAAGTCTTCGCCGCGGCGCGCGCCGCGGAGGCCGACGAGTTCATCCGCGCGCTGCCGGACGGCTACGACACCGAGGTCGGCGAGCGCGGCCTCACCCTCTCCGGCGGCCAGCGCCAGCGCCTCGGCCTGGCCCGGGCGCTGATGACCGACCCGCGGGTGCTGATCCTGGACGACGCGACGTCGGCGATCGACACCGTCACCGAGGCCGCCATCCACGACACGCTGCGGTCGGTCACGGCCACGCGCACCACGTTGCTGGTCGCGCACCGCCGTTCCACGCTTCAGCTGGCCGACCGGATCGCGGTGCTCGACCGGGGCCGGGTCGTCGACGTCGGCACGGAGGCGGAGCTGCAGGCGCGCTGCTCGCTGTTCCGTGAGCTGGTGTCCGGGCCGGAGGACAACGCCGAGCAGCCGCTGCGCCACAAGAACCTCGACCGCGACGAAACCGGCGTCACGCCCGCGCTGTGGCCGCGCGACGAGAACCACGACGAGGTCGCCGCGCTCGCCGAAGCGGCGGCGCAGCGCGGCGGGCAGCCGGGCGGCGGCTCCGGGTTCGCCGGTGACGGCCCGGACGTGCCGCCCACACCGGAGCTGCTGGAGGGCGTCCGCAAGCTGCCGCCGGCCACGGACCGGCCGCGACTGTCCGAAGTGGACGTCACGGCGCCGGACCCCGGGTTCCGGCTCGGCCGGCTGCTGCGGCCGGTGCGCTGGCCGCTGGTCGCGGTGATCGCGCTGGTGGCGGCCGACGCGCTGGCGTCGCTGGCGCTGCCCGCGCTGTACCAGCGGGGAGTCGACCACGGTGTGCTGCCGGGCGTCGAGAGCGTGGTGTGGCTGATGTCGGCCGTCGGTGTGCTGGTGGTCGCGGCCGACTGGGTGGTGGTGCGCGGGCAGACGCGGCTTACCGCGCGTGTCGGCGAGACGGTGCTGTACTCGCTGCGCGTCCGCAGCTACGCCCACCTGCAGCGGCTCGGGCTCGACTACTACGAGCGCGAGCTGTCCGGGAAGATCATGACGCGGATGACCACGGACGTCGACGCGCTGTCCACCTTCCTGCAGACCGGGCTCGCCACCGCCGTGGTGAGCGCGCTGACGCTGGTCGGCATCACCGTCGCGCTGCTGGTCACAGACGTGTCGCTGGCGCTGTACGCGCTGGCGATGCTGCCCGTGCTGCTCGTCGCGACCATGGTGTTCCGGCGGGTCGCGTCGCGGGCGTACAGCGAGGCGCGCGAGAAGGTCAGCGTGGTCAACGCGGACCTGCAGGAGAACGTGAGCGGCCTGCGCGTCGCCCAGGCGTACACCCGCGAGGAGCGTTCGGCCGAGGCCTTCGCCTCACGCAGCGACGCCTACCGGCGCTCGCGGCTGCGGGCTCAGCGCTACATCGCCATCTACTTCCCGCTGGTCTCGCTGATGTCGGACCTGGCGACCACCACGGTGCTGGTCGCGGGCGCGCACCGGGTGGCGGCCGGAACGCTGGAAGCCGGTGTGCTGCTGGGATTCCTGCTTTACCTGCAACAGTTCTTCTCCCCGATCCAGCAGCTCTCGTCGGTCTTCGACGGCTACCAGCAGGCGCGGGTCGGGCTGAGCCGGATCGGCGACCTGCTGCGCACGCCGACGTCGGTGCCACCGGCGGACCACCCGGTCGGGCTGCCGGACCGGCTGACCGGTGAGGTGAGCTTCAAGGACGTCGACTTCTCCTACGCCGGCGCCGAGCGGCCGGCGCTGGAGCACCTGTCGATGGACGTGGCGCCGGGCGAGACCGTCGCGCTGGTCGGCGCGACCGGCGCGGGCAAGTCCACGGCGGTGAAGCTGGTGGCGCGCTACTACGACGTGACCGGCGGCATGGTGCGGATCGACGGCACCGACATCCGCGAGTACGACCTGCCCGGCCTGCGCGCCCGGATGGGCGTGGTGCCGCAGGAGGCGCACCTGTTCTCCGGCACGGTCGCCGACAACGTGCGCTACGGCCGCCCCGAGGCCTCCGACGCGGAGGTCGAAGCCGCCGTCCGCTCGGTCGGCGCCCTCGACGGCGTCGCCGCCCTGCCCGCCGGCTTCCTGCAACCAGTGGGCGAACGCGGCCGTTCACTGTCGGCCGGCCAGCGCCAGCTGGTCGCACTCGCCCGCGCCGAACTGGTCGACCCGGACGTCCTGCTCCTGGACGAGGCCACCGCCGCCCTGGACCCGTCCACGGAAGCGGCGGTCCTGCGCGCGACCGAACACCTGGCCCGCCGCCGCACCACCTTCGTCGTCGCCCACCGCCTGGCCACCGCGGCCAAGGCCGACCGCATCATCGTCCTCGACCACGGCCGCATCATCGAACAAGGCACCCACGACCAACTCCTGACCGCCGACGGCCACTACGCGAAGCTGTGGTCACTGGGCTGACCCTGCCTCCCCAGCGGCGGCTCGCTTGGCCCCTCGCCAGGCGGCCGCCGCCGCCCGTCGCCGCCGGGGTCACCATCACCAGGCCGGCCACCATCGCCGGACCGGTCGCCGCCGCAGTGCGAGCCGCCGCTGCCAAGCGGGCCACCGCCGCCAAGCAAGGCGCCGCCCGCCATGGCCAGCCGGGCCGCCATGGCCAACCGAGTCACCATCCCCAGCCAGGCCACCACCAGGCCAGCCGTCGCCGCAAGCAAAACCTGTCGCCACGTCCCTCCGCCACTGCGAGGATTACCAGCGTGTTCGAGGAAAACCGGGCGCCCGCCCATCAGATCCGCGCCCGTCATGACAACCGGACCGTGCGCGTCTACCAGGCCTACGCGCCGGAGATCGCCGGGGCGGCGCTGGCGGCGGGCACCTTCGTGCCGCCGTTCAAGCGGGAGCGGATGACCTGGATCAAGCCGTCGTTCCGGTGGATGGGCTACCGCTGCGGCTGGGCGGCCAAACCGGGCCAGGAGTGTGTGCTGGCGCTGGACATCACCCGCGAGGGATTCCAGTGGGCGCTCGCGCAGTCCGCGCTGAGTCACTACGACGCCGACGTCCACCCGGACCGCGAGGCCTGGCAGGTGGCGGTCCAGACCAGCCCGGTCCGCATCCAGTGGGACCCGGAGCGCGACGTCCACCACCGCCCGCTGCCGCACCGCTCGATCCAGATCGGGTTGAGCGGCGAGGCCGTCGGGCGCTACGTGGACGAGTGGATCACCGCCGTCACCGACGTCACGCCGGTCATGCGCGAAATCCGGGGCCACCTCGCCGCCGACCGGCTGCCCGAGGCACTGGCCCTCCTGCCGGACGAACCGCCTTACCCGCTCTCCGCCGAACTGGCCGAAGCCGTTGACGCGAGATAGCCAACGCGCTGGGCCCGGTCGCCGAAGTCAGCTCAGCCAGGGCCGGGCCGTCAGGGGTCTTCAGGGCAGTTCCCGCCACGACAGTGAGCCCCAGCCCGCCGACGAGACGTCCGCGGGTTCCGCCCAGCGGACCGTCCCCGGGCGCACGTGCGCGCCCGCTCCGATGGACCAGTCCGGCTCGCCCGGTTCGACGTGTTCGAACTCCTCGATGTCCGCCGGGGTGTGCCACACAGCGGCGCACGAATCGCACATCAGGACGACCTTGCCGCCCTCCACGACCAGCGGGCGGATGAGCCCCTGGTCCCAGAACGACGGACACTCCACCAGCCACATCGCGCACCACCTCGTCGGGCCGCCGCGGCGCACCGGGCCGCGTCCTGGCAGGTCAGTGCAGCCCAGCGCGGTGAACGGCCGCGGGCAGCCCGGCAAATCAGGCATCAACGGTGCCCGAAAAGACCGTGCCGCCCACCTCGGGCCGGTACCAGAAGGGCCTGCCCCGCGCCGATCTTGATCGAGTCAGTGATCGATCCCTTAGTGCGCCACGCCTCACACAGGGCAGTTCCATCACACGGCCGTCACGGAGGGGGTTAGCCTGGTAGGCGCATTAGCACAGACAAGATCGAGACGGATAGAGGCGAGCCCAAGCCGTGTCCAGCAGCAGCCCTGCGTCACAGTTCGGCCCCAATGAGTGGCTGGTCGAGGAAATGTACGACCAGTTCCTCGCGGACCCATCCTCAGTCGATGCCGCATGGCACGACTTCTTCGCGGATTTCAAGCCGACGCAGACGGCCCAGGCGAAGGCTGACACCGCCCGCCAGACCGCCGACACGCAGACCGCGGGCAACGAGAACGGCCATGTCAGCGCGCCTTCGGCCAAGGCGGTCCAGAACGCGGCTTCGGCCGCGCAGCAGACCTCCACCCCGGCGAAGGCGGCGCCCGCGCCGGCGAAGAGCGCCGCTCCCGCGAAGACGGCCGCCAAGCCTGTCGCGAAGGAAGCCGCTCCGGCGGCGAAGGACGCGAAGGAAGAGCCGGAGTCGAAGCAGCTCCGCGGCGCCGCGGCCGCGATCGCGAAGAACATGGACGCTTCCCTGTCCGTGCCCACCGCGACCAGCGTGCGCGCCGTGCCGGCGAAGCTGATGGCGGACAACCGCATCGTCATCAACAACCACCTCAAGCGCACGCGCGGCGGCAAGATCTCCTTCACGCACCTCATCGGCTACGCCATGGTGCGGGCGCTGAAGGACTACCCGAACATGAACCGGCACTACCAGCTGATCGACGGCAAGCCGTTCTCGATCACGCCGGAGCACGTGAACTTCGGGCTCGCCATCGACATGAAGGGCAAGGACAACTCCCGCACGCTCGTCGTGGCCTCGGTGAAGGGCACCGAGAACATGACGTTCCTGCAGTTCTGGCAGGCGTACGAGGACATCGTCAAGAAGGCCCGCAACAACAAGCTGACCGCCGACGACTTCGCCGGCACCACCATCTCGCTGACCAACCCGGGCGGCATCGGCACCAACCACTCGGTGCCGCGGCTGCAGGCGGGCCAGGGCGCGATCATCGGCGTCGGCGCCATGCAGTACCCGGCGGCGTTCGAGGGCACCAGCGAGAAGACCCTGGTCGACCTCGGCATCAGCAAGATCATGACGCTGACCTCGACCTACGACCACCGCATCATCCAGGGCGCGGAGTCGGGCGAGTTCCTCAAGCGCATCCACCAGCTGCTGCTCGGCGAGGACGGCTTCTACGACGACGTCTTCACCTCGCTGCGCCTGCCGTACGAGCCGATCCGCTGGGTCGCCGACATCCCGGACGGCCCGGTCGACAAGACCGCGCGCGTGATCGAGCTGATCGACGCCTTCCGCATGCGCGGCCACCTGATGGCCGACACCGACCCGCTGAACTACCGCCAGCGCAGCCACGCCGACCTCGACGTGCTGAGCCACGGCCTCACGTTGTGGGACCTCGAGCGCGAGTTCCCGGTCGGCGGCTTCTCCGGCCAGGAGCGGATGAAGCTGCGCGACATCCTCGGCGTGCTGCGCAACTCCTACTGCCGCACGGTCGGCATCGAGTACACGCACATTCTCGACCCCGAGGAGCGGCGCTGGATCCAGGAGCGGGTGGAGATCCCGCACGAGAAGCCGGACCCCGCGGTGCAGAAGTACGTGCTCTCGAAGCTCAACGCCGCCGAGGCGTTCGAGACCTTCCTGCAGACCAAGTACGTCGGCCAGAAGCGGTTCTCGCTCGAGGGCGGCGAGACGGCGATCCCGCTGCTCGACACTCTGCTGGACAAGGCCGCCGAGCACGAGCTGGACGAGGTCGTCATCGGCATGCCGCACCGCGGCCGGCTGAACGTGCTGGCGAACATCGTCGGCAAGCCGATCTCGCAGATCTTCCAGGAGTTCGAGGGCAACCTCGACCCGGGCCAGGCGCACGGTTCCGGCGACGTCAAGTACCACCTCGGCGCCGAGGGCAAGTACTTCCGCATGTTCGGCGACGGTGAGACGAAGGTGTCGCTGACCGCGAACCCGTCGCACCTGGAGACCGTCGACCCGGTGCTCGAGGGCATCGTCCGCGCGAAGCAGGACCTGCTCGACAAGGGCGGCGAGGGCTACACCGTGCTGCCCGTGCTGATGCACGGCGATGCGGCCTTCGCGGGCCAGGGCGTCGTCGCGGAGACGCTGAACCTGGCGCTGCTGCGCGGTTACCGCACCGGCGGCACGGTGCACGTGATCGTCAACAACCAGGTCGGCTTCACCACCGCGCCCGAGCACTCCCGCTCGTCGCAGTACGCCACCGACGTCGCGAAGATGATCGGCTCGCCGATCTTCCACGTGAACGGCGACGACCCCGAGGCCGCGCACTGGGTGGCCAAGCTGGCCGTGGAGTACCGCCAGGCGTTCCACAAGGACGTCGTGATCGACCTGATCTGCTACCGCCGCCGTGGCCACAACGAGGGCGACGACCCTTCGATGACGCAGCCGGCGATGTACGACATCATCGACACGAAGCGCTCGGTGCGGAAGACCTACACCGAGTCGCTGATCGGCCGCGGGGACATCTCCGTCGACGAGGCCGAGGCCGCGTTGCGCGACTTCTCGAGCCAGCTGGAGCACGTCTTCAACGAAGTCCGCGAGCTGGAGAAGCGCCCGGCGAAGGCCAGCCCGTCGGTCGAGGGCGAGCAGCAGATCCCGGCCAAGGTCGCCACCGCCGTCTCCACCGAGGTCGTGGAGAGGATCGGCGACGCGTTCCTCTACACCCCCGAGGGCTTCACCCCGCACCCGCGCGTCAAGCCGGTGATGGAGCGGCGCCACAAGATGTCGCGCGAGGGCGACGCGGACTGGGCCTTCGGCGAGCTGCTCGCGTTCGGCTCCCTGGCGCTGGAGGGCCGCCTGGTGCGGCTGTCCGGCCAGGACTCGCGACGCGGCACGTTCACCCAGCGGCACTCGGTGTACATCGACCGCAAGACCGGCCAGGAGTACTCGCCGCTGCAGCACCTGGCCGAGGGCCAGGGCCGCGTGATGATCTACGACTCGGCGCTGTCGGAGTACGCGGCCGTCGGCTTCGAGTACGGCTACTCGGTGGCGAACTCCGAGGCGCTGGTCATGTGGGAAGCGCAGTTCGGCGACTTCGTCAACGGCGCGCAGACCGTGATCGACGAGTACATCTCCTCCGGCGAGGCCAAGTGGGGCCAGCGCTCGGACGTCGTGCTGCTGCTGCCGCACGGCGCCGAGGGCCAGGGCCCGGACCACACCTCCGGCCGCATCGAGCGGTTCCTCTCGCTGTGCGCGGAGGGCTCGATGACGGTGGCGGTGCCGTCCACCCCGGCGAACTACTTCCACCTGCTGCGCCGGCACGCGCTCGACGGCATCCAGCGCCCGCTGGTCGTCTTCACCCCGAAGTCGATGCTGCGCAACAAGGCCGCGACCTCGTCGGTGGCGGACTTCACCGGCTCCAGCCGCTTCATGTCGGTCATCGACGACGTCACGCCGGACCCGGCCAAGGTCCGCAAGGTGCTGCTGACCTCGGGCAAGCTGTACTGGGAGCTGGTCGCCGAGCGCACCAAGCGCGGGGCGGACGACGTCGCGATCGTGCGGATCGAGCAGTACTACCCGCTGCCGAAGCGGAAGCTGCTCGCGGCGCTGGAGCGCTACACCAACTCGACGCAGGTCGCGTGGGTCCAGGAGGAGCCGGAAAACCAGGGCGCGTGGCCGTTCTTCGGCCTGAACCTGCCGCGGAAGTTCCCGGAGGCGCTCTCGGGCCTCCAGGTCGTCTCGCGCCGCCCGATGGCCGCGCCGTCGGCCGGTTCGTCGAAGGTGCACGAGGTCGAGCAGAAGGCGCTGATCGCGAAGGCGTTCGAGTGATCGCTGCCTGAGCCAGGAAAACTCGGAAGGCCACCGCGGGGAACCCTGCGGTGGCCTTCCGCTTTTCCACCCGGCCCGCCTTGCTCCACAAAGGACGGTTCCCCAAAACGGTTTCCGTTCCAGGGCGGCGCCGAGGGAGACTTCCGGTCATGTTCATCCGCCAGGCCACCGATGCCGACGCCGGGGCGATCCACGCCGTGCACACCGCCGCGTTCCGCGACCACAATCCCGTGGGCACGACCGAGATCCCGGAAGCCCGGCTGGTCGGGGAGCTGCGCGCCGACGGCGACCTGATCCCCGCCCTGTCCCTCGTCGCCGAACGCGACGGCGAGGTGATCGGCCACGCGTGCTCCAGCCCGGCCCGGGTCGCCGACGACGCCGGGGCCACCGTCGGCTTCGGCCCGCTGGGCGTGCTCCCGGAGTTCCAGCGCAGTGGCGCCGGGTCGGCCCTCGTGCACGCGACGCTCGGCGCGGCCAACGCTCTGGGCTTCGCCGCCGTCGTCCTGCTCGGCGACCCGAAGTACTACTCCCGCTTCGGTTTTGTCCTGGCCTCGACGCTGGGCATCACCCCACCGGTGCCGGAGTGGGCCCCGCACTTCCAGGCCCGCACCCTCACCGCGTACACCCCGTCGATCCACGGCCCGTTCCGCTACTCCCCGGCGTTCGACCGGCTCTGAACGGCGGGGCCGAACCAAGTGGCCAGTGCGGTCGGCAGCTCGACGGCGGCCTCCGGAAGCCAGGCGACGTAACCGTCGGGACGGACCAGCAGCGCCGTGGAGGACGGGATCTCACCTACCGCGGGAATCGCCCAGCGTTCGGTGGGACAGATGGCTTCGACGTGGTCGACGCGATCGGTCCAGCCTTCGAGGGCGGGGCCGAAACCGCCGCCGAAGTCGAGCAGGACCGGCCGGCCGCGATGCAGGAGCTCGTAGAGGCGAACGGCGCCGTCGCCGGTTTTCAGGTCGAGGTCGGGCACACGCCGGCCGAGCAGCGGGTGCTCGTCGCCGATCGGGTATTCGAGGTCGAGGGCGGAGATCATGGTGCCGAGGATGTCGTTCCCGGCCTCGGCCCCGACCAACGCGGCGACGTTCTCGCGCAAGGCCTCCACGTGCGGGCCCGGACGGCCGAGCACCGTTTGCGCACGGGTGTTGCGCACTACCCGGTCCGCGACCGGGCGGCGTTCCGTTTCGTAGCTGTCCAACAGGGTTTCCGGCGCGCCGCCGGTGACGACGAGGGCGAGCTTCCAGCCGAGGTTGACCGCGTCCTGCACCCCGGTGTTCAAACCCTGCCCACCGGCCGGGAGATGGATGTGCGCGGCGTCCCCGGCGAGCAGGACCCGGCCGCTCCGGTACCGGTCGGCGAGCCGGGCGGCGTCGCCGAAGTGGGAGATCCAGCGCGGGCTGTGCATGCCGAAGTCGGTGCCGGCCACGCGGATCATGGCTGACCGCAGGTCTTCGAAGCCGACCTCGGCCTGCCGGTCCAGGACGCGGTCGTATTCCGAGACGGTCACCCGGTACCAGCCGGGTTCGAACCCGAGCACCGAGAAATTGCCCAGCTCGGCGCGTCCCTGGATGAAGGACTCGGCCGGCGGCTCGGTCAGCTCGACGTCGCCGAGCAGGGAGGTCATGGTCGCCGCGGTGCCGTCGAAGCCGACGCCGGCGAGCTTGCGCACCGCGCTGCGGCCACCGTCGCAGCCGACCAGGTAATCGGCGCGAATCGGCTGGGAACCGTTGATCTGCACGGTGACGCCGTCTTCGTCCTGATCCAGGCCGGTGATCTCGGACGACCACCGCACCCGGCCGCCCAGCTCGGCCAAACGCGCTTCGAGCAGTCGCTCGACCTTCGACTGGAGCAACACCAGCGTGTACGGGTAACGCGTGTCGAAGCGGCTGAAGTCCAGCCCGATGCCGGAAAAGTGCCCGGCCTGGATCGGGCGGCCCTGGGCTTGGAACGGCGCGAGCATTCCGCGCTGGTCGAGCACTTCGAGCGTGCGCGGGTGCATGCCCCCGGCTCGCGATTCGTCGCCGCGACGCTCGAGCCGGTCGGCGACCAGCACGTCGATCCCGGCCAGGCGAAGCTCGCAGGCCAGCATCAGGCCGGTCGGTCCGCCACCGGCGATCAGCACACTCGTGGACTCCATCGGACTCTCCTTAACGTTGTTCATTGAACGATGTTAAGGATGACCTTAACGATGTTAAGCTGTCAAGGTGAAGCTCAACCGCGAAGTGATCGCCAGGACCGCCCTCGGCCTGCTCAACGACGTCGGCCTCGACGGGCTGACCATGCGGCTGCTCGCCAAGGAGCTCGGCGTCCAGGCAGCGGCGCTGTACTGGCACCTCAAGAACAAACAGCAGCTGCTCGACGCGATGGCGGGGATCATGTTCGCCGAGCTGAACGACGAGCTGGAAGCCCCGCGCAAGGGCGAAGACTGGGCGGACTGGGTCGGCGAACGGGTCCGCGCCATCCGCCGGATGATGCTGCGGTACCGCGACGGCGCCCGGGTGTTCGCCGGCACCTACATCGCTGAATCCGAACTGCCCCGGGCCCTCGAACTGACCCTGGGCACCATGGTCGACGGCGGGTTCTCAGCGCGTGACGCGGCGCGCGGCTTCCCGGTGCTCTACCACTACGCGATCGGCTTCACGATCGAGGAGCAGGCGCGCATCGGCGCCGACTACGCCGACCACAACCCGTACCACGCCGACGAACTGACGGAAACCGTTGACGCACAGCGGTTTCCGCTCACCGCGCAGGCAGCCGGCGAGTTGTTCGACGCCCGGACCGACGACGGGTTCGAGGACGGGCTGCAGGTGATCGTCGCCGGTCTCCGGGCCCGCTACCTCACCACCTGAGAGAACGGCCTACGTCGCCGCCTTCAAGTGGTTACGTGCCAGGAAGTCGTCCGCGATGTCGAGCGGGTTGCGCTTTTCGTCGGTGAACTGGACGTTCAACTCGGTCAGCTGGTCGGTCGTCAGCACGGCCGACACGTGGTTCAGCGCGGCCACCTCGCCCGGGGACAGCGTGCCCTTCGCGACGAGCGGCACGATGTTCTGCGCCGGGAACATGTGCTTGTCGTCGTCGAGCGGGACGAACCCGTTGGACTTGATCGTGGACGAGGTGCTGAACAGGTCCGCCACCTGGACGTCCCCCGACTTCAGCGCGGCCACGGTGACCGGGCCGCCGGTGTCGGTCGTGCGGATCTCCTTGAACGTGCATCCGTAGAGCTGCTTGATCCGGTCCTTCCAGCGGCTGCTCCACTGGCCCGGCCCGCCCATCACCAGCTCCCCGCAGCGCGGGCCCAGCTCGGAGAACGTCTTCACGCCCGAGTCGGCCAGCTGCTTGCCCACTACGAGCAGGTCCTTGTCCTCCGCGGGGGCCTGATCCAGCACCTCGAACCCGGCGGGCAGCTTCTGCTTCAGCTGCGCGTACACGTCCTCCGACGTGGTCGCCTGCGTGTTCTTGTCGAAGTACCGCAACAGGTTCCCGCTGTAGTCCGGCACCACCGAGAGAGATTTGTCCTGCAGGGCCTTGACCACGACCTCGCGGCTGCCGACCGGCGGGCGCACGGTGACGTTCTCCGCACCCGCGTTGCGCAGCGCGCCCGCGTAGATCTGGGCCAGCAGAAGGCTTTCCCCGACGTCGGACGCGCCGATGATGATGTTGCCGCTGTTGCCGCCCTCACCGCCGCCGGCCAGCGGGTTGCCGCAGCCCGCCGCCAGCAGGGCGACCGCCGCCGCGAGCACTGCGAAACGCTTCACGCCACACCTCCGGCAGCCGCGGCCCGGCCGGACGTCGCCTGCGCGGCAAGCCGGACCCCCTTCGGGACCAACGCCCGCTGGACCGCGGCGAGGACGAGGTCGAACACGATGGCCAGCAACGCGGTGAGGATCGCGCCGGCGACCACCTCGGTGTAGTCGAGGATCGCCAGCCCGTCGAGCAGGAACCGGCCGAGACCGCCGAGACCGACGTACGCGGCGACGGCGGCCGTCGCGATCAGCTGCATCACGGCGTTGCGGATCCCGCCCAGCACCAGCGGCAGCGCGATCGGCAGCTCGACCTGCCACAGCTGCTGCCAGCCGGTCATGCCGATGCCCTCGGCGGCGTCGACCACGTCGTGCTCGGCCGCCAGCAGCCCGGCGTACGTGCCGGCGAGGATCGGCGGGATCGCCAGCACCACCAGCCCGATCACGGCCGCCAGCTTGCTGTCGGTGAACAGCAGGAACAGGAAGGTCACCAGGCCCAGCGTCGGCAGCGCGCGGATCGCGTTGCCCGCGCCGACGAGGACGACCGAGCCGCGGCCGGTGTGCCCCACGTACAGGCCTAGCGGGACCGCGATGACCAGCGCGATCACCAGCGCCAGCAGCACGTAGCCGATGTGTGCGAGGAGCTGGGCGCCGATGCCGTCCGGGCCCTGCCAGTTCGCGGCGGTGGTGAACCAGCCGAAGACGTCGCCGATCATCCGGCCACCTCCGCCGTGTCCAGCTTGGGAGCCTTGCCCGCGCGTTCCCATGGGGTAAGGAGATTTCTCAGCAGCACCAGCACGAAGTCGACGACCAGGGCCAGCAGCAGCGTCAGCACGATGCCCACCACGATCGGCGAGAAGTAGGTCCGCTGGAAGCCGTCGGTGAACAGCACGCCGAGGCCGCCGGTGCCGATCAGTGCGCCGACGCTGACCAGGCTGATGTTGCTCACCGACGCCACCCGCACGCCGGCCGCCAGCACCGGCACCGAAAGCGGCAGCTCGACGCCGAGGAACCGGCGCGGCGCGCGGTAGCCGATGGCCGTGGCCGCGGCGACGATGTGCGGCGGCACGGCCTCGAGCGCGTCGAGCACCGGGCGCACCAGCAGGGCCGTGGTGTAGATGGTCAGCGCGACGATGACGTTGATGCTGTCCAGGATCTTCGAGCCGATGATGCCCGGGATCACCACGAACAGCGCCAGCGACGGGATCGTGTACAGCAGGTTCGACAGCACCAGCAGCACGCTGCGCACCGGCTGCCATTGGTGCCCGGCCCAGCCGAGCAGGATGGCAGCCGCAATGCCGATCACCAGCGGCACCAGCGCGAGGTAGATGTGCTCACCGAGGTCGCCGAGGATCTCGCCGCGGTTGTTGGCGCTGGCCAGATATCGGCCCAGCTCGCCGAAGAAGCCGCCCATCAGGACGCCTGCGGGGTGGCCTCGATTACTTCCAGCACCTGGCGCGCCAGCACCGTGCCGACCACGCGGTGCTCGTCGTCGACGACCACGCCGAGGCTGGCCGGCGACGAAAGCGCGGCGTCCAGCGCGCCGCGGATGGGCGTGCCCTGCACGTACAGCGAGCCACCGGCGACGAGGTCGTCCTCGGCCAGCTCACCGTCCACAGTGGAGTTCGGTGGCAGCCAGCCGCGGGGCTGCTTGTCGGCGTTCACCACCAGCTGCCAGCCGGTGCTCGGCCCGGTGAGCTTCCCGCCCAGCTCGACCAGCGCGACGTCGGATACCTCGACCCCGTTGGCGGAGAGGAAGGACAGCCCGCGGTAGCCGCGGTCCTTGCCGACGAACGAGGCGACGAAATCGTCCACCGGGTGCCGCAGCACGTCCGACGGGGTGCCGTACTGCGCGAGCTTGCCGCCGACGCGCATCACCGCCACCTTGTCGCCGAGCCGCACGGCCTCGTCGATGTCGTGGGTGACGAACACGATCGTCTTGCCCAGCTGCGACTGCAGGCGCAGCAGCTCGTCCTGGAGGCCCTCGCGCACGATCGGGTCGACCGCGGAGAACGGCTCGTCCATCAGCAGCACCGGCGAGTCCGCCGCGAGCGCCCTGGCGACGCCGACGCGCTGCTGCTGGCCGCCCGAGAGCTGCGCCGGGTACCGCTTGCCCAGCTCGGCGGGCAGGCCGACGGTCTCCAGCAGCTCGCCCGCGCGGGTGCGGGCCTTGCGCTTGTCCCAACCGGACAGCAGCGGGACGGTGGCGATGTTGTCCAGCACCGTCCTGTGTGGAAAGAGGCCGGCGTGCTGGATGACGTAGCCGATGCCACGGCGCAGCAGCGCGGGATCACCGTCGGCGACGTCCTTGCCGTCGAGCAGCACGGCGCCGGAAGTCGGCTCCACCATGCGGTTGATCATCCGCAGTGACGTGGTCTTGCCGCAGCCGGACGGGCCGACGAACACCGTGATGGTGCCGTCCTCGACCGTCAGGGAGAGGCCGTCGACGGCCACCGTGCCATCCGGATACCGTTTGGTCACGTCACGGAATTCGATTGTCACAGACTTCTCCCCACGTCAGATGCAGGATCGACGGTAGCCCACTCGACCGGCCTTGGCAGCCCGTCCCGGACAGTGGCCGGTTACGCTCGGGCACCGTGAGTGCCCTCGACGACGTCCTCGCCGCGCACGGTGTCGGCGTCCGCCCGCTGTACCAGGTGATCGACCTGCTGCGCACCGGTCCCCACGAGCTGGCCGACCTGGTGCGCCTGGCGGCCGCGCCCCGGCGCAGCGTGGAGGACGTGCTGGCGGCGATGGCGGACGACCTGGAGCGTTCCGGTGCCGGTGTCCGGATCGCACCGTCCGCGCTGGCGGCGTACGCGAACTACGTGCTGCCCCGCCAGCCGGACCCGTTGGACGAAGCTGTGGCCGCGCACGGCGAGTTGCTCGCCGAGCTGACCGCGCGGATCGCCGACGTGCCCGCGCCCCTGGCCGCACTGGACCACGTGCAGGCGACGCCGGAGACGGTGCTGCGCCGGGCGTTGTGGCTGAACGCGCGGTACGACCTGCGCCGCTCGCGCCTGCTGTTCCTCGGTGACCACGACCTGACGTCGCTCGCCGTGCGGGCGCTGTGCCCCGAGGCCGATCTGTCCGTCGTGGACCTCGACGAGCGGGTTCTGTCCTACCTGGACGAGACGGGCGACCGGACCATCACCACCGCGCACACCGACCTGCGCGTGGGCCTGCCGCCCGCCCTGACCGGGCGCGTGGACCTGGTGTTCAGCGATCCGCCGTACACGCCGGAGGGCATGGGCCTGTTCGCCGCGCGTGCGGTGCAGGCACTGCGCGAGCCGAGCGAAGGCCGGATCCTGCTGGCCTACGGCTACAGCCCGCGACACCCGGCGCTGGGCGCGCAGGTGCAGCGTTCACTGGCGACGCTGGGGCTGACGTTCGA
>DASXYS010000251.1:0-4517 GCA_036502365.1 Amycolatopsis sp.
TGGCTGGCGATGTCGTTGAGCAGTGACGAGAAGGTGCCGGTGGACGAGGCAACCGGCGAGTCGCGCACCAGAATCCGGAAACCGTCGGTCTCCTGCTCGATGTAGGTGAGCAGCGCAAGTGCGGCCTGCTCGACCAGTTCCCGCGGGTTCTCACCGGTCAGGGCAGAAGTGATGCGCGCCAGCAGCGACTGCATCTCCCGGTCGACCACCACGGCGTAGAGGCCCTCCTTGCCGCCGAAGTGCTCGTACACGACGGGCTTGCTGACCTTGGCGCGGGACGCGATCTCCTCGATCGAGGTGCCGTCGAAGCCCTTCTCCGCGAACAGCGCCTTGCCGACCTGGACGAGCTGCTCGCGCCGCTCCCGCCCGGTCATCCGGACCCGGGCGCGGCCTTCGACCTCGCGCTGCTGCTCCGTCATGGCGTAACAATCGTCCCATGGAGACCGCTGCGCCCGATTCGGTGACGTACTCGAGCTACCTGCGGCTGCCGGAGCTGCTGAGCTGCCAGTCGCCGGCGACCGAGGAGCACGACGAGATGCTCTTCATCGTCATCCACCAGGTGTACGAGCTGTGGTTCAAGCAGATCCTGCACGAGGCCGAGTTCCTCCAGGAGAGCCTCGCCGCCGGCCGGACCGCGCACTCGATCCGCACCCTGCGGCGGATCCTGACCGTGCTGAAGGTGGTGGTCGCGCAGATCGACGTGCTGGAGACCATGACCCCCAGCCAGTTCACCAGCTTCCGCGCCCGGCTCGACGCGTCCAGCGGTTTCCAGTCGGCGCAGTTCCGCGAACTGGAGGCGATGCTCGGCCGGCGTGACGAGCGGGTGTTCGCGCATTACCCCGAAGGCGGCGGGCAACGCGAGCGAATCGCGGCCGCGATGGGGCGCCCGTCGGTGTTCGATTCATTCCTCAAATACTTGTCGGCCCGCGGATACGACGTCAGCTGTGATCGAGATGTCACTCGCCCGGTGGAACCCTCTTCCGAACTGCAAGCGGTACTGCTGAGGGTCTACCAGGACGACGGCGGCCCATCAGTGGTCGCGGAGTGTCTCGTCGACCTTGACGAAGGGATGCAGGAGTGGCGGTACCGGCACGTGAAGATGGTCGAACGGACCATCGGCGACAAGACCGGGACGGGTGGATCGTCCGGCGCGACCTACCTGCGCACCACCCTCTTCCAGCCGATGTTCCCCGACCTTTGGGCAGTACGGAGCCAACTGTGACCTCGCTAGACGCTTTGCGCGCCACCCCGAACGCGCTCGCGCCGCACTACTCGCGTTTCGGCGTGGCCGACCGGCTGCTGCTGTCCGCGCATTCGCACCAGGCCTGGCCGGACGTCGCCGAGGAGGGCTTGCTGGAGGCGTTCGCCGACGCGGCCCGCGACGTCGACGAGAAGTGGGACCGCGCGTTCGCGAAGGCCGACGAGCTGCGTGGCGGGTTCCGCGCGCTGCTCGCCGACCCGCACGGCGAGTACGCGCTCGGCGCGAGCACGCACGAGCTCGTCGTCCGCTTCCTGTCGGCGATCGAGCTGCCGAAGCGGCCGCGGCTGGTGACCACCGACGGCGAGTTCCACACCCTGCGCCGTCAGCTCGCGCGGCTCGAAGAGGAGGGCGTCGAGGTGGTCCGCGTCCCGGTGGAGCCGGTGCCGACCCTCGCCGAGCGGATCGCGGCCGAGGTGGACGAGAACACCGCGGCGGTCTTCGTCTCGGCCGTGTTGTTCGAGACCGGACGGCTGGTGCCCGGTCTCGCGCACCTCGCCGACGCCTGCCTCGGCGGGTCGGTGGAGCTGGTCGTGGACGCCTACCACGCGCTCGGCGTGGTCCCGTTCTCGCTGCACGACCTGGGCCTGACCAACGCGTGGGTGCTCGGCGGCGGGTACAAGTACCTCCAGCTCGGCGAGGGCAACTGCTTCCTGCGGCTGCCCGCGCACGCGCAGGAGCTGCGGCCGGTGGTGACCGGCTGGTACGCGGAGTTCGGCACGCTCGCCGAGACGCGCCGGCCCGGCGAGGTCGCCTACGCCACGGGCGGCAACCGGTTCGCGGGCGCCACTTACGACCCGTCCAGCCACTACCGCGGCGTGCGGGTGATGCGGTTCTTCGCCGAGCACGGGCTGACGCCGGAGTTCCTGCGCGAGGTTTCGCGGCACCAGGTCGGGCTGCTCGCCGAGTGCTTCGACGACCTCGGGCTGCCCGCGGACGTCGTCTCCCGCGACCGCGAGACGCCGCTGGGCCGGCTCGGCGGGTTCCTTTCGCTGCGCAGCCCGGAGGCCGGACGGCTGCGGGCGGCGCTGGCCGAACACGGCGTCCGCACCGACAGCCGTGGCGAGCACCTGAGGTTCGGCCCCGCGCCGTACCTTTCGGACACGCAGCTGGAGACGGCGATGGGCACTCTCGGCAAGATCGTCGCCGGCTAGTCGCCACCGGATACCGACGACCTCCGGTGGTCCCGCCGCGCGCGGGGATCTAGGTTGACGGTGTGCGCGATGCCCGGGCGGACGACCTTCGCCCGGGCAAGGCGCGCAAGCCACCCTCACACTGCGCGCGGCCACGAACCGCGCGCCGGTAGACAAAGGAGTCACCACCGTGACCGAAGGAGTGTTCGGCCGGCACAGCGGCCATGAACAGGTCGTGTACTGCCACGACGAGGCCAGTGGCCTGAAGGCCATCATCGGCATCTATTCCACCGCGCTGGGGCCCGCGCTCGGTGGCACCCGCTTTTACCCCTACGCCTCCGAGGACGCGGCGCTCGACGACGTACTCGCGCTGTCCAAGGGCATGGCGTACAAGAACGCGCTGGCCGGGCTCGATCTCGGCGGCGGCAAGGCCGTGATCCTCGGCGACCCGGCCACGATCAAGTCCGAAGCACTGCTGCGCGCGTACGGCCGCTTCGTGCAGTCGCTCGGCGGCCGCTACATCACGGCCTGCGACGTGGGCACGTACGTCCAGGACATGGACGTGGTGGCCCGCGAGACCAAGTTCGTCACCGGCCGCTCGCCGGAGGACGGTGGCGCCGGCGACTCGTCCGTGCTCACCGCGTACGGCGTGTACCAGGGCATGCGCGCCTCCGCCGACCACACCTGGGGCGTGCCGGAGCTGTCCGGGCGCCGGGTCGGGGTCGCCGGCGTCGGCAAGGTCGGGCACATCCTGGTCGGCCACCTCGTGGCGGCCGGGGCGCAGGTCGTGATCAGCGACGTCTCGGCGCCGGCCATCGAGCGCACGCGGGCGGCGTACCCCGGGGTCGAGGTGGTGTCCGATGTGGACACTCTGATCCGGTCCGAGCTGGACGTGTTCGCGCCGTGCGCGCTGGGCGGGGTGCTGACCGACGAGACGGTCGCGGCGCTGCGGGCCAAGATCGTCTGCGGCGCGGCGAACAACCAGCAGGCGCACTCGGGCGTGGACAAGCAGCTGGCCGACCGCGGCATCCTGTTCGCGCCCGACTACCTGGTCAACGCCGGCGGCGTGATCCAGGTGGACGACGAGCGGCACGGCTTCGATTTCGCCCGCGCCCAGCGCAAAACGACGGCGATCTTCGACACCACCAAGGCCGTGTATGCGCTCGCGAAGGCCGACGGCGTTCCGCCCGCCGCCGCGGCCGACCGTCTGGCGGAACGCCGCATGGCCGACGTCGGCCGGCTGCGCTCGATCCTGACGGTCTGACACCCGCATAACCCCGTGAACGACGGAAGCCCCCTCGCGCCAGGCGAGGGGGCTTCTCCGGGAACAGGCTGCGGGTCAGCCGCTCTTGCGGCGGAACGTGCGCTTGTTCGCGGCGGGGCCGTGGGCGTGCTGGTTCTTGCCGCCGGCACTCTCGTGCGCGGCGCCGCTGCGGGCACCGGCCTGCTTGCGCTCGAGCGCTTCGCGGAACTTGCGTTTGACGTCGTCCTCCTCGCCGCTGGGCGACGGGTTCGGTTCACTCATGCTTACCTCCGGAAATGACGACGTGTGACCGCCTCAGCCTGGCACTCCGGCGGTGCCTTGGCGAGTCGATTACGACTCTCGTCACGCAGAGGCGACCCGATCGGCCCCTCGCTGCGGCTCGGGCATCCGCGGCGCGGGGACGACGCCGAGCCGCGGTACCACCACGCTCCGGCGGGCGGCGCGGACGATCGCCGAGGCGGCGAGGCCCGCGAGCGCCGCGGCGGCAAGCACGAGGGCGGCCCGCCCGCTCGCGGCGTCGAACACCAGCCGGCCGTGGCGGCCGAGCACAAAACCGGAGTCGACGGCCCACGCGACCAGTGCGACACCCGCGGCCGCCGCCGGTGTCGTGCCCGCGGCGGCGCCGAGTACCACGAGTACCAGCGCCACCAGTGCGTACACCGGATGCGCGGTGGCGCCTGCGATGTCCGTGGCGATGGCGGCGACGACTACAGCCACTCCGCCGAGCGGGAAGCCGAGCCCGCCCGGGAGCCTTCCGTCCGTGGTGGTGCGCATGCCCTCAGTGCAGCGCGCGCGGCCGGGGCAACCGCGGCGGAGGACGCTTTCCGTACGCCCGCCGCCGCCTTCTTGACGTCTTCTTGAC
>DASXYS010000252.1:0-20029 GCA_036502365.1 Amycolatopsis sp.
GCCGGCGTCACGAACGAGGTGGCAGCGGAGCGGCTCCGCGCGATCATCGCGGACCAGGTCGCGCCGCAGGTGGCGAAGCTGTGCCCGGACCCGGCGCAGGTGCCGGTGCGGGCCGGGCTGGTGGCGACGCAGCTGCTCGGCGGCCGCCTGGTTGGTGCCGGCCGAGCGCAGCAGGAGCGTGATCAGCTCGTCGGAGAGCGCTCCCTCCCAGCGGGACACGATATGTGCGGCGAGTCGCGAGCCGACCTCCTCGCGAGGCCACTCCCGAGGATCCGGCAACTGGAGGTCAACGTCGACCGCAGCGGCGAACAGCCCCTCCTTGCTGCCGTAGTAGCGCATCACCATCGACGGGTCGATGCCCGCGTCCGCGGCGATCGCGCGGATCGTCGCGCGCTCGTAGCCGTCCGCCGCGAAGCGCTCACGTGCGGCTCCGAGGATCGCTGCCCGGGTCGCGTCCGAACGCCGGGGTTTCACCGAGGTCATGCCAACGACTGTAGGCCAACGGCTGTTGACAGTCGAACGAGGCCGGTCCTACTGTTGCCAACAGGTGTTGACCAACGCTTGTTGACTTAAGGAGCGGAGATGGACTCGGACGTCTTGATCGTCGGTGCCGGACCGGCGGGGCTGCTCCTCGCGGAGGCGGGCGTGAGCGTCACCGTGCTGGAGCGGCGGACCACCGGGTCGAACCTCACCCGGGCGTTCGGGGTGCACGCCCGGACACTGGAGCAGTTCGACCAGCGCGGGATCGCCGACGAGCTGATCACCACCGGCCTGCGGCTGCGCCGGCTGCGGCTGTTCGTGCCGGCCGACCTGGACTTCGGCCGGCTGCCGAGCCGCTACCGCTACATGCTCATCACGCCGCAGACGCGCACCGAAGAGGTGCTGCGCGCCCGGGCCGGGCGGCTCGGCGTGAAGTTCGCCCTGGGCGCCAAGGTGACGGGCGTGCGCCAGGACGCCGCCGGAGTGGACGTCACCACTGCCGACGGTGAACGCCGCCGCGGCCGGTACCTGGTGGGTGCCGACGGGGCCCGCAGCGTGGTGCGCCGTGAGCTGGGCCTGCCGTTCGACGGCCGCCCGGTGCTGAAGTCGATCATGCTCGCCGACGTCCGCCTCACCGAGTCGACCGGGGACGCCCTCCGGGTGAACAGCCTGGGCGACGCCTTCGCGTTCGTCGCGCCCTTCGGGGACGGCTGGTACCGCGTGACCGCGTGGGACCGCCGTCGCCAGGTCGCCGAAGACACGCCGCTGGATCTCGCCGAGGTCCGTGAGGTCACCCGCCGCTCGCTGGGCACCGACCTCGGCATGCACGACGCGCGCTGGCTTTCCCGTTTCCACTGCGACGAACGTCAGGCGCCGCACTACCGCGACGGGCGGGTGTTCCTCGCCGGCGACGCCACGCACGTCCACACTCCCGCCGGGGGCCAGGGCATGAACACCGGCCTGCAGGACGCGGCCAACCTCGGCTGGAAGCTCGCCGCGGTGCTGTCCGGGCGGCTGCCCGAGAGCCTGCTCGACACCTACGAGACCGAGCGGCACCCGGTCGGGAAGCGCGTGTTGCGCAGCAGCGGCGCGATGATCCGACTGGCGATGGCCAAGCAGTGGCCGGCTCGCGACCGGGTGATCGCCGGTGCGCTGTCCGTCGGCCCGCTCGGCCGCCGCGCCGCTGGTGTGGTGTCCGGCATCGGCATCCGGTACGCGCCGCCGCGCGGGGCGGACCGCCGGGTCGGCACCCGCGCCGAAGACGCCGAGCTGCCGGAAGGGCGGCTGTACGAACTGCTGCGCGGCGGCCGGTTCGTGCACATCGGGCGGAAACGGCCCGCCGGGCTGCCCGGCCACGTCGTGTTCGCGCGCGGCGAGGGCGACGTGCTGGTGCGGCCCGACGGGTATGTCGCCCGGGTCGGCGACCCGGCCGGTTACTTCACCGGCTGACCGGGCTTCATGCGCTGACTGCGACTGGGCCGGCCAGCACACGGGACAGCGCGTCGCGGAGCCCGATGCCCGAGGACGAGTGCCAGGCTGCTGCCCGAGCCCCCGGAACGCCGCTGGGGCCTCGGCCGGGCGGAGATCGTGCGCGCCGCGGTCGCGCTGGCCGACGCCGGCGGGGCCGACGCGCTGACCATGCGCGCGGTGGCGAAGGAGCTGGGCTCGTCCACGCCGATGTCGCTGTACCGGCACGTGCACAGCAAGGACGGCCTGGTCGACCTGATGCTCGACGTCGCGGGCGCGGAGGTCCCGACGCCAGAGCGCCCGGGTGACGACTGGCGCGGCGAGCTGACCCGGGTGGCCCTCGACTCGTGGGCGATGATGAAACGCCACCCCTGGTTCGCCCAGCTCGTGCACACACGCCCGCCGGCCGGGCCGGAGTCGAACCGGCGCCAGGAGTTCGTGCTGGCCGCCTTCGACCGCCAGGGCCAGGAGCTGCCGGCCGCGCTCGGCTATCAGCGGCTGCTCGACGGCTACATCGTCGGCCAGGCCCTGCAACGGGCCGAGGAGCAGAAGATGGTGCAGCGCAACGCATTGGGCAGCGTCGAGGACGTACAGCGGCTGGCCCGCGAGTGGTTCGGCGACGGTGAGGGCGACGTCGGGCCGTACCCGCTGCTCGGCCGGTTCATGCGCGGCTTCCTCACCGAGGGCGCCGACGGCCCGGCCCCGCCCGACGAGGACGCCCAGTTCGCACTCGGGCTCGAATGCCTGCTCGACGGCATCGCCGCGCGGCTCGGCTAGGTTGGGGGGCCTCAGGACCGGCTCCGGGGAGGACGACGTGAAGTTCCTGCTGGCGATGCACATGAACCCCGAGGTGTGGGACGCGCTGTCCGAGGAGACCCGCGACTCGGTGATGACCGGGCACGGGGACTTCATCACGAAGATCCGCGCTTCGGGGGAACTGATCAGCACCCAGGCGCTGGGCACGCCGGACGAGAGCGCCGTGGTCCGCGTGCGCGGCGGGGCGCCGGTGGTGACCGACGGGCCCTACATCGAGTCGAAGGAGTTCCTGGCCGGCTACTACCTCGTCGAGTGCGAGAGCCGGGACCGGGCGCTGGAGGTCGCGGCGATGATCCCCGACGCGGGCATCGAGGGGCTCGGCATCGAGGTCCGCCAGGTGGTGTTCTACGCCGACGCGGAAACCGAGACCGACTTCGGCTGATGACCCGCTCGCTGACGCCCGACGCCGTCGCCGAGCTGCTGCGGCCGCTGGTGCCGCAGGTGCTCGGCCCGCTCGTGCGCCGGTACGGGCAGTTCGAAGCGTGCGAGGACGCGGTCCAGGAGGCGCTGCTCGCGGCCGTCGAACAGTGGTCCGGGAGCGAGGTGCCGGGCAACCCGCGCGCCTGGCTGCTGACCGTCGCGACCCGGCGGCTGACCGACCAGTGGCGCAGCGAGAGCGCGCGCCGTCGTCGTGAGGAGACGGTGGCGGTCCAGGAGCCCGCGGGCATCGTGCCCGGCCCGGGCGAGGACCGGCCGCCGGAGCGGGACGACACGCTGACACTGCTGTTCCTCTGCTGCCACCCGGCCGTGACCCCGAGCTCGCAGGTGGCGCTGACGTTGCGCGCGGTCGGCGGCCTGACCACGGCGGAGATCGCCAGCGCGTTCCTCGTGCCGGAGCCGACGATGACGCGGCGGATCACCCGCGCGAAGGAGAGCATCGCCGCCGCGGGCTCGACCTTCGAAGAGCCGTCCGCCGAGGAGTGGCCGGAACGGCTGCGCGTGGTCCTGCACGTGCTGTACCTGATCTTCAACGAGGGCTACACCGCGTCTTCCGGCGAACAGCTGCAGCGCGTCGAGCTGACCGCGGAGGCGATCCGGCTCACCCGCGCCGTGCTGACCCTGCTGCCGGACGACGGTGAGGTCGCGGGCCTGCTCGCGCTGATGCTGCTCACCGACGCCCGCCGCCCGGCGCGCACCCGGCCCGACGGCGCGCTGATGCCGCTGGCCGAGCAGGACCGTCGCTTGTGGACGGTGCCGGTGATCGTCGAGGGGGTGGAGCTGATCAGCCGCACGCTCGGCCGCGGCCCGGCCGGCCCGTACCAGGTGCAGGCCGCGATCGCCGCGCTGCACGACCAGGCGGTGAGCACGGAAGCGACGGACTGGCCGCAGATCCTCGAGCTGTACGGCGTGCTGGAGGAGCTGGCGCCGAGCCCCGTGGTCACGCTGAACCGCGCGATCGCCGTCGCCATGGTGCACGGCCCGGCCGAGGGACTGGCGCTGCTGACCACCATCGAGGGTGACAGCCGGATCAAGCAAGGCCACCGGCTCGACGCCGTCCGCGCGCACCTGCTCGAACTCGACGGCGACCACGCCGCGGCCCGCGAGCACTACCTGCGCGCGGCGAAGCGCACCACGAGCCTGCCCGAGCGCCGGTACCTCCAGTCCCGGGCGGCGAGCCTTACCAATCCGACGGCAAAGTAGGCGGACACGGGCTGCAGCCGATCTGCCGGCAGCTACCCCTTCCGCCGTGGCTGGCAGTCGGATTGGCAACGAACGGCACAGTTTTCCGCGGACCGATGAGTTCCGGCGCCGCCGCCGGTATGTACCTGCGACCGGACACCGTGGCAAGGGAGAAGCCGATGAGCAACACCGAAGTCCGTAGCCTGATGAACCGCCTCTACCAGAGCTGGGCCGACAACGACGCCGACGCGTTCGCGGCCTTCTACACCGAGGGGGCCACCGTGGTGATGCCGGGCGTTTTCCATCAGGGCCGCGCCGCAATCCGCGACTACATGGCCGCCGGGTTCGACGGCCCGCTCAAGGGTTCGCGCGCCCTCGACGAGCCGCAGGACATCCGGGTCGCGGGCGACACCGCGATCGTGGTCAGCCGCGGCGGAGTTCTGTTCGCCGGCGAGGATTCGGTGCCCGCTGCGCGTGAGGTAGTGGCGACCTGGGTGCTCACCCGCCTCGGCGGCGAGTGGTCGGTGGCCGCCTACAGCAATGCCGCGGCGCACTGAGGTGCCCGACTTCGCGGCCAGTACGGCCGCACACCGGGCCGAGCTGGTGGTGCACTGCTACCGCCTGCTCGGCTCGGTGCACGAGGCCGAGGACCTGGTGCAGGAGACGATGCTGCGCGCGTGGCGGGCGTGGGATTCCTACGACGTCGCGCGCGCCTCGGTGCGCACCTGGCTGTACCGGATCGCGACCAACGTCTGCCTGACCGCGCTCGAAGGCCGGGCGCGGCGGCCGTTGCCGGCCGGGCTCGGCGGCCCGAGCGACGATCCGGGCGCCCCGCTCACGCCGTCGTTCGACGTGCCGTGGCTGCAACCGTTTCCCGACGCCCGCCTCGGCGATCCCGCCGCACTCGCCGCCGCCCGGTCGGGGCTGCGGCTCGCGTTCGTCGCGGCGATGCAGCTGCTGCCGGCGCGGCAGCGGGCGGTGCTGGTGCTGCGGGACGTGCTGGAGTTCAGCGCCGCGGAGGTCGCCACCATGCTCGGCGCCACCACGGCGTCGGTGAACAGCGCCCTGCAACGGGCTCGCGCGGGGGTCGCGGGCGCCTCGGCCGACGGGCTGGCCGAGGTGGACGGCACGGTGATCGACCGTTACGTACGGGCCTTCGAAGCGGCGGACGTCGAAGCGCTGGTTTCGCTGCTGACCGACGACGTTGTGCTGGAAATGCCGCCGGTGCCCCATTGGTACCGCGGCGCCACGGATTACGGCCGGTTCATGACGCGGCTGTTCTCGATGCGCGGCCCGCACTGGCGCCTGATGCCGTCGGCCGCCAACGGCCAGCCCACGCTGGCCGCCTACTGCCGCCACGACGACGTGTACCGCCTGCACACCCTGCAACTGTTCACGGTGCGCGCCGGGCGCGTGGCGCACATCGTCGTGTTCCAGGACCCGGCCCTGCCCGAGCTGTTCGGCCTGCCGCCCGTGCTGGCTCCGTGAACCCGCCTCAGCCGCCCAGCAGCGGCCGGACCTCGACGCCGCCGTCCATCACCGGCACGAACCCGCTGATCTCCACGGCATGGTTGAGATCCCGCGCCTCCACGACGAAAAAGCCCGACATCGCCTCTTTGCTCTCCACAAACGGCCCTTCGGTGACGATCGGACCGCGCCGCGAGCGCGTCATCGACGTCGGCTCGGTCGCGTACCCCGCGATCAGCGTGCCGCCCGAAGCGGCGATGAGGCCTTCGACGCGGCCGTGCGCCGCCAGCACCTCGGGCGGGATGTCGGCCATGCCGCCGGGGGTCTCGCGCTCGTAGATCAGGATCGCGTACTGCGGCACGTCTTCTCCTTTTTTAACGGGATTCGAGCAGGAACACGCGGATGTCGCGGTGCGCGGCCCGGACGGCGTAGCGGTCGTAGGCCGGCCAGTACGCCGCCACCGCGTCCCACATTTCCGTCCGCTCGGCGCCGTCGAGCAGCCGCCCGTGCACGGGCACGGTCCGCCCGCCGACCGAGGCGGTCGCGTCCGGCCGCGCGATCAGGTTCGCCGACCAGCCCGGGTGTTTTTCGCCGCCCCAGTTCGACGCGATGACCACGTAGCCACCCGAGCGCTCGACGTAGAGCAGCGGTACCTGGCGCAGCTCGCCGCTGCTGCGGCCGATCGTGGTGAGCAGCAGCGTGCGCAGCCCGAGGGCGGTGCCGACGCCGAACCGCCCGCCGCTGATCCGCAGCAGCACCCGGTCGGCCGGCATCAGCGCGCGGCCGATCGTGGCGAACGCCTTGCTCTTGCCGAATCCGGCGAACACGCCTCGCAGTTCCATCCGGGAACCCTACGAGGCCGGGGCCAGGACGGTCCGCAGGGCCGCGATCAGCGCGGGCGCCTGCTCGTTCAGGTAGAAATGGCCGCCGGGGTACGAGGTGAAGGTGAAGCCGCCGGTGGTGTGCGCGGACCAGGCGCCGACCTCCTCGACGCCCGCGCGCGGGTCGTCCTCTCCGGTGTGCGCGTGGAGCGGCACGGTCAGCTTGGCGTCGGCCGCCGGCCGGTGTGTCTCGATCGCGGTGTAATCGGCGCGCAGCGCGGGCAGGACCATCTCGCGCAGTTCCGGGTCCTCGAACACCCGGGAGTCGGTGCCGTCCAGCAGGGCGACGTCGGCGATGAGGCCTTCATCGTCGCGCTGGTGCACGGTTTCCTCGCGGTGGCGGGACGGCGCGCGCCGGCCGGAGACGACAACCGCGTGCGGCGCGGTGCCCCGGGTTTCGAGCCGCAGCCCGATCTCGAACGCGAGCGTGGCGCCCATGCTGTGGCCGAACAGCACCACGGGCCGGTCGAGCCAGGGCAGCAGCGCCTGTGTGATCGCGTCGGCCAGCTCCGGCACGGACCGCAGCGGCGGCTCGGCCAGCCGGTCCTGCCGTCCCGGGTACTGCACGGCGAGCACGTCCGCGGCTGGGGAGAGCGCCCGGGAGACGGGGTGGAAGTAGGAGGCCGCGCCGCCCGCGTGCGCCAGGCAGATCAGCCGGACCGGCGCGTCGTCCGCCGGGTGGTAGCGCCGGATCCACCGGTCGTCGCCCATCGGTTTCCCCCTCCGTCGTGATCGTCCCCGATCCTGCCGGAGGGCGGGGCCGCCGCCGTGCCCGGGGTCAGCCGGTCTGCCCGAGCGGGATCCGCTGGAACACGATGCTCTCGTACGGGCCGGACTTTCCCGTCTCGTACAGCAGACCGGCGGTGCCCGGATCGGCTTGCACGAGGTCGGAGTAGCCCGCCGGGCCGGCGGCCACCGTGCGGCCGGGGCGCCAGGTGCGCCCGCGGTCGGTGCTCAGCCGCAGCTGCATCACCGCGCGCGTGGCCGGGTCGGCCGGGCCGGAGTACAGCATCAGCCAGGGGATCGTCGTCTGCAGCACGCTGCCCTCGACCTTCGTTCCGGACAGCGTCGGCTGGACCTGGTACGGCCGCACGAGTGTCTTGCCGCCGTCGGTGCTGTACCCGTCGACCCGGTGCTCGGCGGCGGAACCCTGGTTGCGGCTGGAGAAGTAGAGCGTGCCGTCGGGCAGCTCGGTCATCGACGTCTCGTTCGCGGCGACGACGCCGTCGGTGCGGTCGTCGGTGAAGCCGATGTGCCAGGTCCGGCCGTTGTCGTCGCTGTACAGGTCGTGGCCGCCGTAGTACTTCGCCTCGGTGCCGGCGTCGGAAGAGCCGGCCGGCGGAGCGCTGGAGTGGTTGGCGGGCACCACGATCCGGCCGGCGTGCGGGCCGTGACGCAGCAGCGTCGCGTGCCCGGGACCGGTGGCGTACCAGCGCCAGCCCGGCAGCTTCGTGTCCGCGGTGATATCGCGTGCGGCGGTCCAGGTCCGGCCGTTGTCGTAACTGCGCTGGACGAACACGCGGCGAGTGTCCTGATCGGACGCCTGGCCGGACATGATCTGCTTCTCGGATACAGGTCCGTTGTGGACGGTCAGGAGGACCAGCTCGCCGTCGCGCGCGAGCACCGGGGTCGGATTGCCCGCGGTGGCGTCGCCGTTGGTGGTGACCACCGCGAGCGGGCCCCAGGTGCAGCCGCCGTCACGGGAGGTGCGCGAAACCGTCTGGATGGCGCCGGAGTCGCCGGCCGAATCGCGCCGTCCCTCCGCGAACGCCACCAGCGCCCCGTTCGCCGCGCGCACCACCGCGGGGATGCGGAACGTGTCGTAACCCTCGGTGCCGGAGGTGAAGGGCACCGACGAGGTGCATCCGGGCGTGGCGGTGGCCGGCGGGCCGAAGGGCAGCCAGACCGCGGCCGCGACCAGCAAAATCGTGCCGAACCTGCGGATCGGTGACACCGGTTCCGCCTCCTCGCTGAGGGGATGGGTCAGGACATGGGATGTTCGACGTCCTATGTCCCGCCAACCTAGGGAGCCGGTGCGCCGTTCGTCAAGGAATACGCTGAGCGCCGGGACGGGCACTCCGCGCGCCGGTGCCGGTCAGCTCCGCCGAGAGGTCCCACAGCGCGCGGGCGAGCGCCGGGTCCGCGGCCTCCGGTGACCGGCCGACCAGGGTGGGCGCGCCGCGCTGCTCGCCACGGCCACTCGGGCCCACGTAGGAGGCACCGGGCAGGTCCCGGGTCGCCGCGTAGAGCGTGGGCAGTGCCCCGTCGTCCACGCTCTGCCGCATCAGCCTGCCGACGGTGCCGGCGACGAGCTTCAGGCCGGGCCCGAGGTCGCGGTTCAGGTTCGACGCCGCGAAGCCGGGGTGGGCCGCGAGCGCGCGGACGCCGGAACCGCTCGCGGCCAGCCGCCGCTGCAGTTCCAGGGTGAACAGCAGGTTGGCCAGTTTGGACTGTCCATAGGCGACAGAGGCGCGGTACGGCCTCCGCTGCCAGTTCGGGTCGTCGAGGTCGAGCGTCACGGAGCGGTGGGCGTTCGAGGCGACGGTGACCACGCGGTCGCGCAGGTGCGGCAGCAGCAGGCTCGTCAGCGCGAAGTGGCCGAGGTGATTGGTGCCGAAGTGCAGTTCGAAGCCGTCGGCGGTGCGGCGCAGCGGGGCGTTGGCGACGCCGGCGTTGTTGACCAGCAGGTCGAGGTCGCCGGTCCAGTCTTCGGCGAAACGCCGTACCGAGGCGAGGTCGGCCAGGTCGAGCCGGCGGACCTCGCCGCCGAAGGCCGCGGCGACCCCGGCCCCGGCGGCCGGATCGCGGACGGCGAGCACCACGTGGGCGCCCGCCCCGGCGAGTTCGCGGGCGACCATCGCGCCGAGTCCGCTGCTCGCGCCGGTGACCAGCGCCGTCCGGCCGTGTTGTGCGGGAATGTCCATGCTCGCCAATCTAGTCACCGTCTAGATTATAGTCAACGACTACATTGGCGTACTGTGACGGCCATGACCGAGGCCCGGACCGCCTACCACCACGGCAACCTGCGGGTCGCGCTGCTCGAAAGCGCCGAGCGGGCGCTGGAGGAGTCCGGGCCCGACGAACTGTCGCTGCGGCAGCTCGCCCGGCTGGCCGGCGTGAGCCACGGCGCGCCGCGGCAGCACTTCCCGGACAAGCGCGCGCTGCTGGACGCGTTGGCGGAGCGGGGTTTCGACCAGCTGGGCCGCGAGCTGGCGGCGGTGCGCCCAGCCGGTGACGAGCCGTTCGCCGCGCAGTTGCTGGCCTTCGCGCGCGTCTGGGTCTCCTTCGCGACGAGGCGGCCCGCGTTGCTGGACCTGATGTTCGCGGCGAAGAACCGCGAGGACGCCCGTGACCTGCGCACGGTCGCGGACCGGACGTTCGCGGCGACGTCGGCGATGATCGCCCGCGCGCAGGAGACCGGCGAAGTCGTGGCGGGCGACCACGACCGCGTCGCGTTCTCGATCTTCGCCACGCTGCAAGGATTGGCGTCCCTCGTGACCAGCGGGATGAGCGGCGGCCGTCCCGTCGGCAAGCTGGTGGAGCAGACGATCACCACGCTGGTCGACGGGCTGCGGCCGCGCTGACCTGTCGCTTATTGAGACCGCCGTGGCCGCAGCGGCGTGCGACGGTGCGGCCGTGGACGTGGACCTCACGGTGACCGCCGGGAACTACCGCTTCGACGGGGTGTCGTTCGCGGTCGACACGAACATCTGGCTGCTCGGCGACGAGGGCGAGGTGCTTGTCGTCGACGCCGGTTTCGACGCGAGCGCGATCCTCGCCGCCGTCGACGGCCGTGACGTGCTGGGGATCGTCTGCACCCACGCGCACAACGACCACGCCGACGCCGCGCTCACGCTGGCCGACGCGACCGGCGCGCCGGTGCTGCTGCACCCCGGCGACGCAAAGCTGTGGGCCCGGGTCAATCCCGGCCGCCGCCCCGACGCGGAACTGGCCGACGGACAGGTGCTCACCGTCGCCGGATCGCCGGTCCACGTGCTGCACACGCCGGGCCACACCGCCGGTTCGGTGTGCCTGTACCTGCCCGATGACGGCCTGCTCTTCAGCGGCGACACGCTGTTGTCCGGTGGCACGGGGCTGACCGGTGACGCGTGGTCGAGCCGATCGGCGCTGGACGATTCCGTCCGCCGGAAGCTGCTCGTGCTCCCCGACGAGACCGTGGTGCACCCCGGGCACGGCTACGACACGGAGCTCGGCACGGAACGCGTGGAATCCTGGGCCGGCCGGATCTGACCGGCCCGGCGTTTTCGGCACCCTTCCGACGGCACCACCTTGCCGATGTTCGCGACAATGGCGTGCGCGTTCATCTTCCCGCAACACCGGAAACATCAAGTTGTTCTCGGGGACATCGTTTCGAAATGGCTTGCCGATGAACTCTTCACCATGGCCGTACCAGGACTCGAGGAGGTCTTTCGGCAACCGCGCCGGGTCGCCCACTGAAAAACCGACCGGCCGGATATGAGTGCGCACTGCCGCCCCAGCCGGACCTTGCCCGTCCGTCAAGGACGGCAGCGCACGTTTGTCGTTGTACCCGTTGACCTTTCGACCGGCGGTGTGCCGAGTGGACTCCCGTTCCGCCGCCGGGCGAACCCGCGGGGCCGCGACGTCCCCGACATTACCACGATGGCCGGGGCGGGCGGTTCCGCCGAATTCCGCATAGGAAAGGAACGAACAGTGCCGCCCATCACCGTGATCTTCGTCGTGTCCGGACTCGCCGTCTGGCTCAACGGGCTCGCCTTTCTCGGAATAGGCGCCAAACCCGCCGAGGACGGCGCGAACCCGCTGACCTCGGTCGGCTGGGTGACGGCGCTCGCCGGGATCGTCGACCTCCTGCAGGCCGCCGTGATCATCGCCATCGCGCCGCCCGCGACGGGCATCCCGCTCGCCGGCATCGTCACCTTTTACGGCACCTTCTTCACCGCGTTGGGCGTGACGCTGGTGAAGGGGCTCGACCTGCGGCCCATCGGCAACCTCGCCGTCCCCGTCGCGATCGTTCCGCTGCTGTGGTGGAAGTTCTTCGACGGCAGCTGGATGCTGCACTCGATCCTGGTCGTCTGGCTGGTCGCCTTCCTCGCGGTGGCGGCCACGACGTACGGCAAGCTGCCGGGCAAGGTGCTCGGCGTGATCCTCACGCTCACCTCGCTCTACACCTTCCTCACCCCGGCCGCGCTGCTCGCGCTGGGCAAGTCGATTCCCTGATCCGGCCGCGGCGGGGGCGGGTCCGCCCGTCCCCGCGTGCCGCTGGTGTCACGCCCGGCTGGACGCTGTTGTACGTCCCTTGTATGCGGCGCGCCGATGCTTGCTCCCTCTTCGAGAGTCCCGCCCGGGAGACCGTGGCGGGTTCCAGGACGGAGTTGTTGCGGTGAAACGGAAAACCTTCCTGTCCGCAGTGCTGGGCGCGGTCGCCGTCGCGGCGGGGCTGGCCACGTCGCCGGTCGCCGCGGGCGCGGCCCCGTCGGCAACGGCGGCGGCGCAGCCGGCCAGCTACGAGGTGTTCAAGGCCGGGGCGGAGGGCTACGACTGCTTCCGGATCCCAGCCGTGGTCAAGGGCCCCGACGGCAAGGAGCTGCTCGCGTTCGCCGAGGGCAGGCACACTGGCGCGGGCTGCGCGGACATCGGGGACGTCGACGTCGTGATGAAACGTTCGGCCGACGGCGGCAAGACGTGGAGCGCCTCGACGATCGTGGTGAAGGGCAACGGGCAGACGAAGGACAACGCGGTCCCGTTCGTGATCCCCGGCACCGGGCGGATCGTCGTACTGACCCAGATGCAGTGCGGCGTCCAGTCGACCTGCGGCCGCACCCCGCGCGTGAGCTACAGCGACGACGACGGCAAGACCTGGACGGCGCCGAAGGAGCTGACCGCGCAGCTCGGCTTCGCCACGACGCCGAACTGGCTGGTGACCGGCCCGGGGCACGGGCTCGTGCTGACCCGCGGCGCGCACGCCGGGCGGCTCGTGTCCGGTATGAGCTACCAGCAGTCGCCGGGCGATCCGAACGTCGGCGCCCTGATCTACAGCGACGACCAGGGTGTCACCTGGCACCGCGGCGCGACCGACGCCGAGCCCGACGCGACGACGATGAACCCGGAGGAGATCAACGTCACCGAGCTCGCCGACGGCAGCGTCTACGCGGCGGCGCGCAACAACCGCTCGCTGGGGAACACCGTGTGGTGCGACGACGGCGGCACGCACAACCGCGCGTACGCCGTGAGCCACGACGGCGGCCAGACGTTCGCCGCGAAGTTCACCCTGGCCAACGATCTGGTCATCTCGGACATGCAGGGCTCGGTTCTCGAACTGGATGCGACCACCGCGGGCGCGGCCTACGACCGGACCCTGTTCGCGGGCCCGTCCGTCTGCGACCGGCGGCAGCAGCTGCGGATCCGGTCGTCGTTCGACGAGGGGGTCAGCTGGACCGCGAACGACACGAGCCTGCTGGTCTGGCCGTACGACTCCTCGTACTCCGACCTGGTTCCGCTGAACAGCACGTCGGCCGGGGTGCTGTTCGAGGCCGCGCCCGCCGCGGGCCAGACGGCCGACCGCTCGATCCGGTACGCGTCGTTCACCGAGAGCCAGCTGGGCGCGCCCGCGTGCGGCACGGGGTATTCGGTGCTCGCTTCCCACGCGCTCGGGACGGCCGGGCAGGTCTACCTGTCCTACAACGCCGCGAATGGGAAGAACTGCGTCAGCACCATGAAAACCACGGGAACCGGCACGCCGTCGCAGACCTCGGCGTACGTGCAGGTGGAAGGCGCGCAACGGGTGCAGGACGCCGGCTCGTACTCCTGGTACGCCGGTCCGGTCACGGCCGCCGCGGCGGGCAAGTGCGTCCAGTGGGGAGGTGCGATCGGGGCGGACAAGTACGACGCCCCACTGGGTTTCTGCGGCTGAGGTTTCCGCGGCCGGAGGCGCTCAGCCGCGAGGTGCTTCCCGCAACCGGGGCAGCAGCGTTTCGGCGTTGCCGTGCATGACTTGCGCGAGCAGGGCGGGCCGGTCCGCGAAGTACGTGTCGACGTTCTTCGTGTACCAGCCCGCCATTTTCGGGCTGACCGCGGGAAAATCGGTGCCGAACAGGATCTGCTCCGGCGGTACGAAGTTCTCCAGCGCGGTCAGGTTCGTCTCGAAACCGGAGAGTGCCGTCTCGAAGAAGAAGGTGCGGAAGTCGGCGATGATTTCCTCGGGGCTCAATTCACAGCCGAGGTGGGGTGACAGCACGGCCACCCGCGCGGCGAGGAACGGGGTGCTTCCGCCGGAGTGCGAAAGGATGATCCGCGCGTTCGGGTACTGCCGTTTCCGCCCGCTGGTGACGAGGTCCGCGGCGCCTTTGTAGGTCTCGTTCGGCACTTCGCTCACCGGTGTCGGCAGGAACCGGTTCGGCATACGGTTACGCCCCGGGGTCTGCTCGCCGTGCAGGAACACGAGCGCGCGCCGGCGGTCCAGCTCCGCCCAGAGCGGCTCGAAGACCTCGTCGCCGATCGAACGGGCGTTTTCCCCGGTGCCGTAGACGTTTGTCAGCGTGACGCCGTCCGCGCCCAGCTCGTCGAAGGCGTACGTGAGTTCGGCGAGCGCGGCGTCGACGTCGGTCGGGGTCGGAAGGTGCGCGAAGAAGCCGAACCGGCCGGGGTGGTCCACGACGGCCTGATGCGCCAGCTCGTTGACCTGGCGCGCGAACGCCCGGCGTCGCTCCGGCTCCAGGTTGTGCTCCAGGTCGTTCGGCAGCGACAGGATCGCGGTCCGGGTGCCGATGCCGTCCATGAACGCCAGGCTGGTCTCCGGGCTCCACTGGGGTGCACCCGTGGGGAAGGTCCAGCCGGACTCCGCGACGAGGTTGCGCTGGAGCAGCTCGGCCAGCTCGCCGCCGGGGAAGACGTGGTGGTGGAAGTCGACCCGCTCGGGGTTGTTCGTGGTCATGGCATCGAGTCAAGCACTTAGTTGACTAATGTCAATAGTTGGCAACTGGTAGGCTGGCTGGATGAGCGATCCGGCCCCCGAGCTGCGCCTGCTCGACGCCGTCTTCCGGCTGCAGAAGTCGGCGCTGGCCGACGCCCGGGCCCATGTCGCCGAGGCGGCCGACCTGGACCTGACCGACTTCTTCCTGCTGCGCACGATCGTGCTCGGGATCGACACCCCGGGCGGGCTGGTGAGCGACCTCGGACTCAACCCGGCCGTGGTGAGCCGGGCGCTGACCCGGCTGGTGAAGGCGGGCCTGATCGAGCGCCGCATCGACCCGGTGGACTCCCGCCGCTCGCGCGTCACCCTCACCGGCGAGGGCGAGCGCACGACGGCCGCGATCGCCGCGCGCGTCCGCCCCGGGTTGGCCCGGCGCCTGCGGAAGCTCGCCCCGGACCAGGTCGAAAGCTTCCTCGACGCCCTCGAAACGCTCTGAGTCCTTTTCGGACAGTGTCGGCTGTACGGCTGGTGGGAGGCCGCGGCCCTCACCCGACTTGTCCTTGACAGCGCACCGCTCGCTAGACACGATGATTCATCAGATGAATCGGGTCACTTCACTGTGTCACTTCCTGCGAAATATGGCTCAAACGCGTCCGCGGCGCGGTTCGGCATGCGGATGCATCGGATCACTGGACTCTCGCTGTGGAGGTTCAATGACGACCTATCCCCGCCGCCAAGCCCTCGGCCTGGCCCTCGGCGGCGCCGTCGCACTGGGCGTCGCCGGGACGGCTCCGGCATTCGGCGCAGCCGGCACTGGCCCACTCGACGCCCCCGATACGCCCATCGTGCCCGCGCCGGCCCCGGTGCCCGTCCCGCTCGATCAGTGGTTCTCCAACGACGGCATCGACAGCGCGGCCATCCACGACGGGAACTTCGACGGCTCTGGGTACGCCTTCCCGGCCGAGCACCTGCCGGTCGGGCAGACGGTGACCGCCGGTGGCGTGCCGTACCGGCTGGGGTCCGCCGCCGCGGGCGCGAAGAACAACGTGGTGGCGCTGGGCCAGCGCGTCGACCTGCCTAAGGGCCGGTACTTCGCCGCGTACTTCCTGGTCGCCGCCAGCTATGGCACCACCGGCGGCCCGGCCATCGTCCACTACGCCGACGGCAGCACCAGCGAAGGCAGCCTTTCGGGCCCGGACTGGTACTCCGGCAGCGGCGCGCTGGTGACGCCGTTCCGGTACGCGCCGGGCGGTGCCGTCGACCAGAACCCGGTGTCGATCGGCACCGGTCAAGTGTGGGTCGACCCGCTGCGGGACGCGGTCGCGATCACCCTGCCCGTCACGGCAGAGCCCGCGGCGAACGTGTCGAGCCTGCATGTGTTCGCCCTGACCCTGCAGCCGGTCGCCGAAGGCCGGGCCGCGCTGGTCCTGGACGGCCGTTCGACCACGAACCTGCTCACCGACGGTGGTCCACAGGCCGTCGAGGCGACCGTGGTCAACGCGGGCACGGTGTGGCTGGGCGCGCGGGATCGGATCACCGTGACCGTCGACGTCCCCGGCGGCCGCACGTCGGTGCCCGCGACGATCCGGTCCCTCGCGCCGGGGGAGCAGTCCGTGGTGCGCCTCGGCCTCGCGCCGGACGCCGCCGTCCCGCCCGGCACGACTACGAACGGGCAAGTGAAGGTGACGGCCGGGCGCGGCACCCTGGCCACGCAACAGGTCCCCATCACGCTCGGCGTGCCGGACTTTCGGCCGGTGGACGAGTCGCTGTCCACGCACCGCGCGCCGTACTGGTTCTCGGACGCGAAGTTCGGGATCTTCATCCACTGGGGTGTGTACGCGGTGCCGGCCTGGGCGCCGGTCGGGCAGCAGTACGCGGAGTGGTACTGGCAGAACCTGCAGGACCCGAACGGCGCGACTTACGCCTACCACGCCAAGACTTATGGCGAGGATTTCGCCTACGACGACTTCATCCCGATGTTCACCGCGAAGAAGTTCGACCCGCGCAGCTGGGTGCGGCTGATCGAAGACGCGGGCGCCGAGTACTACGTGCTGACCTCCAAGCACCACGACGGATTCGCGTTGTGGGACACCGAACTCAGCGATCGCAACTCGATGAAGCTGGGCCCGAAGCGCAACGTCGTCGCCGAGCTTTTCGCCGCCTCGCGCAAGTACACGCCGAACCTGCGCAACGGCCTGTACTTCTCGCTGCCGGAGTGGTTCAACCCGGACAACCCGTGGATGGGGCACGCGCCCCGCAACCCGTACACCGGCGCGAGCCTGCCGTACACGGGTTATCAGGCCGGGCGGGATTTCGTGAAGGACTACCAGGCGCCGCAGGTGCTGGAGCTGATTTCGGGGTACGACCCGGACGTGCTGTGGTTCGACATCGGCGGCGTCAACGACAGCCGCGCGGTGCTCACCGAGTACTTCAACCAGGCCAAGAACCGAAGGCAGGCCAAGGATGTCACGGTCAACGACCGCGGCGGCATCCCCGATCACGACTTCACGACGCCGGAGTACACGACGTACCCGAACACCGTCGTCGCGAAGTGGGAGTCGAGCCGCGGCCTGGACCCGTTCTCCTACGGCTACAACCGCGCGACCCCGGACGACAAGTACATGACGGCGGAGGAAGTGGTCCGCACCCTGGTCGACATCGTCTCGAAGAACGGCAACTTCCTGTTGGACATCGGCCCCGACTTCGACGGCACCATCCCGGCGGTGATGCAGAACCACCTCCGTGACGCGGGCGCCTGGCTGAAGGTCAACGGCGAGTCGATCTACGGCACCACGTACTGGTCCCGCATGGCCCAGCTGGGCGATCTGCGGTTCACCGTCAAGCAGAACTCGTCGTTTTACGTCAGCTCGCTCGTCGCGCCGGGCAGTCAACTGGTCGTCGACGCCCCGGTCCCGATCGAACCGGGCGACCGGATCACCATGCTGGGTTACCGCGGCCGCCTTTCGTGGCACCAGAAGGACGGTTCGCTGGTGATCGACGTTCCGGCCGCCGCCCGTGAGGCGGGGCGTTACGTCTGGGTGTTCAAAGTGGACTGGAGCTGACGGTCTCCGGCCGGGCTGCTGCTGGTTTCGGCGCTCGGCCGGTTGCCTGCCTGGGCTGGGACGGGCGCACCCTGGCTCGGTCGGGGTGCTTGCCTTTGCGCTCCCTGGGATGGGCCCGTACCCGAAGGAAGTGGCCGGTGGGCTCTGCTCCGGGGATGGGATGCGGCCGGGCCGGACCTTGGTTCCGCGGTCCGGAGCGGCTTGGTCCGGTGCGGTGCGGTGTGGGCCGGAGCGATTCGGTGCAGTGCGGACCGGAGTGGCTTGACTCGGTGCGGACTCTGGAGCGGACCGGCTTGGCTCGGTGCAGTGCGGACCGGCTGAGGCGGTCTCCGCTCCTGCTGTGCTGAACGCCCCCGCGGGGTCTGCTGTGCTGGATGCTCCAGCACAGGGCTGGTTCCTGCGCGGTGGGTGCCGATGAGGTCGTTGTGGCCCGGTCCGGGAAGCCGTCAGAGCAGGCCCGGCGCTGGTGGCCAGCCGGGAAGGCCTTCGCCCTCGAGGAGTGAAGGCCTTCCCGTTATCGCCAGTGGATCAGATAGCGACGACGCGCTGAGCCTGCGGGCCCTTCTGGCCCTGGCCGATCTCGAACTCCACGCGCTGCCCCTCGTCCAGGGACTTGAAGCCGTTGCCCTGGATCTCGGAGTAGTGCACGAAGACGTCCGGTCCGCCGCCGTCCTGGGCGATGAAGCCGAAGCCCTTTTCGCCGTTGAACCACTTGACGCTGCCCTGAGCCATGCTTTTACCTTTTTTCTCATCTGCGAGCCGGGTGCCCCGTACGAACATCCCGGTCTCGGGGTCCATCTTGCCAGTCCTGCCCCGGCGTGGCCCGCTTGCCCGGGTATTAGGGCCTGGTCAGGCCACCCGAAGGGGCCTCCGGGAGGGGTTCGGGCCCGATGTTTAAGGGCCTGGACCTGCTGGGTTCCATATTTGGTTGGGCCAATGGAGTGATGATTGCGCCGGTTGTTTTCATCTCCTGTTCATCTCGTGCCGGAACGCCCGCTCGCGCTCCGTGTCGGGGGGCAGGTGTCTCGTCTCACATCGTGGGAAGTAGGTGTGGGAGTTGCTGTCGCCGTGCCAACGCCAGCCCGGCTGCCGAGGGGGACGGTCGTGCCCGATCTCGTTGCCGTGCTTGGCGTCAAGCGGCTTTCGCGTCCGATGTGGACTGTTCTGGCGGCGGCGTGGTGGTGAGGTCGAAGGCCAGCTGCACGGGCGGGTTGCGTCCGGCGCGCCGTCGGGACAGCCGGACCGGCGCCGGGCTGGGCCGGCCCCGGACGCGGCCGCCTTTCTCCGGCGGCGAGTCGTCCCCGGCCGCTTGGGGATCGTCCGTGAGGTAGCGGAGCTTCAGCAGGTGGCGGCGCACAAGACCGGCTCGCCGGGCCTCCTGGAACGCGGCCCGGGCGGCTTCGTTGGCGCCACGGCGCCGGGGCCTGGGAGGTGGCTGCTCCATGGCGGTGTCCTTTGCTTGAGTGCCGGCGACGCGGCTGCTTGAGTGGCCGGCGACGCGGCGGGTTTGGGCCTCGCCGCCCGGCCCCGGTGGCGAGGCCGGGTACGTCCCGGCGGTCCGGGGTCGCTGGGTGGCGGCTGCATGGCGATGGGGCGAGCGGCTGTACGCAGGGTTGGGCGACCGGCCGCGCAGAGAGCGGACAAAGGGCTGACGGTGCGGATGGTGAGAGCGACTGGCTGTGCGGCAGCGCTGGTGAGCAGCGGACCGTGCCGAGCGAGCGGCCGGCTTCGTGAGTGTGCGGATCGGCCGGTTCGCGGGTGCGGGTGAGTCGGTTCGCGTGTGTGGGTGAGCGGTGGGCTGTGTCGAGCGGGCGGCTGGCTTCGCGGGCGGCGATGGGTGGGTGGCGGTTGTGGCTCGGTGTGATCAAGTCGTCGCGGGTGGGTGGTCTGGACGACTGGGTGGGGATTTCGCCCGTGAGGTAACAAGCTTGTCTCAAGTGGAACTCGGGCCGGGATTGTTGGACCATTCGGCCGCTTCAACGATCCGTCTTCCGGGGTGCGGTGCGGTGTGGACGGGAGGGGCGGCCGTCCATTGTGGGCTGCCGGGGGCGCGGGCCCTTGCGGGCGGCCGCGCGAAGGGGCTTCTCGCTGCGGGAACGCTGTGCGCGGACCGCGCACAGCGTTTTCCCTGGTGGTGCCCCCGGCAGGACTCGAACCTGCGACCTAGAGATTAGAAGGCTCTTGCTCTATCCAGCTGAGCTACGAGGGCCCGGTCGACGACGGTTGCCGATCTCCAGCACCGGCAGCTTAGTCGTCACCATCCTCTCGATCGTTCGACACCGTCGAATCGTTTCAGGTCTTCGGCGACGGATTTGCACGGGTTTCTG
>DASXYS010000253.1:0-21246 GCA_036502365.1 Amycolatopsis sp.
CGATGAAGTCGCGGATTGCCGCGGCGCGGTTGGCCTGGCCGCTCCAGCGGGGGTGCAGGCCGACGGTCATCATGCGGGCGCCGAAGCCGTCGTCGGCCTCCTCGCACAGGTAGTCCAGGCCCAGGCGGAGGCTCTCGAAGAACTGCGCGGGCGAGCCATAAGTCGGGCTCAGCAGGTAGCGGGTGTCGTTGTACACCTTGGAATACGGCACGATCAGCAGCTCGCGGCCGCCCGCCTCGGTGAAGTACGGCAGCTCGTCGTTGCACGGGTCGGAGTCGTAGAGGAAACCGCCCGCCTCCACCAGCAGGTCCAGCGTCCGCTCGCTCGGGAACGACCGCACGTACCAGCCCCGCGGCCGCTGCCCCGTCGTGCGCTCCAGCGATTCGATCGCGCGGTGCAGGTGGTCGCGTTCGTCCGGAAGGGACATCCGGGCATAGTCCAGCCAGCGCCAGCCGTGGCCGACCACGTCGTGGCCGCGCTCGCGGATCCACTCCGCCACGGCCGGGTTCCGCTCCAGCGCCACCGCGCACGCGCCGACGCTCACCGGAATGCCGTAGCGGTCGAAGATCCGTGCCAGCCGCCAGATCCCCACCCGGCTGCCGAACTCGTAGTGCGTCTCGGTGCCGAGGTCGCGGACCTCCGGGCCGACCTCGTACGCGTATTCGCCCCAGCCGTCGTTGCGGCCGTCGCCGTCGGGGACCGAGTATTCGGCGCCCTCCTCGTAGTTGACGACCACGTTCACCACGACCTGCGCGGCGCCGGGCCACCGCACCTGCGGCGGGTACCGGCCGTAGCCGACGAAGTCGCGCGGACGCAGCCCGGTCACGGGAGCCGGGTCATCGGGAGCGGTCATCGGCCCAGGATGACACGGCGCCCGCCCGGAAACACTGGCAAAAACCATAACCGGTCAGAACGGTTGTTGCGTGCCGATTCACCCCCTGTCAACCTGGTCCGATGGAGCACGCTTTCCCCTGCGAGAACCCGGCGCTCGACTTCGTGGGCACGCTGCGCGCCCGGCGCAACGCGGCCCCGCTGGAAAAGCTGGGCTCAGCGGACAGCCTGGACGCCTGGTTCGTCGAGTCCGGCACGGCGGACGCCCGGCCGGACTCGACGATGCGGGACCTCACGGCGGCGTTGAGCCTGCGCGAGGCGATCTATTCGCTGGTCGCCGCCCGGCTCCGAAAACAGTCCTATGTGGACGACGCGCTCAAGGTGGTCAACCGCGCGGCGAGCCGGCCGCCGGTGATCCCCCGGCTCACCCCCGAGGGCCGCCGGGTCGCGGCCACCACCGAACAGGCGCTGTCCACTATCGCGCGCGCCGGCGTCGAAATCCTCGGTGGCTCGGACGCCGCCCTGCTCAAGGAATGCGGCCGCCCGGAATGCACCCAGGTCTATCTCGACCGCTCCCGCGGGTTCCGCCGCGAGTGGTGCAGCATGATCACCTGCGGCAACAAGATGAAGGCCGCCGCCTACCGCGCCCGCCGGCGCGGGAACCAGCCGTCCCGCTGAGGCCGGTCAGCCCTCCCGCAAAAGCAGCTTCGTGATCTTCCCTGTCGGCCCCTTCGGCAGCTCGTCGATGATCCGCACCCGGCGCGGATACTTATACGCCGCAATACGTTCCTTCGCCCAGGCCACGATCTCCGCCGGCTCCGCGACGGCGCCGGGCTTCAGCGAGACGACCGCGACGACCTCCTCGCCCAGCCGGTCGTCGGGCTCGCCGAGCACGGCGGCCTCCGCGACGGCCGGGTGGGTGTAGAGCAGTTCCTCGACCTCACGCGGGTAGACGTTGTAACCGCCGCGGATCACCAGGTCCTTCTTGCGGTCGACGACAAACGCGAACCCGTCCTCGTCGACGTAACCGAGGTCGCCGGTGTGGAACCAGCCGCCGCGGAACGCCTTCGCCGTTTCCTCCGGGCGCTTGTAGTAGCCCTTGGTGATGTTGTGCCCGCGCAGCACGATCTCGCCGACGTGCTCCGCGCCGGGCGGCAGCTGCCGGTCCTGCTCGTCGACGATCCGCAGCTGCACCCCCCAGATCGGCTTGCCGATGGACAGCAGCTTGCGCCGGTCCGCGCCCGGGTTGACGGTCGCGGTCGACGAGGACTCCGACAGCCCGTAGCCCTCCAGCACCGGGATGCCGAACTTCTCCTCGAACGAGCGCAGCACCTGCTCCGGGATCGCCGCCCCGCCGGAGCTGCCGATGCGCAGGCTGGAGGTGTCGTAACCGGAGCTGTCGGCCGCGGCCAGCGCGTGGTACATCGTGGGCACGCCGGCCATGATCGTCACGCGGTCGCGCTCGATCGCCTCCAGCACCGCCTTCGGCTCGAACCGCGGCACCACCGAGATGGTCCGGCCGTGGCGCGCGGCGCCGTTGAGGATGCTGGACAGGCCGTAGACGTGGAAGAACGGCAGCACGGCGAGCACCACGTCATCGGGCTCGGTGCCGAACGTCTGGCCACCGATGGTGCAGGTCATGTACAGCGAGAAATGGGACAGCTCCGCGCCTTTCGGGCGACCGGTGGTCCCGCTGGTGTAGAGCAGCACCGCGGTGTCGTCGGCCGCGCCGGGGTGGATCTCGTCGTCGCTCTCGGCGGCGAGCAGCTCGGCGAACGCGCCGGTGTCGTCCGGCCAGGCGGTCGCGTCAGCCTCCCCGACGAGCACCGCGGCCACCCCCGGCACCTCGGCGAGTGCGACCCGGGCCGCTTCGGCGGAGAACGCGCCGGTGATCAGCAGCCGGGCGTCCGAGTCGGCCAGGTGGTAGGCGATCTCCCCGGCCTTGAGCAGCGGGTTCAGCGGGACCAGCACCAGCCCGGCCTTGAGGATGCCGAAGTAGGCGGACACGAACTCCGGAACGTTCGGCAGCTGCAGTGCCACCTTGTCCCCCGGCCGGTAGCCGCGCGCCCGCAGCGCCGCCGCGACGCGGCCGGACGCCTCGTCGACCTCGGCGTAGGTGAGCGTGCCGGTCGGGAACCGCAGGAAGTCCTTGCCCGGCTCGGCGAGCGCCGACTCCCGCAGCATGGTGGCCAGGTTGAAGCTCATCGCCCACTACCTTCCGAACCTCGTTCTGCCCGGCCGGGAATCCGCCCGCCGGCACCGGGCCCCACCCTCCGGGCCGACGCCAGGCTACCGAATTCGGTTCGGTTTGACCGGTCCGGAAAACTTGTTCGACGATCGAACCATCCTAGGGTACCGTCGAGGACATGACGATCACTCCGCCATCCGGGACCACGGCCGTGCTGGCCGTGCGGGCGCTGGCCCGCGCCTCGCGCGTGCTGGAGCGCTCGTCCGCCGACCTGAACCTCGCGCACTACCGCGTGCTGTCCGCCGTCGCCTCCGGAGACGAGCGTGCTTCCCTTGTGGCGCAACGGCTCGCGCTCGGGCGCCCGGCGATCAGCTCCGCCGTGGAGGCGCTGACGAAACGCGGCCTCTTGGTACGCGGCGACGTCGACGGCGACCAGCGGGCGACCGCACTGTCGCTGACCCCGGCGGGTGAGGAGCTGCTGGCCCGGACCGAGGCCGAGATGGTCGAGCGGGTCACCGGCCTGGCCGCGCGCACCCCGGACGGCGACCGGCTGCTGGAGACGCTGGTGTGGCTCGGTTCGGCGATCGACGACGTCATGGCAGAGAAAGCAGGGACCAAACCGATGAACCAGACCCGGTGAGCACCGACACCGAAACCTCCCAGATCACCGCGAAAGCGGAAAACCCGGCGGAAAAGTCGCGCTGGCTGCGCCGGCTCGGCAGCTACGTGCTGCGGCACCGGCGGGAGCTGGTGATCGCGCTCGGCGCCGCCGTGCTCGGCAGCGCGTGCCAGGCCGTGGTGCCGCTGCTGGAGCGCCAGATCGTCGACGGCGTGATCCTGAGCGACAACGCCGAGCTGTGGCCGTGGCTGGTCGCGCTGCTCGTGGTCGCCGCGGCCGCCTTCGGGTTCGCCTACCAGCGGCGCTACCGCGGCGGGCAGGTGGCGCTGGCCGTGCAGTACGACCTGCGCAACGAGATGCATTCCCACCTGCAGCGGATGGACTTCGCGAACCTCGACCGGATGCCGACCGGGCAGCTGGTGGCGCGGGCGACGTCGGACTCCGCACTGGTGCAGGGCCTGCTCGGGCTGCTGCCGATCCTGAGCGGGAACATCCTGCTGTTGCTGCTTTCCCTCGGCGTGATGCTGGTCCTCTCCCCGCTGCTCGCGCTGGTCAGCCTGGTGGTCGTGCCGCTGCTGCTGGTCGTCTCGTACCGGATGCGGCGGCGGATCTTCCCCGCGACCTGGGCCGCGCAGCAGCGTGAGGGCGACCTGGTGCAGATCCTCGACGAGGACGTGAACGGCGTCCGCGTGGTGAAGGCATTCGGCCAGGAGGACCGTGAGCTCCGGCGGGTCGCGGACACCGCGGGCGACCTCTACGGCACGCAGTTGCGCGCGGTCCGGCTGCAGGCACGGTTCCAGCCGCTGCTGCAAGCGATCCCGTCGCTGGGGCAGGTCGCGATCCTGGTGTTCGGCGGCTGGCTTGCTCTGCGCCACGAGCTGAGCCTCGGCACGTTCCTGGCCTTCTCCACCTATGTCGGGCAGATGATGGCGCCCGCGCGGCAGCTCGCCGCGGTGCTGTCGATCGGGCAGCAGGCCCGGGCCGGCGTCGAGCGGATCTTCCAGCTGCTCGACCTGCCGCCGGCCATCGCCGACCCGCCGGACGCCGTGGAGCTGCCGCCGGCCCGGGGTGAGATCCGCTTCGACAACGTCCACTTCGGATACTCCGGCGACGCGGAAGTGCTGCGCGGCTTCGATCTCCACATCGGCGCCGGCGAGCGCGTCGCGCTGATCGGCCCGAGCGGCAGCGGCAAGACGACCGCGACGATGCTCGTCTCCCGCTTCCACGACCCGGGTTCCGGCGCGGTGCTGGTGGACGGCCACGACGTCCGCTCGCTGCAACTGCGGTCGCTGCGCTCGCAGGTCGGCGTGGTGTTCGAGGAGAGTTTCCTGTTCTCCGACAGCATCCGCGCCAACATCGCCTACGGCCGCCCCGGCGCCACCGACGCGGAAGTCATCGCCGCGGCGGAAGTGGCCGAGGCCCACGGTTTCGTCTCCGCGCTCCCCCAGGGTTACGACACCGTGGTCGGCGAACGCGGGCTGTCGCTGTCCGGCGGGCAGCGGCAGCGGATCGCGCTGGCCCGCGCGATCCTCACCGACCCGCGGATCCTGGTGCTGGACGACGCCACGAGCGCCGTCGACGCGAACACCGAGGAGTCGATCAACGCGTCCCTGCGCACCGTGCTGGCCGGGCGCACCACGCTGCTCGTCGCCCACCGCCGCTCGACGCTGCACCTGGCCGACCGCGTGGTCGTGCTGGACCGCGGCGTGGTCGCCGACCAGGGCACCCACGAGGAACTGGTGGCCCGCAGCGCCCTCTACCGCAGCCTGCTGACCGGGTTGGACGAGGCGGCCGCGGAGAAGGTCGGCGACCGCATCGAAGCGCTGAGCACGATCACCGAGTCCGCGTGGCAAAGCCCGGCGGCACAAGGGAACGGCGGGCGGCTCGCCACTGCGAACACCCGCGCGCCGAGCCTCGGCAGCGGGCTGGGCGGCTCGGCGGGCGGCAACTGGCGCAGCGCACTGCCGCCGACGCCGGACCTGCTCGCCCGCGTCGACGAGCTGAAGCCGATCCGCGACTTCGCCGACGTCGACCTGGCCGAAGAATCCCGGCAGCAGCGCGGGTTCTCGCTCGGTTCGATCCTGCGCCAGTTCCGCCTGCCGCTGCTGCTCGGCCTGCTGCTGGTGGTCGTCGACGCCGTCGCGTCGGTGATCGGGCCGGTGTTCGTGAAGACCGGCATCGACAACGGCGTGCTGCAGGGCTCGCAGGTGGTGCTGTTCACCGCGTCCGGGCTGTTCCTGGTGATCACCCTCGCCGCGCTGCTGGACGAGGTCGCCGAGACCTTCGTGACCGGCCGGACCGCGCAGCGGGTGATGCTGTCACTGCGGATCCGGATCTGGGCGCAGCTGCAACGCCTTTCGCTCGACTACTACGAGCGTGAGATGGCCGGCCGGATCATGACCCGGATGACCACCGACGTCGACCAGTTCGAGTCGCTGATCGAAAACGGGCTGCTGTCGGCGCTGGTCGCGCTGGTCACCTTCGGCGGGGTCGGGGTCACGCTGGTGGTGGTGAACCCGGAGCTGGGCCTGTGCACGCTGGCCGTGGTGGTACCGCTGGCGATCGCGACGGTGATCTTCCGCCGCCGCGCGGCCCGGCTGTACGACGTGGCCCGCGACCGCGTCGCGATCGTCAACGCGGACTTCCAGGAAAGCCTTTCGGGCGTGCGCGAATCGCAGGCGTTCGCGCACGAGGACGAGACGGTGCGCCGGTTCCGCCGGCTCGGCCGTGACTACCTCGATTCGCGGTTCTCCGCCCAGCGGCTCGCGGCCACCTACTTCCCGTTCGTGCAATTCCTCTCCGCGGGCGCCGACGCCATCGTGCTCGGCGTCGGCGCCGGGATGATCCACTCCGGCCACCTGACGGCGGGCGCGCTGATCGCGTTCATCCTCTACATCGACCTGTTCTTCTCCCCCATCCAGCAGCTCTCGCAGGTCTTCGACTCGTGGCTGCAGACGCGGATCTCGGTCAACCGGATCGCCGAGCTGATGCGGCTGGAGACGCTCACCCCGCCCGCCGCCCGACCGGTCGACCCCGGCCGGCTGCACGGGGAGATCACCTTCAGCGGCGTCCGGTTCTCCTATCCGGCCGCCCCCGCGCGGATCACCGGGGAGCGCCGCGGCCCCGCCGACCCGAGGCTGATGGCGGGCTCGCTCGCCCCCGGGGCCAAGCCACCGGAGGCGTTGCGCGAGGTCGACCTGACCATCGCCGCGGGCGAGACGGTGGCGCTGGTCGGCGAGACCGGCGCGGGCAAGTCCACCGTGATCAAGCTGCTGTCCCGGTTCTACGACCCGGATGCCGGTGCCGTCCGGGTCGACGGCCACGACCTGCGCTCACTCGACCTCGCCGGCTACCGCGGCCAGCTGGGTTACGTGCCGCAGGAGGCATTCCTGTTCACCGGCACCGTCCGAGACAACATCGCCTACGGCCGGGCCGAGGCCACCGACGCGGAGGTGGAGGCGGCTGCCCGTGCGGTCGGCGCGCACGACTTCGTCGCGTCGCTGTCCGGCGGCTACCGGCACGAGATCGCCGAACGCGGCCGGTCGCTTTCGGCCGGGCAGCGCCAGCTGCTCGCGCTGGCCCGCGCCCAGCTCGTCGACCCGGCGATCCTGCTGCTGGACGAGGCGACGTCCAACCTCGACCTCGCCGCGGAGGCCCGCGTGGCCGCCGCCATGCAGACCCTCGCCCACGGCCGCACCACCATCGTCATCGCCCACCGCCTGCAGACCGCCCGCACCGCCGACCGGATCGTGGTGCTCGACCGCGGCCGCGTCGCCGAAACCGGCAGTCACGACGAACTGCTCGCTCTCGACGGCCGGTACGCCGGGATGTGGCAGGCGTTCGAGGTGCTGTCCGGCGGGCGGGCCTGAGTTCACCGCTCGTTTCCGGCGCGGAGCCAGGCGATGTACTCGGCGGCCGCGGCGGCGGTGCCGTATCGGGGTTCGAATCCGGTGTCCTCGCGCAGCCGCGTGATGTCGAGCCAGCTCACCGGACGCGCCCCGGCGGAGGGGAGCTCGAAGTGGAAGCCGGGCTCGACTGACTCGATCGCGGCGATCACGTCGCCGTTGCTCGTGGCACCACCGGAAGCGACGTTGTACGTCGGGTGGTGCAGTTCCCCGGCGAGCTGCAGAAGCGCCAGCGCGCGACCGGTGTCCTTGACGTAGAGCAGATCGAGCGCGTCCTCGGCGTGCGGCGGCGCGATGAGCCCGGACAGATCGGGTTCGCTGCGCCTGGCGGCGGCCAGCGCCAGCGACGGCGCGGCGAAGAAGGGGTCGGGCAGGTGTCCCCCGGGACCCCAGGTGCCGGAGATCCGGGCGTTGACGATCTCGACGTCGGTCACGCTCGACAGGTGGCCGGAGAGCAGCTCGGTGATCTTCTTGAACGTCGGGATGACGTGGAAGTAGCCGAGGGAGAGCGGCAAATCCTCGGTGAGCGCCCCCTCGGCCGCGCCGTGGTAGACGCCGATGGTGCTCGCGGTGACGATGCGGCGCACGCCCAGGGTCTGCGCGGCGCGGACGATGTTGAGGAACGCCTCCAGCGCCCGGCCGGTGTCGGTGATCGGGTCCGCCTCCGTGGTTTTCCACGGCAAGGCGACGGCGAGGTGCACGATCCCGGTGATCGGGTACTGCTTGCCGACGGCGAGTAAGGCATCGAGGTCGGCGACATCGCCCTGGACGACGTGCACCGGCAGATCGGCGAGGTGCGGCGGGAGCTGCGGGCTGCGGCGCTGGAGCAGGACGCATTCCTCCCCGGCCTCGGCGAGCGCGCGGACCGTGTGAGAGCCGATGAAACCGAGGCCCCCGGTAACGAGGATCATGTCGTGCCTTTCATTGGTTGCACTGCTGATCATCAGCACTACTGACGATCAGCTTAAGCGTAAAGTGACGCCCGTGTCCACTGAAGCCAGCCCCGGCGCCGACCCGCACGACGTGCTGGGCTACCTCCTCAAGCACGTCAACATGAAGTTCACGGCGCTGACGGACGCGGCGCTCGCCCCGTTCGGGATCGACGGCAAGGACCTCGGGGCGCTGCGGGTACTGGCCCACCGGGAGCCGGCGTCCCAGCTACAGGTGGCGCAGACGCTCGGCATCGACCGTACGACGATGGTCGCGCTGCTGGACGCGCTCGAAGACAAGGACATCGTCCGGCGGCAGCCGGATCCGGCCGACCGGCGCCGGAACGTCGTCGAGCTCACCGAACAGGGGTTGACGACCTACGACGCGGCGACGGTCGCCTACCGGAAAGCCGAGAAGACGTTCCTTGCGGCGCTCAGCCCCAGCGCAGCAGCTCAGTTCCGCCGCACGCTGCGGAGCCTGCTGGAGGACTGACCCGGCCAGTCTCGCCGGTTGGCTTCTTACCAACGAGTGGGGATATTTTGCCAGCTGTTGACCATCGCCGCTCGTACGGCGTATGGTCTAGACCACAAATTCCCCTTCGCTCGAGCACCTTCCCGCCCCGGTGCCGTTGTTCTGTTGCGCCACAACGCCGTGGCGGGGAGCGAGCCTTCCTCGAAGGAGCTGGTATGAAAGCGAACCGGAAACTTCTCGCCGCACTCGCGGGCGCGGTGCTCGCACCGGTGCTCGTCCTGGTCAGCCCGGCCGGCATCGCGAGTGCGCACGGCTACGTCAACTCCCCCGCGAGCCGGCAGGCGCAGTGCGCCCAGCACACGGTCTCGTGCGGCGAGATCACCTACGAGCCCCAGAGCGTCGAAGGCCCCAAGGGCCTGCACAGCTGCAACGCCGGCCTGGCCCAGTTCGCCGACCTCAACGACGACAGCAAGGGCTGGCAGGTCGGCGCGGTGGGCACCACGGCGACGTTCAACTGGACGTTCACCGCCCGGCACAGCACCGCCAGCTACGAGTACTACGTCGGCAACGACCTGGTGGCCAGCTTCGACGGCCACAACCAGCAGCCGCCGGAGACCGTCTCGCACCAGGTGGACCTGAGCGGCCACACCGGCCGCCAGACGGTGCTGGCCGTCTGGAACATCGCCGACACGGCGAACGCCTTCTACTCCTGCATCGACGTGCAGGTCGGCTGAAGTTCCCCGGCAGTCACCCGGGCTGCTGCAGCGGATGACGCTTTCCCTGTGTCGAGTGCAGGGAAAGCGTCATCCGCTCCGCCTCCGGCAGTCAGGAGAGGCCAGCCAGTGGACCGTCGCGGCGATCACCTCGGGGCCGTGGCGGCGGAAGCCGTGGCCGTCGCCGGGAACCGACCACCAGTCGGTCCTCGGGCGGGCGGCGGCGGTGGCGCGGGCGATTTCGTGTGAGACGTGCTCGTCGGCGTCGCCGTGGATCACCAACGCGGGCTGGCCGGTTGCGAGGAAGGCTGCCCGCGGCTCCAATCGGGTGAACTCCTCGAACAGCGGCGCGCCCAGCTCGAACCGGCCCTCGATGTCGAGGAAACCCAACTCCGGCAACGAAGACCGGTCCGAGTACAGCTTGATTCCGCGGGGCAGCTCCGGTTCCAGGAACGTCCGGCGCAGGTCCAGCACCGGCTGCCAGAGCACCACCGACCGCACCGGCAGGGTGGCCAGCGAGAGCGTGGTGCTCACCGCGCCGAAGCTCGACGCGACCACCGACACCGGACCACCAGCGACCCCGGCGACCGAAACAGCGGCGCGCAGGTCCAGCAGCTCCCCCGCCACGGTCATGTCACGAGGCCGTCCCTCACTCGCCCCATGCCCGCGAAACGAGAACCGCAGCACCGAAAACCCCGCCGCGACTAGCTTTTCCGCCAGGGTCACGAACAAACCCTGCTCGGTGAGATCCCCGGTGATGCCGTGCGCCAGCACCACCGCGGACGGCCCGCCCGGGTGCCACGCCGAGTCGAGCCGGACACCGTCGGACGTAGTGATCACACCATTCACAGATACAGCACCGCCGTGAGCACCATCCCGCCGAGCGCGACGACCCAGGTGTAGGGCAGCGTCGAGATCATCGCCTTCTCCGGGCGGACGCCGGAGTACTGCGCGGCCCACACCGTCTGCGTGCTGGTCGGGTCGGACACGCTGAACACCTGGTTGTACGAGGCCATCAGCCCCACCACCGCAGACAGCGGGTAGATCCCGCCGGTCACCAGCACGCCCGCGACCCCGGCGCCGAGGCCGAACACGTTGAGCGGGCCGCGGAACAGGCACAGCGGCACCAGCACCACGAACACCACCACGAACCACACCGCCGACGCCGGGCTGATCGCGGACACGATCGGCGTCAGCGCGCTCTTCGCCCCGGGCAGCTTCACCGCCGCGAGCAGCATGCCGATCGCGATGAACAGCACGATCGGCGGCGCCGCCACGTGGAACGCCTTGTACAACGAGCGCAGCGCGCGACCGTTCAGCTCGCCCCACTTGGTAGTCGTCACCAGTGCGTAGACGATGCCGACCAGCAGCGAGGGCACGATCGGCACGGCGAAGCCCAGCGCCAGCACGATCGGGACCAGCGGCGTGATCAGCGCGTACCACGGCGCGTCGCCGCGGCGGACCCGCGCCTTCGGCCGGTCGAGGCGGACGGCCCAGGTGTGCCGGGTGCCGCGGCGGCGGGTCTCGATGAGCACGTACGCGATGCCGACGACCAGCGCCATCGGGAACAGCTTCACCATGATCGCCTTGACGTCGCCGACCGGCGCGCCGAGCGCGTCGGAGAGGAACTGCCACACCGGCAGCTCCAGCGGCGAGCCCGCGGAGATGCCCATCAGCACCGTGCCTCCCGCGACCACCGGCGTGACCCCGACGGCGATCATCGCCGGGATGCCGACCACGCCGGCCAGCATCGCGGCCGGCGCGGAGCCGGTGATGCTGCCGCACAGGATCGACACGGCGAACACGCCCAGCGCCACGACCGAAGGCCGCTCGCCGCCGAACTCGACGATCTTGCGCACCAGCGTGGCGGCGATGCCCGTCTCGTCCATCAGCGTGCCGAGCCACGAGCCCAGCAGCACCGCGATCATCGTCGACGCCAGCGCGGCGGCGCCGGTCTGCAGCACGCTGGTGAGGATGTCGTTCTTGCCGCCGGACAGCGGCGCCCCGGCGAGCAGCGCGATGCCGAGCGCCAGCAGCACCAGCGCGAACGCGGTGGGCAGGACCCGGGTCAGCATCAGGACCACCCCGACGGCCATCAGGGCCAGGATCGCGATACCCATCAGCGGTTCCCTTCGGCGAGCGCGGCAGTGAGCCGCAGCGGGCTGACACCCAGCCCGCTGCGGTGGTGGGCGAAACGGTGCGCGACGATCTCGTCCGCGCCCGCCACGTGGCCCCGGACGCGGAACGGGCCGAACCGCGCGGCGGTGTGCCCGAGCCGCCGGTTCAGCTCCCGCACGTCCAGCCGGTGGTGCGCCAGCTCGTGCGCCACGGCGGCCTTGCGCAGGCACTCGGGCGACACGTCCCAGCCCTTGCGCGCGGCCAGCTTTTCCATGCGGGCCAACGCATCCCGGTACAGCGTGACGGTGGCGCGGCGGTACTCGGCGAGCAGCAGCTCACCGTCACGGACGCCGCCGTCACGCTCGACGATTCGTACGTCTTCGTCCTCGCCGGGCGCGGCGGCCAGCTCGTCGCCGTAAGCCAGTGCGGTTTCGGCCCAGCCGCGCAGCTGCGCCTCGGGCCGGTTCTCGTGGGTCGGAGTCGCCCGCAGCAGGGCGACGGCCAGGTCGACGTCGGTCGTGAGTGGCGATGACGGTTCTAACCGGCACGAACACTCACGAGTCTTTGCGGTACTCATCGCCGGTCCTCCAGAATCGCGACGACCGGCTCGTCCGCTGCCCGGGTCCTCAGCTCGGCCCCGATCAGCGCCACCAGCTGGTCGCGGTCGAGCACCCCGGACAGGTCGGCGATCTTCGGCCCGACCAGCAGCCACACCGCGGGCGCACGCGAACCGCCGTCGCCGTACCGAGTGTGTTTGTCAACAAGCGTCGCGAGGCGAGCCGGCGCGGCGCCGACATCGGTCTTCTCGACCAGCGCCCCGGCGCTGCGCAGCCGCACGACCCCCTCAGCGTCGACCACCCGCACGTGCTCCACCGGCGCGGCGAACCGCCCGAGCCGGCCTGGACGCCGGGCGCGGGCACCGAACACGCGGTGCTGCGCCGTCGCGGCCAGCTCCGCCACCTCGCCGACCGGCACACCGAGGCTGCGCGCCACCTCGGCCCGCATCACCGTTTCGTCCACAGTGGACGCACGGTCCTTGGTGCGCAGCTCCGTGGCCCCGGTGGCGACGGCGCGGATCAGGTTGCGGGTCGGGTCCACGGTCACGTCGACCTCGACCCCGGCCGGGTCCGCGCCCTGCGCGACCACCGCCGCCTCGGCCTCCGCACGGGCGGCCAGAATGTCCGCATTGGACGGACTCGGCACGATCCGCTCGACCGACTCGCGCACCAGCGCCAGCGCCGCGCCGAGCGGGCTGATCACCTCGCTGTGCGCCGCGATCCGCCAGTCGTGCCCGGTCTCCTCGCCGAGGAACGGCGTCACCGCCGCCGCGCCGCCGCCCCCGCCGACCAGCGACGGGCAGTCGAGGCGGTACTCGCGAACCAACGTCTCGACGACCGCGCGCACCGGTTTTACGGCCTGCCGCAAGACAATCCGCGCGGCCTCCGCCACTGACAGTCCCAGCGCTCCGGCCAGTGGCTGCACCGCGAGGCGCGAGGCTTCCGGCTCGGCGTGGGCATAGGAACCGGCCGGCACAACACCGAGGGCATTGGCCGCGCAGGTGAGCGTAAGCGCGTACCGGCGGCCGTCCACCGCTTCGAGCGCCACGTAGTCGTCCGGGTCGTCCGGACGCGGCGAGACTGTCACCAGCTTCGCGCCGATGAGCGCTGAAGCGGGCGCGAAGCAGGCGTACGGCAGCCCCGCGATGTGCGCGCTGCGCGGGCCGACTTCGGTGACCGCGCGGCCGGAGAACCGGACGAGCGAACCGCCGCCGATGCCGACCGTGCGGACGTCCAGCGCGGGCAGGTAGGTCTCCCGCCCGCCGAGCAACGCGTGCCGCACCGGCACCCGGCCGCGGCGGATCACGCTGATGTCGGTGGAGGTCCCGCCGGTCTCCAGGAACACGCCCTCGCTGAGCTTCTCCCCCATCAGCGCGCCGGCCACGCCCGCGGCCGGCCCGGACAGTGCCGTCAGCAGCGGCCGGCGGCGCATCTCCGGCAGCGACATCACGCCGCCGTCGCCGCGGACCACCATCAGCGGCGCGGTGATGCCCGCCCGCTGCACGCTGGCCTCGACCAGGTCGGCGGTGGACACCATGCGCGGCATGATGCCCGCGTTCAGCACCGCCGTCCTGGCCCGTTTGGTGAGGCCGTACAGGCTGGTGATCTCGTGCGTCGCGGTCGCGAGCAGCCCGCGCTCCCGGGCCGCGGCCACCACCGCGCGCTCGCCCTCGGGATCGTCGACGCTGAACGGCTCGACCGCCACCATCACCTCGGCGCCCTGCTCGACCAGCGCGGTGACGGCCGTGTCGGCGTCGCTGGGGTCGCGCACGGCGGCGTACCGCACAGGCAGCCGTCGGCCGGGTGCCAGCTCCATCTTGCCGAGCGCCTCGAGCCGCCGGGTAGCGAAGCCGTCGAAGCCCGCGCCGATCCCGGCGATACCCACCGTCGCGACGTCGCCTTCCAGCAGCGCGTTGGTGGCCTGCGTGGTGCCGTGCGCGAGGAACGACACGTCGCCGGCGCCGATTCCGGCCTCGGCCTGCAGTTTCTCCAGCGCCTCCAGGATGCCGTGGGCGACGCCGTCGGCGTGGTCGTGGCTGGTCGGCACCTTCACCTGGCCGAGCAGCTCGAACGAGCGCGCGTCCACGGCGACGGCGTCGGTGAACGTGCCACCCACGTCGATGCCGATCCGCACGGGACCGGGATGGACCGTCATTGTCCATACCTCCTGGGGAATTGGGCCTTCAGTAGCCGCGGACTTCGGGCCAGCGCCGCTCGACGCCGGCCTGGTCGAGCAGGCGGGCGAACTCGTCGAACAGCTTCGGGTCGTCACGGACCTGGTGGGGCTCGCCGCCGCGGCGCAGCGCGAAGCCCGCGAGGTGGCCGGCGACCTCGCCGACGTTCCACTCCACGGGGTGCAGCCGGTGGCAGCCGTTGGTGATGTGCGTGGTGCCGATGTTCTTGCCCGCGGGCAGCAGGTTCCGCATCCGCCGCGGCAAAAGCGCGCCGAGCGGGATCTCGAACGGCACACTCGGCACGTCGACGTAGTTGTCGCCGGCGGTCGAGGGGTGCAGGTCGAGGCGGTAGCTGCCGACGCCGACCGAGTCCGGGTGGGACTTCCGCCCGGTCGCGCCGAGCAGGTCGAGCGACACGTCCTGTTCGACCACCGTGGTGACCGCGCGGATGCGCCGGCCCTCGCGGACGTAGGCGGACTTCGCCAGGCCGTCCTTCGTGCCGACGACGTCCGGGCGCAGTTTGAGGCCGGGGAAGCCGGTGCCGCCGTCGAGCCGCGGGGCCTCGGTCTGCAGCCAGTACAGCACCGAAAGCGAAAGCTGCTTGGCCTCGTAGTGGGCGCGCGTGACGTCCTCGGCCGTGCTGACGCCGTCGATCTCCAGGCCGGGCCGCAGCCAGTAGTCGTTCAGCGGCCAGTTGACCAGCGTGAGGTCGGAGTCGAACGCGCCGGCCCGGTGCAGCCCGCGGGCCAGGATGCGGCGGAAGCCCCACAGCTCCTTGTCCCCGGCGTCGGCGCTCTGGTCCGCGCTGATCACCAGCGGATCGGTGTCCGGGTTCGGCTCGAAGGTACGCGGCACCGGCTCCAGCGAGCGCGGGTCGGGCGCCAGGAAGCCGAGCAGCGGGCCGGGCCAGAACTCCGGGCGGTAGTCGCGCCAGAAGCCGTACATCGACGGCCGGTCGATCACGTGGTCCTGGCCGGCGTGATGCGAAACCGCGAAGCAGTAAGTAAAACCCTGAAGATTCCCCGGGTCGGCCTGTTCCGGCGCATGCGGCTCGCCGTGCTCGTCACGCGACTCGGCGCCGACGGCGAACTCGACGCCGGCGAGCGGCAGCAGGTCGCCGTTCTCGGTCGCGTCGAGCACGTAGGCGGCCCGCACCGTGGTGCGCTCGCCGTCCGGGCCTTCGAACGTGACGGCGTCGACCCGGTCGCCGGTCACCTCGGCCGAGACCGGCCGATGCCCGGTGAGCACGGTGATCCGCCCCGCCGAGCGGTGGGGCGCCAGCAGGGATTCGAGCACCGCGAGCGCGACTCTCGGCTCGTGGCACAGCTTGCTGACGCGTCCCGCGCCCGGGTTGAGGTCCGCCAGCCGCGCGGCCTCGGCCCGCAGCGGGTAGTGCCGCCGGTAGTAGTCGCGGATCCCTTCGCGGAAGCCCCGGTACGAGGCCGTGCCGCCGAAGCGCTCGATCCACGGGTTCTCGTCCGGGGGCACCGCCTGGGCGGTGAACTGACCGCCGACCCAGTCGGTCTCCTCGGTCAGCACGACCCGATGCCCCGCTCCGGCGGCGGCCAGCGCGGCGGCCACGCCGCCGGTGCCACCGCCTGCCACGAGGATCTCGGTGCCGATTTCAGCCATGCTCCGTCCTTCTGTGCCGTTCGTTGCCAATCCGACTACAGTCACGGCGGAAACGGGTTCCTGCAAGCAGTTCTGCTGCAGACCGTATCCGCCTGCTTCCGGTCGGATCAGTAACGGGATGGTGGTGCGCCGACGGAATCGCCGGCCACCGGTGGGCACCACAGCAGTTGCTGCGGCGTCGTGTCCTGCTCGGTGACGAGGTCGACGAGCAGGCGCACCGCGCTCCGGCCCATCTCCCGCATCGGCACCGCGAAACCGCTCACCCCGGGCGGGCCGCCGAGCACGGCCAGCGAGAGGTCGTCCGGAGTGGACAGTCCGGCGGCTTCCACGGCGGTGCGCACCGCGGCGTGCGCGGCCCCGGTGTCGGTGCCCTCGACCACCACCGCGGTGACGCCGTCGCGGACCCAGCCCCGCACCGTGTCCGGGTGCACCTCCGGCCCGCCGACGCGCACGATTTCCGTGCGCGGCGCCGCTTCCAGCACCCCGCGCTGCCGGTCGCTGGACGAGGGGGCCTCGTCGAGTTCGCGGACGTACCGGATCTCGCGGTGCCCCAGCGCGGTCAGCCGCCGCAGCACCTCCGCCGACGCGGTGACGTAGTCGGCCCCGACGTACGGGATCCGCCCGCCCAGCTCCGGCCGCCGTCCGATGTAGACGAACGGGAAGCCGGAGTCGACCAGCCGCGCCACCGGCTCCTCCGGCACGTGCCTGCCGAAGAACAGGCAGCCGTCGGCCATCCGGGTGCGGCGGATCGCGGCCTCCCGCAGCGCGCCGGACCCGGCGGTGCCGGTGAACAGGATCAGGTCCTGCCCCAGCGCCGCCGCCTCCTCCTCGACCCCGGCCAGGATCGGGTGGTACGAATCGGCGGTGTCGGTCGGGAACGTGGTGCGGAAGGTGTAGAGCCCCAGCATGTTCGACCGCGCCGACGCCAGCCGCGTCGCGACCGGGTGCGGCACGTAACCGAGCCGCTCGGCGACCTCCAGCACCCGGTGCCGGGTGGACTCGGCCATCCGCACGCCGCGGTTTCCGGCCAGCACCACGGACACCGTCGCCTGGGAAACCCCGGCGATCCGGGCGATGTCCGCCTGCCGCGGCGTCCTGCCTCGCGCTGCCACCTCCGCGGACCTCCTCGTCGCTAATGCGGATTAGCGAAGGCTCTGCGACGCGAAGGTCCCCGTCAACCTTGCCGGCGAATTCTGTCCGATTCGGGGAAATGGCTGGACTAATACGTATTAGCATCTTGACAGCGGCTATCAGGTCGAGCAACGGGCGCTCGCCTGGGCGAGCCCGGCAGCGCGGGCTCACCCAGGCGGTCCAGGCCTCTTCCGCCAAGTGGTCCAGACCTCCACCCGCCGGCCCGCGAGCCGGCCGACTTCCGTCCGTAATTCACTGACAAAAAGGGCCAATCCCGTAGTTATTCGTTGACCTTCGCTTCCGTGCGTGGCTACGGTGCCCGGCACTGAACCGATCAACAGCGCTATCCCTGGAGGCGGTTTCCTTGATTTCCCGGCGAGCTTTTCTCGGCGCGTCCGCGGCTGCGGCAACCTTTCCGTTGTGGGGCAACGGCCTTGCCTCCGCGGCCCTGAACCGGACCGCGGCCACCCCGGACACCTTCAAGCTGGCGTTCGACGACCAGACGGGCGCGGGCGCCACCTACGCCTACGTGACCGGCACGACGCCCGACAACAAGCTGGTGGTGCTCAAAGCCGACGGCTCGCCGTACTACCCGCCGTCGCCGTCGGCGGAGCAGACGCCGCTCGGCGAGGACTGCGCAATCCCGATCAAGACGCTCTCGCAGGTGAACGTGCCGAAAATGGCCGGCGCGCGGGTCTACTTCGTCACCGACGACAAGCTCGACTTCTTTGTCAACCCCGGCCCCGCGCTCGTGCACCCGAGCTTCCTCAACAGCGGCGACGCGAACTACAACCGCAACTGGTCGTTCTGCGAGTTCACCTTCAACGACGCGGTGCTGTTCGCCAACATCAGCTACGTCGACTTCGTCGCCATCCCGCTCGGCCTGCACCTGACCACCGCCGGCTCCGGCGACCAGACCGTGCCGGGCCTGCCGGCCAAATCGCTGGACCCGATCGCCGACGCGCTCAAGACCCAGGGCGGCGCCTGGGGCTCGCTGGTCGAGGCCGGCTCGGACGGCACCCCGGTGCGGGCGCTGAGCGCGCACTACCGCGCGGACCAGTTCAGCGGTTACCTCGACGGCTACATCGACCAGGTGTGGCAGAAGTACACCGGCACGGACCTGACCGTCGACACGCAGGTGCCCGGCCTCGGCGCGTTCACCGGCCGCGTCGGCTCCGACGGCGTGCTGAAGTTCAACAACGGCGAGGCCTTCACCAAACCGGCGACGGCCGACGTGTGGAGCTGCGACAGCGGCCCGTTCGCGATCAAGGACGGCGACAGCGACGCGCGCAAGGCGATCATCCCGCGCCTGGCCGCCGCGCTGAACCGCACCACGCTGCTGGACAACCCGAAGCAGCCGACCGGCGAGGACCCGGCGAAGTTCTACCAGGCCGCCGAGACCAACCACTACGCCCGGATCGTGCACGGCAAGCTGCCGGACAACCGCGGTTACGCCTTCCCGTACGACGACGTCTCGCCCGGCCCCGACTTCAGCGGCGCCGTCCAGGCAGGCGACCCCGACACGCTCACCGTGACGGTGAACGCGTTGCGCTGAACCAGTTCCCCGCACCGGCCGGGCGTGAGTGTCCCTTGTGGATGCTCGCGCCCGGTGCCATGTCCCGGGGGTACATCTTGACCCACGAGCACGAGGTCAGCGCCGAGTTCGCCGTGCGGTGGGACGCGGAACGCCGGCCGCGGCCCCAGGCGGACCGGCCGACGACCCGGAACCCGGCTCCTTCACCCTGGGCAAGGACGTGCTGACCGTCGAGCCGGACGCCGATCGCCTCGCGACGGCGACCGGCTGACCGCACCGCCCGTAACCACGCTCACCAAGCGGCTGCTGGTGCTCCGCGGCGAGTGTTCCCCCGGCGGCTGCCCGTCATCCTATGATCCACAGCACCGGGCTCATCCCTTGAAAATACTCCGCGTCGGCAATTATTGTCGGAGCTGGTAGAGCGCTGTCGCGGCTAGCGGCTGCGCACCCTGCACACTCCGCGGAGACGCCCGTATGAGCACGCTGTTCGAGCCGTACACCCTCCGGTCGCTGACCTTCCCGAACCGCGTCTGGATGGCGCCGATGTGCCAGTACAGCGCGGCCCCGAGCGGCGAGCCGGCCGGCGCCCCGACCGATTGGCACTTCGCCCACCTCGCCTCCCGCGCAGCCGGCGGCACCGGGCTCATCCTCACCGAGGCGACCGCAGTCAGCCCCGAAGGCCGGATCAGCCCGTACGATCTCGGCATCTGGAACGACACCCAGGTCGCCGCCTTCCGCCGGATCACCGATTTCCTGCGTACCCAGGGCACCGTGCCGGGCATTCAGCTCGGGCACGCGGGCCGCAAGGCCTCCGCCGAGCGCACCTGGGTCGACCGCGGCGCGCCGATCCCGCCCGGCGCCGAGTACGGCTGGACCCCGGTGAGCGCCAGCCCCCTGCCGTTCGCCGAAGCCTCGACGACGCCGGAAGAGCTGACCACAGAACAGATCGCGGAGATCGTCGGCCAGTTCGGCGAAGCCGCGAAACGCGCCCGCGCCGCCGGGTTCGACGTGGTCGAAATCCACGGCGCGCACGGTTACCTGATCCACCAGTTCCTGTCGCCGTTCACCAACCGGCGCACCGACGGTTACGGCGGCTCCTTCGAGGGCCGCATCCGCTTCGCGCTGGAGGTCGTCGAAGCGGTGCGCACCGCGTGGCCCGAGGACCTGCCGGTGTTCTTCCGCGTCTCCGCGACGGACTGGCTGAGCGAGAACGCCGAGGACTCCCGCGAGGGCTGGACCGCCGACGAAACCGTGCGGCTGGCCAAGGAACTGCTCGCCCGAGGGGTCGACCTGCTCGACGTGTCCACCGGCGGCACCGTGCCGGACGCGAAGATCGAGGCCGCGCCGGGCTTCCAGGTGCCGTTCGCCGAGCGGGTGCGCACCGAGACCGGCCTGCCGGTCGCCGCCGTCGGGCTGATCACCGAGCCGCAGCAAGCCGCCGAGATCGTGGCGGACGGCCGCGCGGACGCCGTCCTGCTGGGCCGGGCGCTGCTGCGCGACCCGTATTGGGCCCGCCACGCCGCGGCCGAGCTGGGCGGCGAAGTGGCGGCCCCGGTCCAGTACCACCGCGCCTGACGCCACCCGCCGCCGGTGCGTCCACAAGGGAGCACCGGCGGCCGGGGTGATCACCTTTTCCGACCACGGTTCCCGCGGCCGGCCGCCGCGCTCCGGGCAGAAAACCATGGCACACCAGGGAAATCCGGTTAGGACTGTCCGTTTTATACGGTTCCTACCCAACGGCTGGTCTCGCTGCCAGTCCCTACTTTCGGCCCTTATTACCGATCACGCCGTTATCGAAACTGCCCGCAGCGGGTCACTCGGGATGACCCACTGTGCGGAAGGTGATCCATGTCTTCGAAACGGCTGGCTGTTCTGACGACGGCCTTGGCCACGTCGTCACTCCTGGTGGCGGCGGGTGGCGCGGCGACCGCGTCCACCCAGCAGACCGACCAGGTGAGCACCGGCAACCGCTGGATGATGGGCGCGGGCTCGTCCATCGGCCAGGTGCGCGACATGAAAAACCCGGCCAACTCGGGTGAGGGCGCCGGGCCGGACCGCGTCAACGGCCAGTACTGGACCGACGAGAACGGCGACCCGCACATCGACGCGGGTGTCGTCGACAAGGTCGACTACCTGATCACCGACGGCGACAGCTTCAACGGCCAGACCATCACCGGCCTCGGCGAGGACAAGGCGATCGCGCTCTGGTGGAAGGTGGAGAACCTGCTCCGCCCGACGTCCACCTTCAAGGACCTCGGCACGGCGCTGAACTCCGCGTGCAGCACCAACGCCCAGACCGGCGTCGCCGGCACCACCACCGCCGACTGCACCCAGGTCGGCAACGCGGTGAAGGCCACCCAGCTGGACAAGGCGCCGTAAACCCGCCGCACCAGCTCTGTCCACAATGCACGGAAGCGCCGCCGGTCCGCACGGACCGGCGGCG
>DASXYS010000254.1:0-9620 GCA_036502365.1 Amycolatopsis sp.
GGCCGCCACCGGACCACCGACGAACCCAATACATGAATCATATTCACGTCCAGCTGGACAACCGACGTACCGGCAGTATGGTGTACTCGTCGGTAACACCGGTCTGAACGGAGACGCCATGACCAGCACGACACCGGCGAACCTCAGCGGCGCGGCGGCGGACGCGGCCCAGCCCGTGACCATCGGCGGTGTCGCCGGCGCTCCCTCCGCGGACCGCGCCGCCCAGCTCGTGGCGCGCGTGACCGGCGGCGCGGACTCCGCGCCCGTCCGGATGCGGGCGCCGTTCACCGGGCTGCCGATCACCACGCTCCCCCAGGCCACGGACGCCGAGGTGCGGTCGGCCTTCGCCGCCGCGCGTGAGACGCAGCGCGGCTGGGCCGCGCGCCCCGCCGCCGACCGGCAGCGCTTCCTGGTCCGGCTGCACGACCTGATCCTCGACCGCCAAGCCGAAGCTCTCGACCTCGTGCAGGTGGAAGCCGGCAAGGCCCGCATCGACGCCTTCGACGAGATCAGCGCCTCCGCGCTCGTCGCGGCCTACTACGGCAAGCACAGCGCCAAATTCCTCGCGCCGCGGCGCCGCGCGGGAGTGATCCCGGGCCTGACCAAGGCCGGCGAACTGCACCACCCCAAGGGCGTCGTCGGGATCATCTCGCCCTGGAACTATCCGCTGGCGCTGACCGCCATGGACGTCTTCCCCGCGCTCGCCGCCGGCAACGCCGTGGTGCAGAAGCCGGACAACCAGACCGCGCTTTCGGCGCTGTGGCTGCAAGAGCTGGCCGAGGAGGCGGGCCTGCCGGCCGGGCTGTGGCAGGTGGTGCTCGGGCGCGGCTCGGCCATCGGCCCCGCGCTGGTCGAGGAGTGCGACTACCTCTGCTTCACCGGCTCGACGCCGACGGGCAAGGACCTGGCCGGGCAGATCGCCCGGCGGCTGACCAGCTACTCCCTGGAGCTGGGCGGCAAGAACCCGATGATCGTGCTGCCGGACGCGGACGTCGCCAAGGCCGCGACCGGCGCCGTGACTGCCTGCTTCTCGTCGGCCGGGCAGCTGTGCGTTTCGGTGGAGCGGATCTACGTGCACGAGAGCGTCCGCGAGGAGTTCACTCGCGCACTTGTCGCCCGCACGGCCGCGCTGAAGCTCGGCGGTGCCCTCGGCTACAGCGCGCAGATGGGCTCGCTGACCTCGGAAAGCCAGCTGAAAACGGTCTCCGCGCACGTCGAGGACGCCCGGGCCAAGGGCGCGCAGGTGCTCACCGGCGGCCGCCCGCGGCCGGACCTCGGCCCACTGTTCTACGAGCCGACGGTGCTCACCGGTGTCACGGCCGGGATGCTGCCGTTCGCGGACGAAACGTTCGGGCCGGTCGTCTCGGTCTACGGCTACACCGACGTCACCGAGGCCATCGAGCGCGCCAACGACACGCCGTTCGGGCTCAACGCCAGTGTCTGGTCGCGCAACGGCCGCGCCGGCTGGGAGGTCGCGGCCCGGCTGAAGGCGGGCACGGTGAACGTCAACGAGGGTTACGCCGCGACGTTCGGCAGCGTCGGCGTGCCGATGGGCGGCATGAAGGAGTCCGGCGCCGGCCGCCGCAACGGCGCCGAGGGCCTGCTGAAGTACACCGAGGCCCAGTCGATCGCCGTGCAGCGCGGCCTGGCGCTGCGCCCGCCGCGACGGGTGCCGGGCGGGGTGTGGGCGCGGATGATGACCTCGAGCATGAAGCTGCTGCGCCACCTGCCCTGGCGCTGAGCCGGAGCTGAACCCGTTGGGACACAACGGGTTCAGGCGTCATTCCTTGGGTGCCGGAGCGGGCGCGGTGAGCAGCCCCCGGTCGTAGGCGATCGCGACGGCCTCGGCGCGACGGGCGGCGCCCAGCTTGGCCATCACCCGCGAGAGGTGCACGCTCACCGTCTTCTCGCTGATGTACAGCTCCTCGCCGACCTGGCGATTGGTGCGGCCCAGCGCCACGCGCTCCAGCACGTCGCGCTCGCGGTCGGTCAACGGGTCGGCCATCGGCCGGGACACGGGATGCGGTGACGGAGTGACGCCCGGGAGGTCCACCCGCGCACGGTGCGCGAGGTCCCGGACGGCGTCGCGCAACGGCAGCGCGCCCAGCCGATCGGCGACGGCGTGGGCGGCCTCCAGCGGGGCCACGGCCGCCGTCGCGTCGCCGGCCACAAACAGGGCTTCGGCCTGGTGCCAGCGGCAGATCGCCTGCTCGTAAACCGCGCCGTAGCCGAACGCTTCGGCGGCGGCCGCCCAGAGACCCGGGTCGGCGGGGCCTTCGAGGGCGCTCCCCCACGCCTCCAGCCGGGCGAGCCACGCCCGGCCTTCCGGGCCGAGCGTGCCCGAGCGCGGCGCGCCCTCTTTCGCGCACCGGCGGCCGTGGTCCAGCAGCCGGTGGCCGGCGTCGGTCATCCGCTCGGCCGCCGCCTGGTCACCGTGGGCCCGCGCGGCGGCCGCCCGCGCGACCACCGAGGCCAGCCCCAGCGCGACGATCCGGATGCCGCCCAGCAGCGACGGCTCCATCTTCTCCAGCCAGGCGACCAGTTCCTCGGTGGCGCGCACCGCCTCCTCGTGCTCGCCGCGCCAGGTGGCCAGCTCGATCGCCGCGTCGCCCGCCGACAACGCGATCTGGATGTCGGCCGACCAGTTCTGCCGCAGGCCGGGCAGCAGCTTCGCCGCGTCTTCGAACCGGCCGCGCGCCACCAGGAACAGCACCCAGTTGGCCAGGATCCGCGCCGCCACCGCGCTCGACACGCCCCGGCCCGCGCGGCCGGCCGCGTCCTCGGCCGGCCAGTCCCCGGACAGGTAACGCAGGTACAGCTGCCGCGCGCGCAGCTCCAGCCCGTACGAACTCCAGGCGAGCCCGCTTTCCTCGGCCCGCTCGACGCCCTGCTTCGCGTGCGCCAGCGCCTCCGCCATCTCGGCCTGATCGTCGTAACTCAACGCGAGGAAGTACATCCCGCGAAGCTCGACGTTGAGCGCCTTGCCGTCGTGGGCCTTGCGGATGGCTTGGCGCAGCCGCTCCCGCGCCTCCTCGGCGTCGCCGGCCGAATCGGCCAGCGTGCCGATGGTGACCAGTGCGGATGCCTCGGCGCCGACGGCACCGGCCGCCCGCGCGTCGGCCACCGCCGTGAGGGCGTTGTCCAGCGCCTCGTCCGGCCGGTCGACCAACCGCTGGAAACCGGCGCGGGTGGCGAGCACCCAGGCGCGGGTGGAGCTGGGCTCGCTGTCCTTGACCAGCGCCCAGGCCTTGTCCATGGCGACCAGCGCCTCGTCCAGCCTGCCCTCCAGCACGTTCAGCGCCTCGGCCAGCCGCCGCCACACCTTGGCCGCCCGGTCCGAGGACATCTCCGGCTTCAGGGCCTCGGTGGCCGACCGCGCGAAGGCCGCGGCCCGCTCCGGCTCCCCCGACGTGCCGGCGAAGTACGAGGCCTCGTGCAGCAGCTTCAGCTCGTCGACGCCCTCGGGGCGGCCGTCCACCGGCACCGCGTCCCAAATGGACAGTGCCTGCTCGGCGTGCCGCAACGCGGCGCCGGGCGCGCCCAGCTTCTCCGCCTCGGCCATGGCCCGCAGCAGCGCGGGCAGCGCGGTGACCAGATCACGGCTTTCGAGACTGTGGAACGCCAGCTTCGCGTCGTGCCCTCGGCCCTGCTGCACCGCCATGATCCGCGCCGCGTACGCCGCATGCATCCGCGTGCGCTCCCCCGGCAGCAAATCGCCGTACACCGCCTCCTGCAGCAGCGCGTGGCGGAACGCGTAATTGCCGCGCTCGATCACCAGCACGTGGTGCTGCACGGCTTCGCGCAGCACCTCGTCCAGCTCCAGCTCGCCGATGCCCGAAACCGCCGTCAGCGCCGCGTGCGACACCGGCTCGTTGGCCACCGAGACGACCCGCAGCACCCGGCGGGTCTCGGCCGGGAAGCGCTCCAGCCGGGCGAGCAGCACCTCGGCGAGCCCGGCCGGCAGGTCACGGCAGTCCGCGCTGGTCGCCAGCAGCTCCTCGACGAAAAACGGATTGCCCTCGGACCGCGCGACGATGTCGGCCACCACGTCCGCGGCCAGCGGCTCGTCGGCCAGCGCCTCGACGAACGCCCGCGCCTCGGCCGCCCCGAACGGGCTCAGCGCAACCTGCTCCACAGTGGCCAGCCGGACCAGCTCCGAGAGCAGCCCGCGCAGCGGGTGGCGCCGGTGCACGTCCTCCTCGCGGTAGCTGCCGACCACCAGCAGCCGTTGCGCGCGAAGCCGGCTGAGCAGGAACGACAGCAGGTTGCGGGTCGAGGAGTCGGCCCAGTGGAGGTCCTCGAGCAGGATCACCACCGGCCGCGACTCGGCGACCTCGGTCAGCACCCCCAGTACCGCGTCGAACAGCTGCAGCTGACCGAGATCCTGTTCCGGTCGCGGCCGGCGCATCGCCTCACGTTCGTTGGCCGACACCTGGCTGTGCTCCCCCGGCCCGGCCGGCTCGGGCTCGCCGCTCTGCGGCAGCAGCCGGGCCAGCGCGGGCCGGGCCCGCACGGCGGCGGCCACCAGCGGGTCGGCCGACGACCCGAGCGGCGCGAGCGCCTCGGCGAACGGCAGATACGGCAGGCCGCCGTCGCGCACGTCGATGCACCGGCCGGTGAGCACCAGCCCGCCGGCCGCGGTGACGTGCTCGCCCAGCGCGGTCAGCAGCCGGGTCTTGCCGACCCCCGCGTCGCCCGAGACCAGCACGGCACCCGCCTCGCGCCGTTCGGCGCGGGCGAAGGCAGTGCGAAGCCGCCGCATCTCGTGAGTGCGGGCGACCAACGGGATTCCGGAGCCGAGGCGGGGCACAAGACGCATTCTGGTCTACCCCACCGACAGTTTCGCCATGGTTTTCGCCGGCCGCGTCATGACACCCGTCTCACCGGGCCGAACCGCGGCCGGTCCGCCGTGGCTCAGCGGCACCCGGAACCGCCTGGCGCGGGGCCGGGCGGCGCCGCCAAGCGCTCCGCCCGGCCTTGCGAAGTTCGGCGGCCCGGTAGGCGGCTTCCGCGCGCATCGCGTCGTACAACAGATCGCTGCTCATCAGTCTTGTCCCCTCAGTGTTTTCGAACGGTTTCAGCGGCGGCCGGCGTCGGACGCCGTGCGGACCGCCTCGCGGCGCTCCTGCGCCGGCACGGCCACGCTGGTCAGCCGGTGGGCGCGCAGCCAGCGCACCGCGCGGTTCGCCCGCGGCCGTCCGCCGTCGCCTCGCGACTTCTGCAGTTCGCCGACCCGGTACGCGACTTCGGCGCGGACCGCGTCCAGGAGCAGATCGCTCATCGTTTCGTTCCCGTCTCCAAGGTGCCTTCGGTAGCAACACTCAGAGTCGTCCTGAGGGGTGGACGCGGGCATCGGGTGATCACCTACACCCGGACGTCAAACGACCCCTTACCCGAACCGCTGACCAGGTCGCGGCGGGTAAGGGGTCGTAGGTCGACCGTTCGGCGAAGGCGTTTCAGCCGCGCGCCGGGCCGCCGGCGCGCACCGCCGCCAGCAGCCCCTGCCAACCCGAGGCGGGGAGGCGGAAGGCACCCCCTTCGGGATCCTTGGAGTCGCGCACCGCGGCGCCGCCGTCGACGAACGCGATTTCGACGCAGTCGTTGCCGCCGCCGCTGTAGCTGCTCTTGCGCCACTGAGCCCCAGAAAGGCCTGCGTCCGGAGTCATTTCCCCACTTCCTTACTTTTTCCTCGGTTCCAGGTGGTGTGTCGTGCGCCCCGGCAGGGCCGCCTGTTCGGCGAACCGGCCGGCTGCCTCGGCGATCAAGTCGACCGAGTCGTCCGGCTTCAGCGCGGCTGCGCGCAGATGGTCGAACATCAGCGCGTAGCGCCGGACGTCTGGGGGTTCCTCCAGGTACAGGCCGCTGGAGGTGCTGTCGTCGACGTAGACGACGTCCGGGTCGGCCTGCTCGGGGAAGCCCATGATGAGGAACGGGCCCTCCATGCCGGGGTGGGCCCCGGCGCCGAAGGGCACCACCTGGACGGTGACATTGGGCTTCTCGGCGTCGGCGACCATCCGGTAGAGCTGCTCGGCCATCACCTCGGGCCCGTCCACCACGCGGTGCAGCACGGCCTCGTCGACCACCGCCCAGTACTCCACCGGCGGGCTGTCGCTCAGCAGTTCCTGGCGCGCCATCCGCGCGGCCACGCGACGCCGGATCTCGGCGTCCTCCGCGTCCGGCCGCAGCGCCCGGATCACCGCGTGCGCGTACCGCTCGGTCTGCAGCAGCCCGGGCACGAGCAGCGCCTGGAACGCGCGCAGGGAGCTGGCGTCGGCCTCGAGCCCGACGAACGTGCCGGTGAACACCTCGTTGTAGGCGTGCCACCAGCCGCGCTTGCGCGCCTCCCTGGCCAGCTGGACGAGCGCCTCCTGCTCGTCGCCGGTGATCCCGTACAGCGCCAGCATGTCCCGGGCGTCACGCGGGGTGACGCCGACGTGGCCGGTCTCGATGCGGCTCACCTTCGAAGCGGAGCACTCGAGCTTCTCGCCCACTTCGTCGATGGTGAGATCGGCCGCCTCGCGGAGCCGCCGCAGCTCGCTCGCGAGCCTCCGGCGGCGAACGGTGGGTCCCTGTCCTCTCGCCACGACAGCACCTCCGGATCCGTCTTCCCCGTCGCGCGCGCCTTTGCCCGCACCACATATCTAACCAGCCGACCGCGTAGTCAGTGAGGTATTAACACTGCCGAATACCCCACCTTCGGGCAGGGTTCCGGCCTGCAATTTGCAGATTGCGCTTGTACTCTGACATCGTGCCGGCAGGACACGCACCCGCCCCGCCGGTCCGATCGACCGGCCGACGCTGGTCGGAGTCCCTGAGCAGCGTAGACGAAGACCAGCCGGAAGCGCCGAACAGAGTGCGCGGGCGTTTCCGGCAGAAGGTGTCCGGGGCTGCCCCCCGACCGGTCCCGGACACCTTCATCCCCCCGGAGACCATTCACCCGGTGCTTTTTGCGCGTTTTCCTCACTCGGAAGTGTGGCTCATTCCCCGCTCACCGAAGCAAAGAACACTCTCGGTATCACCAAGCGCGCGGCAGTCTCGTCACAGGACGCGCAGCAGGCCTTCCTGGACCACGGTCGCGACGAGGGTGCCGTCCTGCGCGAAGAACCGTCCGGTGGCCAGCCCGCGGGCACCCGAGGCGCTCGGCGAAGCGCAGTCGTAGAGCAGCCACTCGTCGGCGCGGAAGGGCCGGTGGAACCACAGCGCGTGGTCGAGGCTCGCGCCCAGCACGTTTTCGTCGTCCCAGTACACGCCGTGGCGCGCGAGGACCGAGTCGAGCAGGGTCATGTCGGAGGCGTAGGTGAGCACGCAGACGTGCAGCAGCTGATCGTCCGGCAGTTTGCCGTCGGCCCGCATCCAGACGCGGTTGGTGGCCGGCCGCTCGCCCGTCTCACGGGTGATCCACGGCGGCTCGTTGACGTAGCGGACGTCGATCGGGCGCGGGCGCTCGGTGAAGCCGAGGCCGAGGCCCTCGACGCGCTCGGGGAACGTCGGCAGCGTCTCCGGATCCGGCACGTCCGGCATGGTGTCGGCGTGCTCGATGCCGCCCTGGTCCTTCTGGAACGACGCGGACAGCGAGAAGATCGCCTTGCCGTGCTGGACGGCGACGACCCGCCGGGTGGTGAACGAGCGGCCGTCGCGGATGCGGTCGATCTCGTAGACGATCGGCACGCTCGGGTCTCCGCCGCGGATGAAGTACGCGTGCAAGGAGTGCACCCGGCGGTCTTCCGGCACGGTGCGCCCGGCCGCGACCAGCGCCTGCCCCGCCACCTGGCCGCCGAACACGCGGACCGGCGAGTGCACGGGCGAGACGCCGCGGTAGTAGTTCTCCTCGATCTTCTCCAGGTCGAGCAACGCGACCAGCCGGTCGAGCACCGGCTGCCCGCCGCCACCAGGGTCTTCGTCCAGCCCGGTGGCGGCCTTCCTGGCCATCTCAGTCATGCCCGAACCCTAGACGGCGGGCCCGGCGGGCGTCCCTTACGCGTGGTCGTCTTCACCGAGCCGGTGCACGTGGATCAGGTTGGTCGAGCCCACGGTCCCGGGCGGGGAGCCGGCCACGATGACCACCAGGTCACCGCGCTGGTACTTGCCCATCTCCAGCATCTTGTGGTCGACCTGCTGGATCATCTGGTCGGTGGACTCCACCCGCGGCACGATCTGGGTGTTCGTGCCCCAGGTCATGGAAAGCTGGCTGCGCACGCACTCCTCCGGCGTGAACGCCAGCAGCGGCAGCCGGGTGTGCAGCCGGGCGAGGCGGCGGACCGTGTCGCCGGACTGCGTGAAGGCCACCAGCGCCTTGGCGTTCAGCCGCTCGCCGATGTCGCGGGCGGCGTAGGAGATCACGCCGCGCTTGGTGCGCGGGACGTGCGTCAGCGGCGGCACGACCGGCGAGTCGGTCTCGACCGCCTCGACGATCCGGCCCATCGTCTGCACCGTCTCGATCGGGTAGCGCCCGACACTGGTCTCGCCGGACAGCATCACCGCGTCGGTGCCGTCGAGCACCGCGTTGGCGACGTCGGAGACTTCGGCGCGTGTCGGCACCGGGTTCTGGATCATCGACTCCATCATCTGCGTCGCGGTGATCGTCAGCTTGTTGGCTTCGAGCGCCATCCGGATCATCTTCTTCTGCAGGCCCGGGATTCGCGCGTTGCCGACCTCGACGGCAAGATCGCCGCGCGCGACCATGATTCCGTCGGACGTGTTGAGGATGTCGGCGAGATTCGTGATCGCCTCGGCGCGCTCGATCTTCGCGATGAGCAGCGCGGTGCCGCCGGATGCGCGCAACAGTTGCCGCGCGGTATACATGTCCTCGCCCGCTTTCGGGAACGACACGGCGACGTAATCGGCGCCGAGCTGCACTGCGGTCCGGATGTCGTCCATGTCCTTTGCCGTCAGCGCCGACGCGGTGAGGCCGCCGCCTTGCCGATTGATGCCCTTGTTGTTCGACAGGATCCCGCCGATGACGACGCGCGTGAGGATTGCGGTGCCCTTCACCGATACCACCTCGAGCTTGATCAGTCCGTCGTTGAGCAGCAGCACGTCACCGGGGCGCACGTCGTGGGGCAGCTCCTTGTAGTCGAGTCCGACCTGTTCCTGGTTGCCGAGCTCGCACGCCGCATCGAGCGTGAAGCGATCGCCCTCCGTCAGGTTGATCTTGCCCTCGGCGAACCTGCCGACGCGGATCTTCGGCCCTTGCAGATCGGCCATGATCGCGACCTCGCGCCCGAGGCCCGCGGCCACCTCGCGGACCACTTTTGCGCGATCGATGTGGTCCTGTGCGGTGCCGTGCGAGAAGTTCATCCGGACGACATCGACGCCGGCGGCGATCAACCGGGTCAGGATTTCGGGCGTGCTCGATGCAGGCCCCAGCGTGGCGACAATCTTGGTTTCGCGTGGCATTTGACGATCGTTGTTTTGTGCGCGAAAGGTTCGCGCGGTGGAAGCTATTGTGTCACGAAGACGCGCTCCGGTTTCCATGACAATCAGGCGCGCGCCTCCAGCGCAGCGACCGCGGGCAGCGTCTTGCGGTTCAGCGCCTCCCGGCTCCGGCTCGACGCAGCGATCTCCCGCCCGACGGCGTCGCGCGCCGAATGCTCGGCCGCGGACAACGCGGCGAACCGGTC
>DASXYS010000255.1:0-14995 GCA_036502365.1 Amycolatopsis sp.
ACGCGTTATGTCACCACGCCGCATCGGGGTCATGGGCGGCACGTTCGACCCTGTGCACCACGGCCACCTCGTCGCGGCCAGTGAGGTCCAGTCGCGCTTCGCGCTGGACGAGGTCATCTTCGTGCCCACGGGACAGCCCTGGCAGAAGACCGCGCGCCGGATCACCCGCGCCGAGGACCGGTACCTGATGACGGTGATCGCCACCGCGTCCAACCCGGTGTTCTCCGTCAGCCGCGTCGACATCGACCGCAGCGGCCGGACCTACACCGTGGACACGCTCCGGGACCTGCACGAGGAGTACCCGGAGGACCAGCTGTTCTTCATCACCGGCGCCGACGCGCTGGAGCAGATCCTGACCTGGCACAAGGCCGACGAGCTGTTCGACTTCGCCCACTTCATCGGCGTCACGCGGCCCGGCTACCGGCTCAACTCCCGCCATCTGCCCAGCGGGAAGGTCAGCCTCGTCGAGGTGACGGCCATGGCGATCTCGTCCACCGCGTGCCGCGAGCGGGTGGAGAGCGGCGAGCCCGTCTGGTACCTCGTGCCCGACGGCGTGGTGCGCTACATCGCCAAGAAGGACCTCTACCGCAAGGACCAGGGTGAGTGACTCCAGGGGCACGGGTACCCTCGTCGGGCGTACCCCGAACCCTGAAGGAGCACCGTGGCAGCGACGTCCCAGGCACGAGAGCTGGCCGTGGCGGCCGCACACGCGGCCGCCGACAAGAAGGCCAGCGACGTCGTCGTGCTGGACGTGTCCGACCAGCTCGTGATCACCGACGCCTTCGTGATCGCCTCCGCGCCCAACGAGCGCCTGGTCGGCGCGATCGTCGACAACGTCGAGGAGCAGCTGCGGATCGGCGGGCACAAGCCGGTCCGCCGGGAAGGCGCCCGGGAGGGCCGCTGGGTCCTGCTCGACTACGTCGACGTGGTCGTGCACGTCCAGCACCAGGAGGAGCGCTCGTTCTACGGCCTGGAGCGGCTGTGGAAGGACTGCCCGCGCATCGAGGTCGAGGGGCTCGACGAGCCCCCGGCCGACGGGGCCGACGACGAGGTCGAGGACCTGGACGCGTGAGCCCCCGACGGCTGCTCCTCTGGCGGCACGGCGAGACCGACTACAACGCCGCCGGCCGCATGCAGGGGCACCTGGACTCCGCGCTGACCCCGGTCGGCTGGAACCAGGCGCGGTTCGCCGTCCCCGCGCTCGCGCGGTTCTCCCCGGACCTGGTGATCGCGTCGGACCTCCGCCGCGCCACCGACACCGCCACCGTGCTGACCGAGGCCGTCGGCGTCCCGCTGCGCATCGACAAGCGCCTGCGCGAGACGCACCTGGGCGAGTGGCAGGGCATGACCGGCCCCGAGGTCGACGCCGCCTACCCCGGCGAGCGCGACCGCTGGCGCACCGACGCCGCCTGGGCACCGCCCGGCGGGGAGTCGCGAGTGGACGTCGCAGGTCGCGCGGGCGAGGTCGTCAACGACCTGCTGCAGCCCAACTCCGACGTCGGCGACGCCGTGCTGCTCGCCACGCACGGCGGGTTGATCGTCGCGCTCACGGCGAAGCTGCTCGGTCTGCCGATCGAGATCTGGCCGTCGCTCGGCGGCATCATGAACTGCCACTGGGTGGAGCTCGGCCGCCGCGACGGGAAGTGGCGGCTGCACGCGTACAACGCGGGCATCACCGGCTGATCGATGGCGCCGCACCTGCTGGTCTTCGGCGATTCGCTGAGCTTCCACGGTCCCGAGGGGCCTTGTCCCGCCGACGATTCGCGGCTGTGGCCGAACGTCGCCGCGGCCGATCTGAGCGGGCGCGCAGACCTGGTCGCGGGCATCGGCTGGACCGCCCGGGACGTGTGGTGGTCGCTGACCGGCGACCCGCGCGTATGGGCCGACCTGCACCACGTCGACGCGATCGTGCTCGCGATCGGGAGCATGGACACCCTGCCGTCGCCGCTGCCGACCTACCTGCGCACGGGGTTGCGCTACCTGAGGCCCGACGGCGTGCGCCGGGTCGTACGTGGCGCCTACCTCGCCGCGCAGCCGAAGCTTTCCGTCGCGCTGCGGGGCCGTCCGGCGGTCCTGCCCGCGAAGCTGACGGTGCACTATCTCGACCAGTCTGTGGCGGCATTGCGCGCGTTGCGGCCGGAGCTGCCGATCTTCGGGATGCTCCCGTCAGTGCACCGGGCTGCCGCGTACGGCGGCGTACACACCGCGCGCCCGGGCGCGGTCGCGGCGATGGCTTCGTGGGCTGCGCGCGCCGAAGTCCCGCTGCTCGATCTCGCCGGTGTCGTCGGCGAGCACGTGTTGAGCGGCGCGGGAAACCCGGACGGGATGCACTGGGGCTGGGCCGGTCACGCGGCGGTCGGCGCGGCGATGGCGAAGCTGATGGCCCCGGCGCTGAGCGACGTAGGCTGACGGCGTGTCGGTCGCCGTGGTCACGGATTCCACCGCCCACTTGCCCGAGGGCTTCGCCGAGCGGCATGCGGTGCGGGTGGTGCCCCTGCACGTCCTCGTCGACGGCGTGGTTTCCCTCGACGGCAAGGAAATGGGCCCGGCGGCACTCGCGGAGGCGCTGGGGGAGCGCAAGATCGTCACCACGTCGAGGCCGACGCCCGCCGAGTTCGTCGCCGAGTTCCGGGCCGCGCTCGCGGACGGCGCCGATTCGGTGGTCTCCGTGCACCTCTCGAGCGAGCTGTCGGGCACGTGGGAGGCCGCGGTGCTGGCGGCGCAGGAGGTCGGCCAGGACCGCGTGCGCGTAGTCGATTCGCGGACCACAGCGATGGGCCTTGGCTTCGCCGTCCTGCACGCCGCGGTCGTGGCCGCCGGCGGTGGCTCCGGGGCGGAGGTCGAGGCGGCCGCGGTCGAGGCGGCCCGGCACTCGTCGACGCTGTTCGTCGTCGAAACGCTCGAGCACCTGCGCCGCGGCGGCCGGATCGGGCCCGCGGCGGCGCTGCTGGGCACCGCGCTGGCGGTGAAACCGGTGCTGCACATGGCCGAAGGCCGCATCCTGCCGCTGGAGAAGGTGCGCACGATGAACCGGGCGATGGGGCGGCTGGTGGAGCTGGCCGTCCAGGCCGCGGGCGACGGGCCGGTCGAGCTGGCCGTGCACCACCTCGCTTCGCCGGAACGCGCTGTCGACCTGGCGAACCGCCTGGAGGAGAAGATCCCGGGCTGCTCGGGCGGCTGCGTCGTCTCGGAGATCGGCGCGGTGATCGGCGCGCACACCGGGCCGGGAGTGCTCGGGGTGGTCGTGCAGCGCGCGTCCTAGCCGCGCTTGTTCTCAGTCGGTGTGCGGGAACGAGTGGTGCTCGTGCGTCACCAGCCAGCGGTCGTCTTCCTTGCGCAGCCCGAGTGTCAGCCGCAGCCGGTTGCCGGGCGGGTCCTGCGGGGTGCCGCAGCGCAGCAGTGCCCAGGCGAACGCCACATCGCGGCCCGCCGTGACCTCCAGCTCCAGGATTTCGAACGACGCTCCCCGGGCCTGCCACTCGAAGAACGGCGGCCAGGTCGCGGAGTAGGCGTCGATCCCGCGAATCCCTTCCTGGGGCGGCGGCACGTCGAACATCACCAGGCCGTCGGCGTGGTCCCGGAGGACACCGGGGAGGTCGCCCACGTGGACGGCGTCGGCCCAGCGCTCGATGAGAGCGCGGATCCGCTGTTCGTCGGTGGCCATGGAGTGGTCCCTTCCTCCGGTGCGGCACCGCCGGGGAACCCTGGCCGGCGCCGAAACTCCTCGCAGGTGACCGGCCAGTCTCCCACCCCACCCCGACGAAAACACCACCCGGACGCCCGCCCCGGGGCGAGTTGTCCCCAACCGGGCACTTGTCCACAGACCCGCCAACCCGACCTCGCACACCCACCACCCCCGCCCTAGCGTCGATCGTGTGTTCGAGCAGACCGCCCGGGACCCGGGCTCCCCCGTCAACGCCAGGCTCGCCTGGCTGGCCGACCAGCTGGCCGCGGGCCCGACGACGGTCGGGCCTGGCGGCCGGCTCGTGCGACGCTGGCTGCCGGCCGGGGCCTCCCTCCCCGGCCGGCGCGCCCTGCCCGGATTACCCGGCCTGCCCGGCCGGCTCGGGCGTCGCTGGGTCCTCGTCGCGGCGGTGTTCGCCGCCGTCGTGGCGCTGGCCGTGGCCGGGTTCGCGATCTTCGGCGGCAGCGCGCCGGCGGCGGAGGCGCCGCCGCCGCTGCCGACCGCCCGCGCCCAGGTTTCGGCCGCCGCGCCCAGCTCCGCGAAGCTCGTGATCAGCGTGGTCGGCCACGTGCGCGCGCCCGGGCTCATCACGGTCCCGTCCGGCGCACGGGTGGACGACGCCCTGCGCGCGGCGGGCGGCGCGGACCCGGGCACCGACCTGACCGGTCTCAACCTGGCCCGCAAGCTCACCGACGGCGAGCAGCTGGCGGTCGGCATCACCGTGGCCGCCGCGCCCGCCCCCGCGGGCCCGGCCGGGGCCGGCGCCGCGCCCGGGAAGGTCGACCTCAACTCGGCCACCCCCGAACAGCTCGACACCCTGCCCGGCGTCGGCGAGGTCACCGCCAAGCGCATCGTCGACTGGCGCACCCAGCACGGCGGCTTCAGCAGCGTCGAGCAGCTCCGTGACGTCGACGGGATCGGCGAGAGCAAGTTCGACAAGCTGCGTGAGCAGGTGAGCGTCGGATGACCGAGCCGGAGGTCGTCCCGGCGTGGCGCGACCAGGACTTCCGCCTGGTCCCGGCCGCGGTGGCCGCCTGGGGCGGAACACTCGCCGGCCTGCGGCTGGGCTGGTGGGCCGCACTCGTCACCGGCGTGCTGGCGGTGGCCCTGTCGGTGGTGCTGCTGGTGCGCGGCCGCAGACGCCGGCTGGGGGCAGCGGGCGCACTGCTGCTGCTCGGGCTCGTGGTGGCAGGCCCCGGCGCGCTGCGGATCCGGGCCGTCGAGCAGGACTCTTTGGCGACGGAGGCGCGGCACGGGCGCACCGCTGTTCTGCGTGTGGAGGTCACCGAGCGGCCGCGGCCGATCCACAGCGCGGGCTACGCCGACCAGCAGGCGGGCACCCGTTCCGTGGTCGTGGAAGCCGGGGTTCGATCGGCCACAGTGGACGGTCAGCCGGCCGCGTCCACCGGGCGGGTGCTGCTGCTCGCCCCCACCGCCGGGTGGGCGGATCTGTTGCCCGGACAGGAGGTGACGGCATCCGGCCGGCTGGCGCCGGCACGCGGCGGCGACTTGACGGCGGCCGTGCTGTACGTGCGCGAAGCTCCGGCAGACATCGGAGAGGCGCCGTGGTGGCAACGCGCGGCTTCCGCGCTGCGGTCCGGGCTGCACCGGCTGTGCGCGGTGCTGCCGGATGAGCCCGCCGGCCTGCTGCCGGGCCTGGTGCTGGGCGACACGAGCGCGTTGCCGCAGCAGGTCGAGCGCGAGTTCAAGGCCTCCGGGCTCACCCACCTGATGGCCGTGAGCGGGGGAAACGTCGCCGTGGTCTGCGGCGCGGTCCTCCTGCTGTTCCGCCTGCTGCGCGCCGGCCCGCGGCTGTCGGCGTTCGCGGCGGGCTCGTGCCTGCTCGGCTTCCTCGTGCTCGTCGGCCCGGCGCCGAGCGTGCTGCGGGCCGGGCTGATGGGCGGGGCCGGGCTGCTGGCGCTGGCGCTCGGACGGCGGGGATCCGCCCTGCCCGCGCTCGCCTTCGCGGTGTGCCTGCTGGTGGCCTGGGATCCGGCGATGGCGGCGGACTTCGGGTTCGCTTTGTCGGTGCTCGCCACAGCCGGGCTGGTCCTGCTCGCGCCACGCTGGGCGGATTCCTTGGTACGCAGGGGAATTCCGCCCGGGTATGCGGAGGGGATGGCGGTGCCGCTCGCGGCGTTTGTCGTCACCGCCCCGGTGATCGCCGGCATGGCGGGCACGGTGAGCCTGGTCTCGGTGGTCACCAACGTGCTGGCCGCGCCGGTCGTGGCGCCGGTGACGGTGCTCGGTGTGCTGGCCACCGTTGTCGGCCCGTGGTGGCCGGGCGCCGGGCACCTGCTGGTCCACCTCGCCGATCCCGAGGCCCGCTGGCTGATCACCGTGGCCCGGCACGGCGCCCGCGCGCCGGGGGCTGTGCTCGCCTGGCCCGGCGGCTGGTGGGGCGGGCTCTGCGCGGCCGGGCTGCTGGTCGTCGCGGTGTTCGCGCTGCGGTTCCGCCGGGTGCGGCTGCTGGTCGCCGTGGCGCTGGTCGCGGTCCTGCTGACCGTGGTGCCGGCCCGGGTGCTGGCGCCGGGCTGGCCGCCGGTGGGCTGGGCCGTGGTGGAGTGCGACGTCGGCCAGGGCGATGCCTTGGTACTGGCCACTTCCGAGCCCGGGCGGGCCGTGGTCGTCGACACCGGGCCGGAGCCGGGGCCGGTCGACGAGTGCCTGCGGCGGCTCGGGGTCGACCGGGTCCCACTGGTGGTGCTGTCCCACCTGCACGCCGACCACACCGGCGGGCTGGCGTCGGTGTTCGAGGGCCGGGCCGTTGGGGCGATCGCGGTCGGGCCCGGCCGCGCGCCGGGCTGGGCGTGGCAGCAGGTCTCACGCGAGGCCGCGCGGCGCGGCGTGCCGGTGCTGGAGCTGAGTCAGGGACAGCGGCTGTCCTGGCCGGGCCTCACTATCGAGGTGCTCGGCCCGCGCTACGTCACGGCGCGCTCGCCCGCGGAGCAGGACGGCACGATGATCAACAACAGCTCGGTGGTGCTGCGGGCGGAGACACCCGCGGGCCGGGTGCTCCTGCCGGGGGACGTGGAATTGGCCGCACAGGCCGACTTGCTGAGCGACGGCGCCGACCTGCGCGCTGACATTCTGAAGGTGCCACACCACGGCTCGCGGTTCTCGCTGCCGGGCTTCCTGTCGGCGGCGGCGCCACGGGCGGCGCTGGTGAGTGTGGGCGCGGGCAACAGCTACGGCCATCCGAGCCAGTCCACTATGGACGTTCTGAAGGCCTTGGGCGCACTGGTGACCCGGACCGATGTGGACGGTGACACCGCGGTGCTGCCGGGTGAAGGCGGACCGGCGATCGCCCACCGGGGGGAGCCCCGTGGGCCGCCCCGCTAGGTAGTGAAGGATTCCTTGCCTACCTTGAGAGCAGGCAAGGAATCCTTCACTACCGGGGTCAGAAGCCGAGTGCCTTGCTGACCGCTTCGGCGGACGGCGGCACGGTCGCCTTCGGGCCGATGCGGCCCTCGACGGCGTCCAGTGTCTTGAGGCCGTCGCCGGTGATGAGCAGCACGGTCTCGGCGTCGGGGTCGAGCTTGCCGGTCTCCACCAGCTTCTTCGCGGTGGCGACGGTGACGCCGCCCGCGGTCTCGGTGAAGATGCCCTCGGTGCGCGCGAGCAGCCGGATGCCCTCGACGACCTCCTCGTCGCTGACGTCTTCGATCGCGCCGCCGGTGCGGTTGACCACGTCGAGCACGTACGGGCCGTCGGCCGGGTTGCCGATCGCCAGCGAGCGGGCGATGGTGTCCGGCTTCACCGGCTGGACCACGTCGTGGCCGGCGCGGAACGCGGCCGAGACGGGGGAGCAGCCGGTGGCCTGGGCGCCGAACACCTTGTACGGGCTGGCTTCCACCAGGCCGAGCTGGCCGAGCTCGCGGAATCCCTTGTCCACCTTGGTCAGCTGCGAGCCCGACGCGATCGGGACCACGATCTGCTCGGGGATGCGCCAGCCGAGCTGCTCGGCGACCTCGAAGGCGAGCGTCTTCGAGCCTTCGGAGTAGTACGGGCGGACGTTGACGTTCACGAAGGCCCACGAGGCGTGCTCGGCGGCCAGCTCGGTGGCGAGGCGGTTGACGTCGTCGTAGTTGCCGTCCACGGCGATCAGCGCGCCGTCGTACACCGCGGTGGTGAGGATCTTGGCCCGCTCCAACGTCTTCGGGATCAGCACCACCGACTGCCAGCCGGCGCGCGCGGCCGCGGCGGCGACCGCGTTGGCGAGGTTGCCGGTGGACGGACAGGCCAGCACCTCGAAGCCGAACTCGCGGGCGGCGGCCAGTGCGACGGCGACCACGCGGTCCTTGAACGAGTGCGTCGGGTTGCCGGTGTCGTCCTTGACCCACAGGCGCTTGAGGCCCAGCGCCTTCGCGAGCCGGTCGGCGCGCACGAGGCGGGTGCCGCCGGGCTCGGTGTTGGGGATCTCCTCGACGTTCGAGGGGACGGGCAGGAGCTTCTTGTAGCGCCAGATGTTGTTCGGCCCGGCTTCGATGTCCTCGCGGCGCACGCGGCCGAAGTCGTAGGCGACCTCGAGCGGCGAGAAGTCCTCGGCGGAGACGAACTCCGGGGCGAGCGGCTGCCGGTGGCCCTCTTCCTTCGACACCAGTTCGACGGCGGGCCCCAGGTCCACGGTCTTGCTGGCGGAGGTCGTTCCGAGGGTAACGGTCATCACGAGGTTCCTTCCTCATCTGCCCCGCCGAAGCGGGCCGGAATTGGCACCGTGGTCGTCAGCTATCCCGCGATCGCGGAATGACAGGCTGTACGCCGGTTGCCGGGGCTTCGTCGGGCCGTATCCCTCTGCCCCTCTGGATGAGCGGTATTCAGTTGTCGGCGCGCTCGCGGGCGCTGCCTCGGCTACACCGTACGACATGGCGATCACCTCGTGCCATGGTGCCCGCTCCCGTCACCGGGGCGGGCCTGCGGCCGGACGGGTGAGAGGATGGTCGGGTGACCACCGCCCCCGCGCCGCTCCAGCTCGTCATCGGCGAGGAAGAACTGCTCATCGAACGGGCCGTCCGGGCCGCGCTGGACGCCGCGAGGGCGGCCGACCCGACGGCCGATCTGACCCGCAACCGGGTGTCCGAACTCACACCGCCGGTGCTGGCCGAGCTGGTGAGCCCTTCGCTGTTCAGCGAAGGGCGGGTGATCGTTTTGGACTCGGCGCAGGACATTTCGCAGGATCTGGCCGACGCCGTGCTGGCCTACATCGCTTCGCCGGCGGACGGCATCGTCCTGGTCGTCGTGCACAGCGGCGGGGGCCGGAGCAAGGCGGCGAAGGCGCTGCCCGCGGCGTTGAAAAAGGCGGGCGCGGAAATCATCGAGTGCGCGAAGCTGACGAAGCCCGCCGAGCGGGAGTCGTTCGTGCGCAACGAAGTGCGCCGCTCCGGCGGGAAGATCGACGCCGCGGGGGTGATGGCGCTGCTCGACACCGTCGGCTCGGACCTGCGCGAGCTGTCCTCCGCGGCGACGCAGCTGGTCGCCGACGCCGGGGGTGTGGTGGACGAGCAGGCGGTCCGGCGCTACCACACCGGCCGAGCCGACGTGACCGGCTTCGCGGTGGCGGAGAAAGCCGTGTCGGGCGACCGCGGCGCGGCGCTGGAGTCGTTGCGCTGGGCGATGCAGCTGGGCGTTCCGCACGTCCTGGTGGCCGACGCGCTGGCGGACGCGGTCCGCACCATCGCGCGCGTCTCGGCGGCGGGCCGCGGCAACCCGAACCAGATGGCGGGCGAGCTGGGCATGCCGCCGTGGAAGATCCGCAAGGCGCAGGGCCAGTCCCGCGGCTGGGGCCAGGACGGCCTCGCCACCGCGATGCGCGTGGTGGCCCGCCTGAACGCCGAGGTCAAGGGCGCCGCCGCCGACGCGGACTACGCGCTGGAACGCGCGGTCACCGAGGTCGTCGCCGCCAAAGGCGAACACTGAACCTGCCTGCCTGCCGGCCGAGGCTGAGCCAGCTCGCCCCGAGCGGCCTTGGCCGACCTCCGCCACCGGCTCAGGCGAAGCAAGCCCCGAACACGCGAAAGGGGCCCGGCGACCAGTGGTCACCGGGCCCCTCCGAAGAGAAGAACCGGAAATCAGAGCGAGTTCACGCGCTTCGCGATCGCGGACTTCTTGTTCGCGGCCTGGTTGGCGTGGATGACGCCCTTGGTGACGGCCTTGTCGAGCTTCTTGGCGGCGTCGCGCTGCGCCTCGACGGCCTTGGCCTTGTCGCCCGAGTCGGCGGCGTCGCGGAACTTGCGGATCGCGGTCTTCACCGAGGACCGGATCGCCAGGTTGCGCTGGCGGGCCTTCTCGTTGGTGGTGATGCGCTTGATCTGGGACTTGATGTTGGCCACGGGGGCGCTCCTTGTGTCTCTCGGTGAGGTCGTTGCCGCGTCGAAAGTCGAAAGTGGCCCCGTGCGCCCGCGAGGGGCGCGGCCGGGTTTCCTCCATGACGGAATGCCGCACGGCAACAGCGAGAAAGCCTAACAGCCCTGCTCCGGACCCCCGCGGGCGCCCCGCGGTGATCGGTTCGGTTACGGTGGAAAACATCAGTGCCTAGGACTTCGTCACCCTGGCCGACCAGGAGAGACCTGTCCGGGAACGTCTTGGGCTATCTAGAACTGTATTCGCTGGTCAGGATACGTCTGTAACATCGTCGCTCGGAGCATCGGGGAGCGTCTGGTTGTCGCGGTTAGTCCCACGCTGTCCCACGCCGTCGATGACCGTCAGGGCGTTGTGCTCGCCCCGCGATGCGAGGAGCTTCGCGCGCGCCTCAGGGGCGCGTTGCACGTAGCCGGTGAGTTCCTCCAGGTCCGCACGACCCATGATCGCCTTGACCGTGAACACGTCGGCACCGCTCTCGATGGCACGGGTTGCGAACCCCCGCCGCAATGCGTAATCAGCTGCCGATCGTCAACTCCACCCCCGCGTGCGCCTCCGTCGGGGACACCACCCGGTCACCGCGGTGCGACACAGTCACGACATACGAGCTGAGACCGTCCGGCACGTCGTTCACCGTGAACCCCAGCACGCACGCGCTCGTCACCTTCGCGTCACCAACGAGCGTGTTCGACAGCGTCGTAGTGGACGGGGCGCCAGTGTTCAACGCTCCCGTCGCCACAACATGCCCCGTCCCGTCGGACACCTTCACCGCTGTACCCGTGGTCAGGTCGGAGAACCCGCCGCCGCCCTGACAGGTGCTCCGGTCCGGGAAGGCCAGCGAACCTGCGAAGTCGTTCCTGATCGTCACGCTTCCGCTCATCAGGAACGTGCTCGACGCAACCGGGCCGGGTGTCGCCGCGGCGGTGTTGGCTGGCTTCACCGCGAGGTAGGTGACTGTCGCGCCGACAGCGGCCGCGGCCAGGAGTGCGACTGCGGCGGCGAGGATGCGTCCTTTGGTCATGACTGGCTCCCGTTGAAGCGCGTGTACTGACGACTCGCGTCGATCACGCCGTGCGTTACAGCGGAGTGAGGAGGGGCCGGCGGGATCGATCGGGGTGGATGGATCCCGCCGGCCCCAACTCCGCCCGAAGGCGGCTTCAACCCGCTGCCTCGACACGACCGCTGCTCACCGCCTGGGGTTTCGGCCCCAGCGAAACCCTTCTCGGCGTCGTCGAGCATCTTCAGCGCGTTGTGGGTTTGGCTCGGTCGGTGCGGTGTCGGGGGCCAACCGCGCCGACCTGAGGTCAGGGGAGCGGGCAGTGGCAGTGCTCGCACACCCAAGCCGCGCCCGCATTGCGGTACTGCGTCTTGCAGTACATGCACCTGCTGATGACCTTCTTGTGCTCCGTCATCAGCGCGAGTTCCCATGGCTCGGCACGGATTTTCGTGATCGACGGCAGTGGCGTGGCCTTCGTGACCATGACGCTCATCGGTACTTCTCCGGCAGCTTGTGCGGCTTGCCGCCCTTCGGCCAGAACGCGCGGACGACCCGACTCCCGGCTTCGATCTCGGCTTCCGTGAGGTCGTCGCCGAACTGGTGGGGCGTGGCGAGGATCGCGAACTCATCGTCGAGCGGCTGTTCACTCTCCACCTCGGCCATCACGCGCCACCTCTCCGCCTCGTCGAGAAGCACGAGTGGCAGTCCCGCGCGCGGTCCCGGTTCTCGCCCAACTCCTGCGACAGCTCTCCCCGGAACGCGTCCTTGGTGGGGGAGGTGAACCGCCCCTGTGTGCACTGGGGCTCCAGCAACCTTTCGGACGAGGGTTCACGTCCACATCTGTCCCACGATCATGGTTCCGCCTGTGGTCAGGTAACCTGATGGCGCAGTGCCTAGGGTTCCGCCACCGCCCGCGGCCCGCCCCGCGCGGGTCCACCCACAACGAGGGCCGGTGGGACAGGTCCGAGCGACACCATCGGCGGAGCCGGAAGCCCTGCCGTTCATCTGACGGGACAAAAGCCTGGAGGACCCGGTCTTCCGTGCGCGCGGAAGACCCCTAAGGGGTCCGGTGAACACCACAGCTCTGTCGCTCGTCCTCGTCGCCGCCTTCGTGCACGCGGCCTGGAACCTCGCCGCCAAGCGCGTCACCTTCGGTGGGCCGCGCTTCGTCTGGCTCTACTACACCGTTTCGGCCGTCGCGATGCTGCCGGCAGTTGCCGTCGCGCTCGTGGTCGAACCGGAACGTCCACAGTGGAGCTGGCTGATTGCCGCCGCGGTGACGGCCGTGATGCACATCGCCTACGGCATCGTGCTGCAGCGCGGCTACGTCGTCGGCGACTTGTCGATCGTCTACCCGCTCGCGCGGGGCACCGGGCCGCTGCTGTCCGTGCTCGCCGCCGTCCTGGTGCTGCACGAGCACCCCGGCGTGTTCGGCCTGGCCGGGGCGTTCCTCGTGGTCGCCGGTGTGCTGGTGATCAGCATCGGCGGCGGGACGGCGGATCGGGCCGCACGCCGCGCCGGCGTTTTCTACGGCGTGCTCACCGGCGCCGTCATCGCCGCGTACACGCTCTGGGACGCCCACTCCGTGACGACGCTGGGCGTCCCGCCGCTCGTCTACTTCGGCGGCGGCGCGATCGGCCAGAGCCTGCTGCTGGCCCCGACGGCGTACCGGGGCCGCGCCGAAGTCGGCCGGCTGTGGCGGGAGCACCGCAAGGAGGTGCTGATCGTCGGGCTGCTGTCGCCGGCGGCGTACCTGCTGGTGCTGTACGCGCTGCGGATCGCGCCGGTCAGCCTCGTCGCCCCGGCGCGGGAGCTGTCGATCGTGGTGGGCGGCGTCGCCGCGTGGCTGGTGCTCGGCGAGCGCAACGCCGCGCGCCGGCTGGTCGGTTCGCTGGTGGTGCTGGCCGGCATTGCCGCGATTGCGGTGGCCTGAACCGCTCGGGTAGGGAGTAACCATGGAAGTACTGAGCAGCCGGGTGCTGATCCACCCCCGTGACCTGGACGCCGCCACCGCGTTCTACCGCGACACGCTGGGGCTCGCGATCGACAAGGAGTTCCCCGGCGGCACGGTCTTCTTCGCCGGCGGCGGTTCGATCGAGGTGGTCGGACAGGCCGAGTCCGGGCCGACGCCCGACGTCGCGCTGTGGCTGCAGGTCCGCGATCTGCCGGCCACGCTGGCCGAGCTGGCGGGACGCGGCGTCACACCGGTCCGCGGCGCGCAGCGGGAGCCCTGGGGCCTGGACGAGGCCTGGATCGCCGATCCCGACGGGACGCGCATCGTGCTGGTGGAGGTGCCGTCCGGCCATCCGCTCCGGACCGACCCGCGGTAGCCGTGGGTCAAGCGGGCTTGAGGGCCTTCAGCTGGGCTGCCAGCCCGGCGAAGCCCGGCGGCTCCCAGGTCCACGTCTGCAGGTCGGTGAAGCCCGCGGCGGCGGCCTCGTCGGCCAGTTCGTGGCGGGACACGGGCAGCCACTTCTCGTGTGCCGAGAGCAGGAGCCTGCCGCCGGGGCGCAGGATCCGGAACAACTCGGCGAACGAGGCCGGGCGGTCCTCCCAGAACGTCACGTTGTTGACCGTCAGGACCACGTCGACGCAGTCGCCGGCCGACCCGGTGCGGGCCGCCGAGCCGTCGCGCAGCTCCACGCGGTCGCCGCAGCGTTCGAGGCACAGCGAGCGCATCTCGGCCGACGGCTCGACCCCGATGACCTCGCCGGCCAGCCGGCTGGCGGCGTCGAGGCCGACGCCGGGGCCGGGGCCGACGACCAGCACGGTTTCGTCCGGCTCCAGCCTTGCCAGGTCGACGATCCGGTGCTCGGTGGCGGCGTTGCCGCGCGCCATGACCCAGCCGCCCAGGCGCCCGAGCAGGCCGGCGGGATGGCCGAACGCCCGGTCGAGCGCGGTGCCGAGGGTGCCCGTGGCGGCCTGTGGAACCGGCGCGGGCTGGTGCGAAGTGCTCATACTTCGAGGTCACCACGAGTCACGGTGATCTCGCATCGGGGATGACCCCCACCCGCACCCGGAGCTCCATGGGACCATGGAAGGTGGCCAACCCCGAACCACGTTCCCGAGGACCACACGAGTGACAGCGCCCAAGACGTTCGCCGACACCACCTTCACGCCGCCGGAGCTCATCCGCAACTTCTGCATCATCGCCCACATCGACCACGGCAAGTCGACGCTGGCGGACCGCATGCTGCAGCTCACCGGTGTCGTCGAGGAGCGGGCGATGCGCGCTCAGTACCTCGACCGGATGGACATCGAGCGTGAGCGGGGCATCACGATCAAGGCCCAGAACGTCCGCCTGCCCTGGCAGGTGGCCGGCCAGGACCACGTGCTGCACATGATCGACACCCCCGGCCACGTCGACTTCACCTACGAGGTGTCGCGCTCGCTGGCCGCGTGCGACGGCGCCCTGCTGCTGGTGGACGCCTCCCAGGGCGTCGAGGCGCAGACCGTGGCGAACACCTACCTGGCGGTCGACGCCGGCCTGGAGCTGATCCCGGCGCTCAACAAGATCGACCTGCCCGGCGCCGAGCCGGAGCGGGTGGCCGGCGAGATCGGCGAGCTGCTCGGCGACGACCCCGACGAGGTGATCCGCATCTCGGCCAAGTCGGGCGAGGGCGTGACCGACCTGCTCGAGGCTCTCGTGAACAGCGTCCCGCCGCCCGAGGGCGACCCCGACGCGCCGGCCCGTGCGCTCATCTTCGACTCGGAGTTCGACCAGTACCGCGGCGTGATCGCCTACGTCCGCGTGGTCGACGGGCGGCTGGGCAAGGGCGAGGCGATCAAGGCGATGCAGACCGGCACCCAGGCAGACATCGACGACATCGGCTTCTTCGGCCCGCGCATGACTCCCGTGGAGGGCCTCTCGGCCGGCGAGGTGGGCTACGTGATCACGGGCGTCAAGGACGTCTCGCAGCTGCGCGTGGGCGACACGCTCACCTCGCGCGCGAATC
>DASXYS010000256.1:0-12081 GCA_036502365.1 Amycolatopsis sp.
GAGCGCCGCCTCGACCGACTCGGCGACTTCCTCGCCGACGAAGGGAGCCAGACATGACCTCAGTTGAGCACGGCACGTTCGTCCTCGAGCGCACCTACGACGCACCGCCCGGCCGGGTCTTCGCGGCCTGGGCCGACCCGGAGGCGAAGGCGCAGTGGTTCGGCGGCGTCGACTTCAGCCTCGACTTCCGGGTCGGCGGCCGCGAGACCAACGGCGGCGGCCCGGACGGCGGCCCGTTCTACCGCTACGCCGCGACCTACCGCGACATCGTCGCCGACGAGCGCATCGTCTACACAACCGACATGTACGTCGACGACCGGATCATGTCCGTCTCCGTCGCGACCGTCGAGCTCGCCGCCGACGGCGCCGGCACCCGGCTCACACTGACCGAGCACGGCGCGTTCCTCGACGGCCTCGAGACGGCCGCCCAGCGCGAGCACGGCACGGCCGAGCTGCTCGACAAGCTCGGCACGGTGCTGGCCCAGACGCCGGCCTGAGACGGCGGCGAGGCCGCGCGAGCACCGGAGGAGTTTGATGCTCGCGCGGCGGCCCGCCGTACTACGGCTGTGTCGTCGACAACGTGTAGGTGAGCGTCTTGCCGTAGGCGCCCGTGCGCAGCGGCTCGCTCGCCCCGATCGCCTGCTGGAACTCCAGCCGCACGGCGTCGTGCGACACCGGACCGCTCCAGCTCAGCAGGTTGAAGCTCGCCCCGATCGGGTTGAAGGCTGTACCCATGGTGTCCGCGTCGGTCGCCCGCATCTGCAGCGGCTGCGCCAGGACGTACGCCCCGTTGACCAGATGGCCCGGATGCGCGGTGTCCGGGTCGCTGACCGTGAGCAGCGCGTTGCCCGCGCTGGAGACGACGTCCGCCGTGCTCTGCGCGGTATAGGTCCCGTCGGCGCCGGGCGTGAACGGCCCGAAGGACGCCGCCGGACCGAGCGTCAGCGACAGCGTGGCCGGGACCGTCCCGCCGACCACCGGCCCGGTCACCGACGTCTGGCCGCCGCAGGTCACCTGCACGCCCGCCCAGTCGGCGTGGTCGTTCGTCGTCCCGTCGTCCGAGTTGGTGACGATCAGGTGGACGAAGTCCGTGTTGCCGATGTTGGCCGTGAGCGTCTTCGGCGCGTCCTGCCAGGTGACCGGCCCGCTGTCGGCCAGCTCGCGGCCGTCGGCCCAGACCTGGAAGTCGACCTTGCCGGCGCCGGTCTTCTCGTCGTCCACGCCGACGTCGGACGTCAGCGAGCTGCAGTGCCCGCCGTTGTAGAAGAGGATGTCCGACAGCGCGTGGACGCCGAGCCCCTTGGCGTACGTCCGCCCGCCGATGGTGATGGTGTGGCCGTCGCCCGCGGCCTGCTCGCCGTTCGAGGCGTCGCGCTCCACCGGGCCCCAGAAGTTCTGGGACTCCAGCCACGGCTGGTCGGACAGGTAGCCGGTCTGCAGCTGCGCCGTGGGCACGATCACCGTGACCGGCGCCGTGTACGTCTGGTCGCCCAGCCGGCCGTCGACCTCGAAGTGGTACGCGCCGGGGCCGGCGTCCTTGGGCGGCGTGACCGTCCAGTCGACGCTCAGCGTCTGGCCGGCGCCGAGCTGCGGCGTGGTCACCGGGTCGGTCGGCGAGATCGTCCAGCCGGACGGGTTCGTGCCGCCGCCGAGCACGACGCGGTCGAGGTCCGGGCCGAAGGCCGTGTCGTTGGAGAAGCGGAGCGTGTTCGCGCCGGCCACGAGCGGGACGTTCACCGTCACCGGCACGGGCGAGTCGAAGCTCGTCCCGGTGAACGGGAGCTCGATCCCGGCGCCGCCGTTCACGCTCAAGAACAGCGAGCGGGTGCCCGAGACGGCGGCCCACACCGTGACGGCGTAGGTGCCGGCCGCCGGCGCCGACACGCCGTTCAGCCGTACCCAGTTCGCCGCGCCGTTGCCGATGAAGCCGATCTTCTGGCCGCCCGAGCAGCCGCCGCAGGACGACTGGCGGACCGCGCCGTTGCGGGTGTTGGCCGCCGCCTCGGCCTCGTAGGCGACGCCGTCATAGGACGTCGGCCCGACGAGCTTGAGCGTCGCGCCCGCGCCGCTGACGCCGCCGTAGTTCGACACCGAGCCGGTGATCGTGAACGGCTTGCCCGGGATGACGTAGTCGCCGTCGGCCCCGGACGCCGGCGCCTTCACCGTCGCCGACATCATCGTGGCCGGCGGGTAGCTCTGCCAGTTCGGGTCGGCGGCCACGCGGTACATCACGGTGGCGTGGCCCGGGACGTTGGCGGCCACCGTGCCGGTCGTCCCGGTCGTCGTCTTGGCCCACAGGTCGTGCAGGGCGTAGCCGCTGCTCTGCGGCAGCCCGGCGGCCGCGGCCGTCGTGGAGATCGGCGCGGCGGCCGCGTTCTCGTTGAACAGCGCCACGGCCACGTCGCCGTTGGCCAGCGGCTTGGCGAACACCCAGTGGCCGTCCGTGTTGGAGATGACCCTGCCCTGCTTGCCCAGCGGGTCCTGGTCGACCGCGATCACGTCCTTGTTCTCGAGGATGTCGAGCGTCGCCTGCGACGGGTTGCGCAGGTCGGTGCCGGCCAGCAGCGGCGCCGCCATCTCCGCCCACAGCGAGAAGTGGCTGCGGTACTCGGCGTCGGTCATGCCGCCGTTGCCCACCTCGAGCATGTCCGGGTCGTTCCAGTGGCCCGGCCCGGCGGCGTCGGCCAGCGGCGCGTTCTGCTTGACGATCGACAGCATGCTGGCGAAGTTGTCGGAGATGTCGCCGGTCGTGCGCCACAGGTGGCCGACGCTCGCGCCCCACTCCCACGGGCTCTGCTGGCCCCACTCGCACAGGCTGTAGACGATGTTCCGCCCGGTCGCCTTCAGCGCGTCGCGCATCCGGCTGTAGCGGTCGATGTACTCCTGCTGGGTGTCCGCCGTCCCGGGCACCTGGTTGCAGTTGTCGTACTTGAGGTAGTCGACGCCCCAGTCCGCGAACGTCTGCGCGTCGACGTCCTCGTGGTCCAGCCCGCCGGGCATGGTCTGTGCACAGGTCATCGTGCCCGCGCTGGTGTAGATGCCGAGCTTCAGGCCCTTCGTGTGCACGTAGTCGGCGAGGGCCTTGATACCGCCGGGGAACCGCGCGTGGCTGGGCTCGAACTTCCCCTCGGCGTTGCGGTCGTGCTCGGCCCAGCAGTCGTCGATGTTGACGTACTGGTAGCCGGCGTCCTTCAGGCCGGAGCTGACGATGGCGTCCGCGGTCTCGCGGATCAGCTCCTCGTTGATGTTGCAGCCGAACTTGTTCCAGCTGTTCCAGCCCATCGGCGGCAATGCGCCGGCGGTTTGCTGGGCGGCGAAGGGGGCCGGGGCGGCGGCCGGGGTGGCCACGGCGGCCGGGATGGTGAAGGCGGTGGTCAAGCCCGCGGCCAGCACACTGGCGGCCATCAGACCCACAAGACGACGCATAGATTCCTCCAGGAGTGCGCAACTCTGCACAAACTCACTCAACAATCAACATCACGCACAGGTTCGTCGTCAAGCGGCCGTTGGTAGGGAATCCGGGCTTCGCGAGGTAGAAAGGAGATCAAGCCCCGATCGCGAGGAGACGTGCATGCCCGAGGTCCGTCCACTCGACGGGATCAAGGTCGTCGATCTCTCCCGGATCCTCGCCGGGCCGTACTGCACGCAGTACCTCGGCGAGATGGGCGCGGACGTGGTCAAGGTCGAGCCGCCGGGGCACGGCGACGACACCCGGCTGTGGGGTCCGCCGTTCGTCGGCGAGGGGGACGAGGCGGTGTACTTCCTCGCGGCGAACCGGAACAAACGCGGGATCGTGCTCGACCTCAAGAGCGAGCGCGGCCGCGAAGCCGTCCGCCGCCTGCTGGCGGACGCCGACGTGCTCGTGGAGAACTTCCGCCCGGGCACGCTCGAGAAGTGGGGCCTGTCCTACGCCGAGCTGTCGGCGCTGAACCCGCGGCTGATCCACGTGTCGATCACCGGGTTCGGCCAGACCGGGCCGTACCGCGACCGGCCGGGCTACGACCTCGTCGCGCAGGCGATGGGCGGCGTGATGGGGCTGACCGGCGAGCCGGACGGCGCGCCCGCGAAGGTCGGCCTGCCCGTCGCCGACCTCAACGCGGGCACCTGGGCGATCATCGCCGTGCTGATGGCGTTGCAGGCCCGGCACACCACCGGGCGCGGCCAGTACCTCGACGTCTCGCTGCTCGACGCCCAGCTCGCCTGGCACGTCTACGCCGCCGGCGCGCACTTCTACGACGCGCCGCGGCCGCGCCGGATGGGCTCGGCGCACCCCAGCATCGTCCCGTACCAGGCGTACCACGTGTCCGACGGCTGGCTGATCGTCGCGATCGGCAGCGAGAAGCTGTGGCGCGCGCTGTGCCGGGTGCTGGAGCTGGACATCGCCGAGGACCCGAAGTTCGCCGGCAACGCCGCGCGCGCAGCGAACCGCGATGAGCTGAACGCGCGGCTGGGCGAGGTGCTGGTGACGCGTACCGTCGAGGACTGGATGAAGACGTTCGACGCGGCAAGCATTCCGGCCGCGCCGATCAACGACATCGACGACGTGTACGCCGACCCGTGGGCGGCCGAGCGGGACCAGGTCGTGCGGCTGCCGCACCCGACCGTCGGGACCTATCTCGGCAACGGGTTCCCGATCAAGGCGTCGGACACCCAGCCGCGGCCGACGTCCGCGCCGCCGACGCTGGGCCAGCACACCGCCGAGGTGCTGGCCGAGCTGGGCTACTCCGCGGCGGAGATCGCGGAGTTCTGACGTGGCCCCGATTTCGAGGAGGAACGAGATGGCCGACCAGCCGCACAACCCCCAGCCGCAGAACCCCCTGTGGCACCCGTTCGCGGACATGGGCGCCGTGGACGGCGACCGCATGATCATCACCCGCGGCGAGGGCTCGTACGTCTGGGACGACGCGGACCGGAAGTACTTCGACGCGACCGCTTCGCTCTGGTACGCCAACTTCGGCCACGGACGGCCGGAAATCACCCGCGCCGTGACGGCTCAGCTTGAGAAGCTCGACTCGTACAACCTCTTCGGCTACTACGCGAACGAGCCGGCGCTGGAGCTGGCTTCGCGGCTGTCCGCGCTGGCGCCGACGCCGGGGTCCAAGGTGTTCCTCGGTTCCGGCGGCGGCGATGTGGTGGACACGGCGGTGAAGATCGCCCGCGCGTACTTCGCGAACACCGGGCGGCCGTCGAAGACTCACGTGATCGGCCGGGTGCAGGGTTACCACGGCACCCACGGCTTCGGCACGGCCGTCGGCGGGATCACCGTGAACGCCCAGGGTTTCGGGCCGCTGCTGGAAGGTTTCTCGCACATCGCGTACGACAGCGCTGCGGCGCTGGAGGCCGAGATCCAACGGCTCGGCGCCGACCGGGTGGCCGCGTTCTTCTGCGAGCCGGTGATCGGCGCGGGCGGCGTGCTGCTGCCGCCGGAGGGCTACATCGAGGAGGTCGCGGCGATCTGCCGCCGCCACGACGTGCTGTTCGTGGCGGACTGCGTGATCGCCGCGTTCGGCAGGCTGGGCACCTGGTTCGGCATCGACCGCTGGGCCGTGCAGCCGGACCTGATCACCACCGCGAAGGGCATCACCGGCGGGACCGTGCCGTTGGCCGCGCTGCTGGTCGCACCCCACGTCGCGGAGCCGTTTTTCACCGGTGAGCCCGGCGCCCCGGTGCTGCGCCACGGCCCGACGTACTCGGGCCACCCGGTCGCCTGCGCCGCCGCGAACGCCACCCTGGACATCTACGAGCGCGACAATCTCATTCCCCGGGGCCGCGAACTGGAGAAGCCGCTCGCCGCCGCCCTCGCGGATGCCGCCGTCCACCCGTTGGTCGGCGAAGTCCGCGCCGGACTGGGCTTTCTCGCCGCGGTGGAGCTGAGCCCGGAAACCCTCGCGGCCGAGCCGGGCGCGCCGGGCCGCCTCCAGCGCCTGATCCGTGACGAGGGCGTGCTGGTCCGTCCGGTGGCCAAGGGCATCGTGGTGTCCCCGCCGCTGATCGCCGCGGAGCCGGAGCTGGACCTGCTGGCCGCCGCGCTGCCGAAGGCGTTGGACCGGCTGAAGTCCTGAGCCCCGAGCCGGCCGCCACCGTCCCCTGGTGGCGGCCGGCCCCGGTTACAGCAGGCCGGCTTCCCGCGCCGTCCACACCGACGGGACCAGCGGGCGGTAGCCCAGTTCGCGGCGGATCCGGGTCGTCGACATCACGCTGTGCCACGGGTCCGGGGTTTCCTTGGCGTACGCCTCCGGCGGCACCTCCAGGCCGTGGAACTGGAAGAGGTCGGCCATGGTGACCGGGGCGTCGTCGGCGATGTTGTAAACGCCCTGCGCCCCGGGTGCGTAGAGCAGCCGCTGCAGGCCCTGCGCCACGTCCAGGTGGTGGCCCATGTGCAGGCGCTGCATGGCGGGCCAGGTCGGCGCCCACTGCATCACGTCGCCCAGGTGCGGATCGCCGTCCCCGTAGACGAACGGCAACCGTCCGATGCGCAGGTCGCCGAGGCCGTCCATCGCCTTGAGCGCAAGCTCGGCCTCCCATTTGGACTCGGGGTAGGCGCCCCAGAGATGGTCGCCCGGCACTGTCTCGTCGTCCTCGACCAGCGCCCGGCCGCGTCCCGAGCCGTATACAAGTCCGGTGCTGACCTGCACGAATCGTCCCACCCCGGAGACCACCGCGGCCCGGCCGAGTTCGATGGCCGCATCCCGGTTGACCGCACGCGCCTCCTCGCCCGGCACCCCGCGGAACGCGGCGGCGACGTTCACCACCGAGTCCACGCCTGCCGTCGCCTTGCCGAGCGCTTCCGCGTCGCGCAGGTCGCCGATCACCACCTGGGCGCCGAGTTCGGCGAACTGTTCGCCGCGCGCCGCGTCCCGGACCAGTACCCGTACCTCGTCGCCTGGTGCCGCGCTCTGCAGCAGGCGCGGCACGAACCGGCGCCCGACCTGGCCGGTCGCTCCCGTCACCAATGTCAGCACGGCTGCCTCCTCGTCTTCGTAACCATGGGTCCACCGTGGGGCAAACGCGGGAGCGGCGGGAGAGACGCGGTTGTCCAGGGACTTGCTCTCCCTGGATACGCGTCCGGGCGCGGGGGATCATGGCACCGTGGACCGAATCGAACTCGCCGACTTCCTGCGCCGCGCTCGCGCTCGACTGAGCCCGTCCGACGTGGGCCTGAGTGCGGGTGCGCGGCGACGGACCCCGGGCCTTCGCCGCGAGGAGGTGGCGCAGCTGGCCGGGATGTCCGCGGACTACTACACGCGCCTGGAGCAGCGCCGCGGCTCCCACCCGTCGCGCCAGATGCTGGTTGCCCTCGCTCGTGCGCTGCGGCTCACCGACGTCGAGCGCGACCACTTGTTCCACCTGGCGGGCGACGAGCCGCCGCGGCCCGGCGGTTCCTCGGACCACGTCCGCCCCGGACTGCTGCTGATCCTGGATCGCCTGCACGACCTGCCGGCCTCGGTGCTGAGCGACTGGGGCGAACTGCTCGCGCAGAACGCCATGTCCGTGGCACTGACCGGCGACCACACTGGGACGAACATGATCCGCCGCTGGTTTCTGGTGCCGGGCGCACGGGACCTGGCCCCGCCCGAGAAGCACGAGCAGCACGCCCGCGCGCATGTGGCGAGCCTGCGCGCAGTCGCCGCGGCCCGCCCCGACGACCCCGGCCCGGCCGCCCTGGTGGCCGAACTCCGTGCTGCGTCAACGGAATTCGAGGTGCTGTGGGAGTCCCACGACGTCGTAGTCCGCCGGCCTTCGCCGAAGAGTTTCCTGCACCCGGTGGTCGGCGCCCTCGACCTCGACTGCGAGGTACTGCTCAGCGACGGCCACAGCCAGCAGCTCATCGTGCATTCGGCGCAGCCCGGCACGGAGACGTACGAGCGCCTCGAACTTCTGCGGGTCGTCGGCCTCCAGGACCTGGCTCCGGCTCGTGGTTCAAACCCTGGACAGTGAGCACGGATTCCCGGCCGTACAAGGGATTCCGCTCGGCCAGGCCCGGCCGCGCCCGATCGGGACCGCGCGCTCCGCCTTACCGGGAAGTCATCCGCCACACCGGAACGTTGACGACCGCCCCCGACAGCTGCGGCAGCCCGGTCTCGCCAGGGACCACGGTGAAGTCCCATTTGTCGATGCCGCCGCCCATGATCTCGGCGTATCGGCGGGCGCCGTCCGCGTTGGCGAAGCGGACCTGCTGGCCGTTGGTGAGGTGGGTGATCTTGACCGCCACGCTGCCTCCTCGTAGTGGGAGCCGGCCCGCGGAGCTTCCCCCTCCGGGACCGGCTCGACCAGTAGAACACGTGTTCGAATCGGCCCGCAAATCGGGTCCCCCGCGCGGGCGACCCAAGTCGCCCGGGTGGGTAAAACGGCAGGTCAGCGGTTGCGGATCATGGCCACGCGCGGCCACTCGTCGAGGCCGCGCGAGATCTCCGTGGCGCGGATTTCCCGCAGCTCGGGGCCCAGCTCCGCGCTCGGCAGGACGCGGAACCCGAGCCGCGCGTAGTAGGGCGCGTTCCACGGCACCTCGGTGTACGTGGTGAGGGTCAGCGCGGGCAGCCCGAGCCGGCCGGCCCACTCGTCCGCCGTCTCGATCAGCTCGCGCCCCAGCCCACGGTGGGCGTGGCTCGGCCGCACCGAAACCTGCTCGATGTGCCCACGGCCGTCCACCACCTCCGCGATGAGGTACGCGACCGCACGCCCATCGTCCTCGGTGACCCAGCACCGCCCATCCGTCTGGAACGGCGCCAGCTCCTCGATCGACCACGGCTCGTCGTCGGCGATCTTCGCCATGCCGACGTCCCGGAACAGCACACCCGCGGCCCGTTCGAGTTCGCGGAGCACGGGCAGGTCGTCAGGACGGGCAAGACGGGTCATGAACCATTCCTACCGCGCGCGACGAGTGCGCGGAACTGCTATCGACGGCCCGGAAACGGCTTCAGGATTCGGCGACGAGGAAGGGGCTCAGCAGCCCCGGCACGGTGCGGTCGGCGAGCGCGAGTCCGGCGGTCTCGTCGACGTCCACCACGTGGTAGTGCCCCTTGCCCGCGGCGATCGGCGCCACCACCGTGATCAGGCCGGCCCGCCGCTGGAAGAACGAGCGGTGCACGACCACGCCGGTCAGCCCGTCTCGGCGGACGGCGACTGTCGTGCGCGCCAGCGAGCCCGAGCGCGTGACCAGGTACCGGCCCGCCAGCGCGTGGCCCAGCGTCCGGTAGCGGTCCCAGCCCACGAGCACCGCGAACGGCAGCAGCACCAGCGCCGCCTGCCACGGCCACGCGGGCAGGAAATCGATCCACGCCAACAGGAACAGCGCGGCGGCGAGCAGCAGCACCCCGGTCACGGCGCGGGTCAGCCGCCGCGTCAGCGCCCGGCGGGGGTGGCGCACGAGCGGGACGGCGGCGAGGTCCTCGCCCAGCACGTCCGCCACCACTTCGTGCACCCGCCCGATCGGGGCCGGCGGCAGGAGCAGCCCGCCGCCCTTGTCCGCGCCCTTGCCCTCGCGCAGCCCGGCCGCCACCGCGACGCACTTCGCGCCGCCCACCATCCGCAGCGGCAACGGTTCCTTCACCTCGACGCCGCGCAGCCGTTCCTCCTCGATGGAGACCGACCTGGTGGTGACCAGGCCACGCCGGATGTGCAGCGTGCCGCCGTCTTCGCGGGTGAGCCGGAAGTTCCAGAACGACAGCACGTAGCCGCCGATCGACAGTGCCGCCACCACCAGCAGCAGCCCGACGGCCGTGGGCAGCACGACCAGCCACGTCGGCGCGGCGGTGTACTGCTGGGCCAGCTCGCGCAGCGGCCCGTAGCGCAGCGGGTCCAGGTGCAGCTCGTGCACGAAGTGGTACAGCGTGCCGACGATCGCGCCGACCACGGCGATACCGGACAGCGTGAACGGCGCGTACCGCAGCCACCGCTTGTCGACGGCCGCGACCAGCCGCTCCGGCGGACCGGCTTCGGCGCTCGCTGCTTCGACGGGTTTCCGGTGCAGTAGAAGGGTTCGCAGCCGCTGGGCCTCCGCGCCGGTGACGGCGTCGAGCACCAGCTCGTCCTTGCCCGGCCCCTTGCCGTGCGAGTGCCGGCCGGTGCCGATCCGCACGGCCGCGAGGGAGAACAGCCGGTGTTTCGGCTCCGACATCACGTCCACGGTGCGGATCCGGTCGCGTGGCACGGCGCGCTGTTTGCGCAGCAGCAGCCCGGTGTGCCACTCGACCTGCGTCGCGGTGACGCGGTAGCGCGAGGTGAGGCAGTGCGAGATGCCGACGGACACGGTCACCGCGGTCGCGACGAGCCCGATCCACTGCCAGCCATTGCCGTGCCCCAGCACCAGCGTGCCGACCAGCAGGGGCAGCGACCTCACCACGTCCAGCACCGGGCGGATGAGCAGCATGCGGCGGTCGAGCCGGTGCCACGGGGCACCGGTCGTGCCCTCGTCGCCCGCGTCCGGGATGGTCGGGAAGGTCTCCGCGGTGGTCACGCCGGTCATGTCGCGTCGCCGGGGGAGGCCTGCGTGGTACGGGTCAGCTCGTCGGCCAGCGCCACCGCGCGCTCGTGGTCGAGCCCGGAGATGTGCAGCGGCCCGGCGGCCGACGCCGTGGTCACGGTGATCTTGGCCAGCCCGAACAGCTGCTCGATCGGCCCGCGCTCGAGGTCCACGGTCTGGATCCGCGAGATCGGCGCGATGCGCCACTCCTGCTTCAGCCAGCCGGACTGCGTGTACACCGCTTCGCCGGTGACCTCCCAGCGGTGCACGCGGTAGCGCCACTGCGGCATCACGATCAGGTGTACCGCGGCGAGCACGCAGCAGATCGTCAGCGTCACGGACAGCCACGACGGCGGGTCGTCGCTGGTCGCCACCACCACCGCCTGCACGCCGATCACGACGATCCAGCCGATCGCCGCGGACACCGTCCACTGGCCGACGGCTTTGCGGCTCACCCGGTGCGCCGGCGGGCGCAGACGCAGGCGCAACGTGCTGGTGTTCTCTACGGTCACCTGCTCAGCGTGCCTGACTCCGTGAAGATATGGCCACGACAAGTGTCATCATGCCCCGATCCGGGCCCCGGGTGAGTGCATGGCGTTACTATTTCGGCCACGTGGGTGGGATGGAATCGCGGTCGTGCCGCGTTGGACTCCGATACGTCCGTGTACGACAGCGAGCAGCAGGAGGATTCCGGTGGGGTTCGATCCCGAGGAACTGTACGAGGTGGATTCGGACGTCCCCGACCTGTCCGGAGCCGTGCTCCTGCACTTCTTCGAAGGCTTCATGGACGCGGGGTCCACCGGCCGGCTGGTCACCGAGCACCTGACCAACGAGGTCAAGGGCCGCGTGATCGCCCGTTTCGACGTCGACCGGCTGATCGACTACCGCTCCCGGCGCCCGCCGATGACCTACGCGGTGGACCACTGGGAGGACTACGAGGCGCCCGAGCTGACGGTCCGGCTGATGCACGACACCGACGGCACGCCGTTCCTGCTGCTGTCCGGCCCGGAGCCGGACCACGACTGGGAGCGCTTCGCCACCGCGGTGAAGCAGCTGGTGGAACGCTGGGGCGTGCGGCTGACCGTGGGCTACCACGGCATCCCGATGGGCACCCCGCACACACGTCCGCTGGGTGTCACGGCCCACGCGACACGCGGTGAGCTGGTGGGCGACCACCAGCCGCTGCCCAACCGCATGCAGGTGCCCGGCAGCGTCGCGGCGCTGATCGAGCTGCGCCTCGGCGAGCTGGGCCACGACGCGATGGGCTTCGCCGCGCACGTGCCGCATTACCTGGCCCAGTCGGCCTACCCGTCGGCCGCGCTGAAGGTCTTCGAAGCCCTCGGCCGCGCGACCGGCCTGAACCTCCCCGACGGCGAACTGCGCACGGCCGCCGAAGTGGCCACCGCGGAGATCGACCGCCAGGTCTCGGAGTCCGACGAGGTCGCCGACGTGGTGCGCGCGCTGGAGCGCCAGTACGACACGTTCGTCGAGGCCGCCGCGCACGACAGCCTGCTGGCGGAGTCCAAGGAGCACATGCCCACGGCGGAGGAGCTGGGCTCGCAGTTCGAGCGCTTCCTCGCCGAGCAGCAGGGCGGCAGCGAGTCCCCGGACCGGTAACG
>DASXYS010000257.1:0-8008 GCA_036502365.1 Amycolatopsis sp.
GAGCCCAGCGTGGCGATCACCGCGGTCGGTTCGTAGCCGCAGTGGGCCATGCAGTTGTCGCAGCGGGGGTCCTTGCCGCGGCCGAACTTGTCCCAGTCGGTTTCCTCGATGAGCTCCTTGTAGGTCTTCGCGTAACCGTCGTCGAGCAGGTAACACGGGCGCTGCCAGCCGAGCAGCGAGTAGGACGGGATGCCCCACGGCGTGCACTCCAGCTCCCGCTTGCCCTCGAGGAAGTCGAGGAACACCGGGGAGTGGTTGAGGCGCCAGCGTTTCCGGTTGCCGCCGCCGAACGCCTTGGCGAACAGCTCCCGCGTCGCCTGCACGCCGAGCCAGTGATCCTGGTCCGGCGCCTTCTCGTAGGCGTACGCGGGCGAGATCTGCATGTTGTCCACGCCCAGCTCGTTCAGGTAATCGAGCACACCGACCACGTCCTCGGCGGAGTCGCCGTCGAAGAAGGTCGTGTTCGTCATCACCCGGAACCCCTTCTCCTTGGCCAGCTTGATCGCGTCGACCGCGGCCTGGAAGCCGCCGGCCTTGCGCACCGACTCGTCGTGGCGCTTTTCCAGGCCGTCGATGTGCACCATCCAGGCGAAGTTGTGGTGCGGCTTGAACTTGTGGATGTGCTTGGGCAGCAGCAGGGCGTTGGTGCAGAGGAAGACGATCTTGCGGCGGTCCAGCAGCTGCTGCACGATCTCGTCGATCTTCGGGTGCATCAGCGGCTCACCGCCCGCGATCGACACCATCGGCGCACCGCTCTCCTCGATGGCGCCGACCGCCTGCTCCACCGGCATCCGCTGCTTGAGCAACGTGTGCGGCTGCTCGATCTTGCCGCAGCCCGCGCATTTGAGGTTGCAGGCGAACAGCGGCTCCAGCTCGACCAGCAGCGGGAACTTCTCCTTCCGCAGGACCTTCTGCTTCATCAGGTAGCCGCCCAGCCGGACGGACTGACGCAACGGCATGGCCATCGCTCAGAGCACCTCCCGAGGTAGAGTGAAAGTGATTTGCTCCTCCGTCAGCCGTCGTTCGGCGACGGTCACCGGCCCCAGCCCGCCCAGCGCCGCCACGACCTCGTCCACGAGGTGCGGCGGGGCCGAAGCGCCCGCGGTGAGGCCGATCGTGCGGACGCCGGCGAGGCGGCGCAGGTCCAGGTCGAGGGCGCCGTCCACGAGCACGGCCGGGGTGCCTTCGCGTTCGGCCACCTCCACCAGGCGGCGGGAGTTCGACGAGGTGCCGGAGCCCACCACCAGCACCAGGTCCGTTTCGCGGGCGATCGCGCGCAGGGCCTGCTGCCGATTCGTGGTGGCGTAACAGATGTCGTCCTTACGGGGCGCGGAAAGCCCGGGGAACCGCTCGCGCAGCACGGCCGCGATCTCCTCGGCCTCGTCCAGCGCCAGCGTGGTCTGCATGGTGTAGGCGACGCGGGCGGGGTCCCGCACGGTGACGGTGCGCGCGGCCGCGACGTCGCCGACCACCACCACGTCTTCGGGCGCCTCCCCGACGGTCCCTTCCACCTCCTCGTGCTCCGCGTGCCCGATGAGGAACACCGTGTCGCCGCGCCCGCTGTAACGGCGGACTTCGTTGTGCACCTTGGTCACCAGCGGGCAGGTCGCGTCGATCACCGCGAGCCCGCGGCCGGCGGCGTCACGGCGGACCGCGGGGGTCACGCCGTGCGCGGCGAGCACCAGCGTCGAGCCTTCCGGCACCTCGGCCACTTCGTCGACGAACACCGCGCCGCGCTCCTGAAGCTGCCGCACCACGTGGGTGTTGTGGACGATCTGGCGCCGTACGTACACGGGCGCGCCGTGGCGGTCCAGCGCGCGCTCGACGATGTCGATCGCCCGCTCCACCCCGGCGCAGAACGAACGCGGCCCGGCCAGCAGCACGTGGCGGCCTCCGGTGGCCGCGGCCCACGCGGTGAGCGCCGGGACCGCCGCGCGCAGGCTGCGCAGCCCGGCCAGGCCGTTTCCGAGTGTGGCGCCCCGCAGCAGCGGCGCGCCCGCGGTGTCCACGATGGACCGGACGACGGCGAACGGCTCGCCCGCCGCCGCCAGCCGATGTGACTCCATGTCGACGGCGAGTGCGCCGGTTCCGGCCAGCTCCGCGCGTTCCCGCTCGGTGACGACATGGTCGCTGCCCAGCACGGGTCCGATATGGACGGTCAGGCCGAGCTGTCGCAGCGCGCCGGCCAGCAGGGGAGCGGACGGCACCGGCACGGCCCCGTCCGGGCCGCGGACCTCGTCGGCCACCACGAGGTCGCCGGGCCGGACCTCCGGGACGAGCCCACCGCCGATCCCGGCGACGATCCGCGGACCGGCCGGGAGCCGCGCCGCGGCGGCCGCCGCCCGGCGCGGGCCGAGTCCGGTGTGGACGGTGGGCAGCTCCCGCCGGGCCGCGCGCAACGCGGCCTGCTCGATCCGCAGCGGCGCGCAGAGCACCGCCCGCGTCACGAGCTGCTCCATAGTCGTGAGTGTTTAGGACGGTTAGAACCGTCGTAGACACTCACAAGGGGCGTGGTCACGAGCCGCTCCGCACGTACCGGCCCAGCGCGGACAGCGGGAACACCACGCGGTAGAGGTGGTAGGACAGGTAGAAGTCGCCGGGGAAGCCGGTGCCGGTGTGCTGCTCCTCGTCCCAGCCGCCGTCCGCGCGCTGCCGTTCGACCAGCCAGCGCACGCCGCGCACGGTCGCCTCGGAGTCCCGTTCGCCGGCCGCGAGCAGGGCCAGGAGCGCCCACGCGGTCTGCGACGGCGTCGACTCGCCTCGCCCGGCCCACGCGGGGTCTCGGTAGGAGCGCAGGTCCTCGCCCCAGCCGCCGTCGGTGTTCTGGTGCTCGGCCAGCCAGGTCACGGCGCGGCGGATCCGCGGGTCGGAGCCGGGCATTCCGGCGGCGACCAGCGCGGGCACGGCGGCGCCGGTGCCGTACACGTAGTTCGCGCCCCAGCGGCCGAACCACGAGCCGTCGGGCTCCTGGTGGTCCAGCAGCCACCGCACGCCGCGGCGGCACTCGCGGGTGCCGGTTTTCCCTTCGGCCGCCAGCATTTCGACGACGTGCGCGGTGACGTCCGCGGACGGCGGGTCGATCACCGCGCCGAAGTCGCAGAACGGCAGCTTCGTCGCGAGCACCCGGGTGTTGTCGGCGTCGAACGCGCCCCAGCCGCCGTCGCGGGACACCATGCCCTCCAGCCACTCGACGCTGCGGTCGACCGCGCCGCGCAGCCGCAGGTGGTCCGGCTTGCCCAGCCGCCGCAGCGCGAGCACGACCTCGGCGGTGTCGTCGGTGTCCGGGTACCCGTCGTTGGCGAATTCGAAGGCGAACCCGCCGGGCTCGACCGACGGGCGGCGCACCGTCCAGTCGCCGGGCACCCGGATTTCCTCGCCCAGCAGCCATTCCCCGGCCTTGACCAGTGACTCGTCGCCGGGGGAGACGCCCGCGTCGAGCAGCGCGGTCATGGCCAGCGCGGTGTCCCACACCGGGGACTGGCAGGCCTCCAGGCGCCGGACCCGGCCGGTGGCGGTCTCCTCGTGGATGGTGAACCCGTCGAGCCCGTCGAGCCCGGCCTTCAGCGCCGGGTGGTCCAGCGGGTAGCCGAGCAGGTGCAGCGCGAGGATGGAGTACACCCACGGCGGCTGGATGCCGCCCCACGACCCGTCGGCCTCCTGCCGCGCCAGGATCCACTCCGCGGCCTGGCGCAGCGCGACCTTGCGGACCGGGTTGAACGGCAGCTTGGCGTAGGCGTGCAGTGCGGTGTCGAGGTGCTGGAACACCCCGTCCCAGGTCCACGGCGGCGCCGTCTTCCGCGGCTGCTTCCCGGCCCGCAGCTCGTCCACGCCGAACGGCAGCTGCCGCACCGGCTTCAGCGTCGCGACGACGGTGAGCGGCACGATCGTCTGCCGGGCCCAGCAGGCGAAGTCGTAGACGTTGAGCGGGAACCACGACGGCAGGAAGATCAGCTCCGGCGGCAGGTTCGGCAGCTCGTCCCACGACCACAGGCCGAACAGCGCCAGCCAGATCCGGGTGAACACCCGCGTGCCCTCGAGGCCGCCGTGCTCCCGGACGAACTCCGCCGCGGGCGCCAGCCACGGCGCGTCGGCCGGGTCGCCGGCCAGCCGCAGCGCGACCCACGCCTCGACCGTGGTCGACAGGTCGGCCGGACCGCCGGGGAAGGTGGCCCAGGTGCCGTCGGCCCGCTGCTGCGAGCGGATCCATCGCGCCGACTCCTCGGCCACTCGCGGGGTCAGGATGCCGAGGAAGTGGCGCAGCAGCAGGTCTTCCGCATCCATCGTGACGTTGGTGGCCAGCTCGCCCTTCCACCAGCCCGCGGCTTCCTGCTCGCCGCGCAGGAAGCCGATGCCCGCGGCCACGGCGTCCTCGGCCGATCGTTGGGGTGCGGAGTCCGAAGTGGACGAATCCGGGACGGTCTGGGTCATCACGCCTCCCGGCCGACGATGAATCGGGCGATTTCGATCAGCTCGGCGCGCGGCCCGGCGGGCAGCCCGGCGATCGCGGCCTCGGCCGCGGCGACCCGGCGGGCGGCTTCGGCCATGGCCCAGCCCCGTCCGCCCGCGGACTCGACGAGGCCGGCGACGCGCGCCAGCTCCGTCTCGTCACCGGTCTCCGCCCCGGCCAGCCAGCCGGCCAGCTCACGCGCGGTGGCTCCGCCGTGCCCGGTCGCGTACGTGATCGGCAGGGATTTCTTGTGCGCCCGCAGGTCCGAGAACACCGGCTTGCCGGTGACCGCCGGGTCGCCCCAGATACCGAGCACGTCGTCCACCAGCTGGAAAGCGAGGCCGATCTCCTCGCCGTAGCGCGTCAGTGCGCCGACCACGGCGGCCGGCGCCCCGGCGAGCACAGCGCCGATGGCCGCGCTGGCCGAGAGCAGCGCGCCGGTCTTGCCACCCGCCATGGTCACGCACTCCGGCAGCGTGACGTCGTCGCGCTGCTCGAACGCGACGTCTAGGAACTGCCCGTGGATCAGCCGCCGGGTGGTCTCGGCCAGCAGCCGACCGGCGGCGATCGCGTGCGGGGAACCGCTGTCCAGCACCACTTCCTGGGCCAGCGCGAGCATCGCGTCGCCGGTCAGGATCGCGCTCGGCGCGCCGTAGAGCGACCAGACGGTCGGCCGGTGGCGGCGCTCGGTGTCGCCGTCCATCAGGTCGTCGTGCACCAGGGAGAAGTTGTGCACCAGCTCCACGGCGACCGCGGCCGGCACCGCCGCCGAGGCGTCGGCGCCCGCGACCTGGGCCGAGAGCAGGGTCAACGCCGGTCGCAGCGCCTTGCCGCCACCACCAGGAGTGTCCCGACCCTGCGCGTCCGCCCACCCGAAGTGGTAGCGGGAGATCGTGCGCATCGAGGGAGCGAGTTCGTCCACGGCCCGCCGCAGCGCGGGCTCGACCAGGTCGCGTGCGACAGTGACCTCGGCCGGGAGCACCATCGTCATGATTGCGCCTCCGCGAAGACAAGTACGTCGCCGCCGGTCACGCCGCACTCCCCAAAGTGGCGACCCCAGCCAGCCGGGTATCCGCGATCCTGGCTGCTTCGTTTCCGCTTCGCACCGCACCCTCCATCGTGTCGGGCCATCCGGTCGCGGTCCACGCGCCGGCGAGAACACAACCCGGCAACAGCGTTCGCGCCGCTGGGCGCAGGCGCGCGCTGCCGGGAACCTGGCGGAAGGTCGCCCGCCGTTCGCGGGTGACGAAGAATCTGGTGACCTCGGCCCGCTGCGCGGCCGGGAACAGCCGGGCCAGTTCGGGCACGAACTCCTCGCGCAGCCGGGCGGTCGGCGTGTCGATCCACTCCTGAGCCGCGGACAGCGAGACCGCGAGGTACTGGCCGTCGGCCAGACCTGAGGTCGCGGTCCGGTCGAACACCCACTGCACCGACGAACCGACCACCGCGGTGAACGGCGCCTCGGTCACGCGCCGGTCGTAGACGGCGTGCACGTTGACGATCGGGGCGCCGCCGAGTTCGGCGAGCAGTTCGGGCCTGGCCAGCGCGCCGGCCGGCAGGATGGCCGCGGTCGGCTCCGGCGGGGCCGTGATCACCACGGCGTCCGCGGACAGGGTCTCCCCGTCGAGCGCGACGTCGTAACCCTCGCCGACCCTGCGGACGGCCCGGACCGGGGTGTGCAGCAGTATCCGGGCGCCGCGCTCGGTCAGGTAGCGCTCGGCGGCGCCGCCGTGCAGTTCGCCGAGGGGCAGGGTCGGCACGCCGATGTCGGCGGCGTCGGCCCGCTCCAGCAGCGCGGTGCGGAACACCATGGCGCACAAGGCAAGCGACGCGTTGGCGGCGTCGGTGTTGAGCGCCGCCACCGTGATCAGGTTCCACAGTGCGTCGATCGCGGCGGGCCGCTGGCCGTGGCGCACCAGCCAGTCCTGGAAGCTGCGGTCGTCCAGCTTCGGGTCGGCCGGGTCGAGCGTGCGCATCAGGGCGGCGCCCATCAGCACGCGGGCCCGGTCGGCCTTCGACAGCAGCCGGTAACCGGCCAGCGTGGACCCGAGGTGCAGCGGCGCCGGCAGGTTGTTGCGGGAAAGCTGAGCGGTGCGACCGTCCCTGGTGATCACCGGGATGCTGAAGCGTTCCTGGAGGTCGATGTGACCGCCGACGCCGAGCAGGTCGAGCAGTTCGCGGTACTCGGTGTAGCAGCGCAGCAGCACGTGCTGGCCGTTGTCGACGGCGAGCCCGTCGCGGTCGAAGGAGAAGGTGGCGCCACCGAGCCTCGCGCGCGCCTCCACCAGCGTGACCTGGTGACCTCGGCCGACCAGCTTGCAGGCGGCGGCGAGACCGGCCAGGCCGCCACCGACCACGACGACGCGACCTGTCATGACGTCGCTCCCGCGAGCGAACGCGCGGCGACTACCGCCTTTTCCCAGCCGGGTAGGGAAACGCGGTCGCGCAGCACCAGCCACGGGCGGGCCATGAAGCGGTCGAGCAACCGTTGGTAGATGCCGGACATCGCCGCGCAGCAGGCGCGACTGCGCCGGTCGAGCATCGGCAGCAGCCGCATTCCCTGCACGTACCAGTCCTGGGCGCGGGCGGCCTCGAACTCGATGAGCGCGGTCAGTGCGTCCTCGTCGTCGGTGAACCGACCGTGCTCGTCCAGGTCGAACGCACAGCCGAAGCGGGCGAGATCCTCGGCGGGCAGGTAGATCCGGCCGTTGCGCCGGTCCTCCAGCACGTCCCTGATGATGTTGGTGAGCTGCAGCGCGACACCCAGGGCGTCGGCCACCGGCGACGCGGCGACCCGGTCCGCGCAGCCGAAGACGGCGAGCGACAGCCTGCCGATCGAGCCCGCGACGCACCGGCAGTAGACGTGCAGGTCCTCGAACGTCTCGTAGTGCGTGCCGCGCACGTCGGCCTCGCAGCCGTCGATCAGCTCGTGGAACGCCGGGATCGGCAGCCCGGTGCGCAGCGCTGTGTCCGACAGCGCGACGAGGACCGGGTCGTCACCGGGCCGGTCCAACGCACTGAGCTGGGCGCGGACGTCGACCAGTCCGGCGAGGCGCTCCTGTGCGGGCGCGTCGCCGTCACCGATGTCGTCGACCCGGCGCGCGTAGGCGTAGACGGCGGACAGCGACCTGCGCTTGGCCACCGACAGCAGCTTGATCCCGTAGGAGAAGTTGCGGGCCTCGGCGGTGGTGATCTGTTCGCACCGCGCGTATGCGGCTTCCACATCCATGGACGGTCCCCCCGAGACGGTCACGCGGCACCCCGGCCGGCCAACAGGCCAGCCCAGTGCCGGAGAGTTGTGGGCTTACTCGGTCGAGGAGTGTCGGCGAGCACGTCGTAGTCGGCGGCGGCGATGGCCTCGGCGGTGGCGAAGCCGCCCGCGAGGTAACCGCCGACCGCCAGCCGGCCCCAGCCGCGCAGCAGGCCGACGAGTGGGGTGCCGTCGTCGAGCAGTCGCAGGGCGCGCTGTGTCTCGAAGGCCAGCAGCGCCCGCACGGCGGTGGTCGCGGTGGGTGCCTTCAGGTCGGCGTCGGTCACACCGAACCGCTCCATGTCGTCGGC